>DATHWC010000197.1:0-20326 GCA_035460985.1 Lunatimonas sp.
AACTCATCAATCAAGTCGTTCCGCAAAAGCTCGTTTACTATTTCCGCACCGCCGTCACAGAAGATATTTTTCCCTTCTGTTGATTTTAACGTTTCAATTAGGTGTTTCAGCTCTCCGGTAAAAAATTTCACATGACCTTCAGCAGGCCTTGGTGTTCTCGTGATAATGTAGACGTCTTTATCAGCGTGGGGAAAATCAACGCCCATTGACATTACCTTGTCATATGTCTTTCTCCCGACTATTACCGTGTCCACGGTCTTAATGAAATCCGCATACCCATAATCTTGCCCTTCCTGATCGACTATAGACAGAAAATCAAGATTGTCGTTCGGCTGTGCAATGTAACCGTCCAAGCTTGTTGCGATAAATAGGAATACTTTTCTGTTCATAATAATTTTTTCCTCTTTAGATGAAGGACAAAATTGTATCCAAATACCATTACAAATGATGATACCCTTGAGTTACCAGTCGTTTTGAAATCCACCCAATCGATTTTTTGTTGTTACAATTTAACCTTCAAACTTATAGCATAAAAGGATTGCTGTTCAAAATTTCTCGTCGGGTTTTCTCCGTTGGTGTAGTCCAATCCGATTTTCGCTGACTTGTTCCCGTCATCTTCTGAGAAGAAAGTATAATTAAAACTACTGGTAAAGTACTTATGGTCGGCCGCTGTCAAATCAGTTACAGTTTCTCTAAAGTTGTTTCTATATTGCCAGTCCAAATAGAATTCGAATTTACCTCTCCACTGTTCATTTTGCGGAAAGAGTGAGATTTCCGATGTTATTCGAAAGACAGCCCTATAAATATGCCCGGAGGAAGCTTCAATTTCGGTATTTATCCGGTTTTCATTTTCCAAGCCAATATAGGGGGTATAGGTAAATTGAAAAGCCCGCCCAAAATTTGATGTATTGTTTGGAATCCAAAAATAAAGGGGATCCATCGCCTTGCCTTTAAACAGGGGCGTGAAATACAGGTTACCCTGGAAGGAGGTATTATTCTTGATTTTGTCTTCATTGTACTTGAGGGCGGTAATAAAAATAGGAGTCCATGGTTTCTGTGAAAGATCCCTACTCTGCCATTCGGAAGAAACACCCGCTTGCCAGTTATCCTGCATTCTATCGATTAAGGTATTCTTGTGATATTCCACATAGGGGTTTAGGGTCAGGTCAGATGTGCTGTTTTTCAGTAGGTTGTATCCAATGGCTGCGTTGAGTAGCCAAGAGGCTTCTTTTTCCCTTGGTTTTGTAAACGTAAAAATTGCAGGTTCAGCCCTGGCGTTTCTACTTTGAAAGGACTGTCTCAGTGTAAATCTGTCCAGAAAACCGTCTTGGCTGCGTGCCGTTAACGCCACACAAACCAATAATAAGGACAAAAGTAAAGACTTCATATTTTCGACTTTACCAGAGTTAAACAGTCTTTTACCTTCTTTAGGTTTTCACATTCCGGGATAGTGATTGTTTTGTCCGAATTCAACTCAGTAACAATATTTTGAAAATAGTTCTTTAGCGCTCTTTTATGGTAGAGACTTAATCCAAGGTCATATTTCAAATCACTTTCATCGTTGAATTTATCGGGTTCAAATCCACTGATATCGGATAGAGCCAAATAGACCTGATGCGCAATGTATTGGGCTTTATCTTTCTTGTCCGTCAGCAGTTTGATCATCGCACTCAATTCGTCCGACTCGCCGGATTCAGCAAATGCCTTGAGCTTTTCTAGATCTTCATCTGTCAGGGATAAATAGACTTTATGTTTCATACGCTTGGCCGTTTGTATTTCAATTATCAAGCAAAAAATAGATTTAGGTATTAAATTTAAATATATTATTCAGATTTTTCTATTGAAGCGGGATACCAACTATCCATCTGATCGCTGAGGTCATTTGATCCGTGGTATAAGATTTCAAATGGCTTAAACAGCAACTGGGAGAAATTATAAAGCCCATTTTTCCAAACCTTAAAGTCATGGCTTCCCGGCTCTATATGGTAAACATGGGGCACATTGTGCTGGACGAGGTATTCGTGGGTCCGTTCGCTGAAACGGATTAACCGATCCTCGTCCCCGCAGGATAGCCAAAGCAGTTTTAACAGCTCACGTGCTTCCTTGGGGTCTGGTACCAGAAGTTCTGGTGCCTTGGTGTTGGGGGCGGAAGAAAATCCTCCAACCCAAGCAAAGGTATCCAGATTGCCAAGTCCGAAATTTAACGACTGACCTCCGCCCATGGACAATCCCGCAATGGCTCTGTTTTCCCTGTCGGTAAGTGCCGAATAATTTTCTTCTATATATGGAATAAGGTCCTTCAAAAGGTCATCTTCGAAAGTCGCAAAGGCGGTAACCTTTTCAAGGTCCATAATATTTCCGGTCGCCCGGTCATTCTTCATTGCCCGTCCGTTGGGCAATACTACAATCATAGGTTCCAAATTTCCGTCTGCATAAAGGTTGTCTAAAATTATATGGGGAGTTCCTCCCCTTAGCCATTCTTCCTCATCTCCTCCAATGCCGTGCAGCAGGTATAAAACCGGATATTTTTTGGTTTCAGTGTAGGAGGGAGGCAAATACACAAAGCCTCTTCGAACCGTGTCCACGGTTTGCGAGAAATAGTTGATGGTGTCTAGCCGCCCCTTTGTTATGCCACTTCTTTCCTGGTCAAAATCAGTAGGGGGTTGATAATTGGGTTTTTGCCCGTAGGCATGCTGGAGCATGGATAAGCAAATCAAGGCCATCAAAAAGGTTTTCATAGAGATGTATTAATAGGTTTGAATAGGTTTTATTCTTGATTTAAATAGGTTTCTTTTGGCCGTAAACTAGGTGTCGATGCTGTTGGGAAATCGGATGGCACAGGAAACGTAACCTTTCCGGTTCCTAGCCATTCCGCTACCCGAACTACGGTAGTCTGATATCCGGCACACTGATAGGCCGGAGGGTAAGTTTCTCCCTCCCAGAGATGACCCAAACTGGAATTATAGACCTTTCCCCTACCATACTCCACCACCCATTCCACAGGCCACATTTTTTGGGTGCTTGTGCTATCGTAGGCATAAGATAGAACTTCCAAGTTTTTGGCCTCACCGCGTGGGAAATAATATACCTCCGTATTAACCGTCTGCCAAGCATCCGGATATCCCTCGTTGATAGGGTGCCTGTTAAGGATCTTAACTAACGCGTTAAACCGATCCCCATGTCCAGTGCCTTTTCCTTCTCCGGGACCGTATCGCAAGATGTTTCCGTTCGAATCGATTTCCAATGAAGTCCCAGTGTCCTGCGACCTCCATCCTAGGCCAATCATTTCATCATATTCCTTCCAATGGGAAAATGCGTTGTTGGCTGAATGAAGAATATACAAACCACCTCCATTCTTTACATAATTCTCCAGTGCTTTTTCGGCTTCCCGTGGCCACTTAATGCTTTTGTTCTGAATATTGTTGGTGTTCTGGATAACAACGTCATAGCTGTCGAAAGTAGGTAGCCATGCCTTCCTTGCCACACTGTCCGCTGGGACGGTGCTAACGTCAACTTGAAAGAGATCACTCCCTTCCAAAATCCATTTAGTGACAGCGGTGGTCTGTTTCCAATCGTGGTTGCTAAATCCATCCACGATTAGAACGGAAATCGATTCGGCATTTTGGGCCAGGTTTTTAGTCGTATTAAGAAAAAAGAACGGGAGAATAAAAACCATCTTGCAAAAATAAGGTCTGGATTTACTTATCGAAAAAAGGTTTTGCGTCACCGTCATAGGGGTTAGGTTAATAGGAAAGGGGATTTTAATCCAACTCAGAGGTTAAATATATCCATTTATCCGTCGTTGACCAAGCAAACACTTCCTAAAAAATAGAGATTAAAAAAACAGCCAAAGTCCTAGTTATGCGCCTATTACGTAAGAATGCTCCTTATGAAGAAGTACTTGCGCGTTTTTTTATTCATTTTTAATCGATTGGATAGGATTAGCCAAGGCAGCCTTTATCGCTTGACCCGAGACGGTAAACACACCCACTAATCCGGCCACTAATCCGGCCATCGCAAATACCTGCCAGGAAATGCCGTCATGATAGGCAAACCCTTCCAACCATTGGGACATACCATACCAGGATAGAGGCACGGCGACCAAAAAGCCAAATAAAACTAATTTCAAAAAATCCTTTCCAAGTAAAGTGACAATACTAAATACTTCTGCGCCCATTACTTTACGTATACCGATTTCCCGGGTTCGTTGGGCTGTCTCAAATGTAGTCAAACCCAATAGCCCCAACATCGAGATCAATACCGCCAATCCCGCAAAAAATGTAAAGATGGTTTTAACCTTTGCCTCCGCTTCATATTGTGCGTCGAAACCTTCATCTACGAATTTTGGCTCAAAGGGAAAGCCCGGTCTCAACGCTTCCCATTCCGCTCTCAGGTAGTCCATTGTGGCTGTTTTCTGATCAGCATTCAGTTTGATGCTTACCAGATTAGTTCTATCCTCCGGAATCATAAATACAATCGGTACGATGGGTTGGTGTAAGGATTCAAAATGAAAGTCTTTCACCACTCCTGTCACAAAGCCTTTTCTGGAGCCATAATTAAAGCGCTTCCCAATAGCTTCATCCGGACTGCTCCAACCAATAGCCCGTACAGCGGTTTCATTGAGCACAAAGGCATCTGTGGAGTCAGTTGCCTGCAAATAACCGAAATCCCTACCTGCCACCAATTGTATGCCATAGGTATGGATAAAATTGTGCCCCACGTGGACATCGGAAATCCAAACATCTATAGTGCTCATTTCCCCGTCTAGCTCTGCTGAGGTACCTTGGGAATCCAGCAATCTTCCGGAGGGAACCCTGCTTGAAATACTTACTTCCTGAATGCCGGCATGGTTTTCTAACCTATCTTTGAAAATAAGGTAATTTTGGGTAATAGCTGGACTGGATGGAAGTACCACGATATCTTCTTTTTTGAACCCCAAATCTTTGGACTGCATAAAATTCAGCTGGTGGATCACTACCATCACTGCCACTATTAACATGACAGATATGGCAAATTGTCCGGTGACCATTACTGATCTAAATCGTTTATGTCCGGAGCCTGCTTTAAATATTCCCTTTAGGACCTTGGAAGGGGTAAAGCCGGACAGAAATAAGGCCGGGTAACTTCCCGCTACCAACCCTACGAGAATTACCATTCCGACAAGCCCGATGAGATGTCCAGGTTGAAAAAGGAGGTTTATAGTTAGCTCCTTTCCGGTGAAATTTGAAAACATGGGGAGAAATAACGCCACTAGTATTAATGCGAATAACAACGCAATCCCCACCATAATAAAGGATTCCCCCATAAATTGCTTTATCAAGCCGGATCGATCTGCCCCCATTACTTTCCTAATTCCCACCTCCATGGAGCGAAGCGATGACCTTGCTGTTGATAGATTCATAAAATTGATGCAGGCAATCAGCAGAATAAACAGCGCAACGGCTAGGTAAGTAATCACATAATCCATGTTCCCGTTGGGTTCGATTTCAGAGTCCAGGTTTGAGTGCAGATGAATACTCGTAAGCGGCCAAAGGGATAGCTGGGTTCCTTTTGATGCGGGCACTCCGGCTTGCATTTCCCCCATATGCCGGTCAATTAACCCAGGCAACTTAGGTTCTAGGCTGGCTGGCGTTACGCCTTCTGCAAGTAGGAGATAGGTGGAAAAATTATTTGAACCGTAATTTTTCATCATCTCATCTGCTCCCCCATAAAATTCCTCTACCGGGCTCATTGATGCTAAAAAGTCCACATGAAAATGGGAATTGGACGGGATATCCTGCATTATTCCCCTCACTTCAAACATTGTTTTTTGGCCTGGCAATTCCAGTTCCAACATTTTACCCATTGGAGATTCGTCACCAAAATACTTGTTGGCCATGGATTCAGTCAGAATGATCGCATCACTGAATTCGGCCAGAGACTCGGGATTTCCGGCTAATAATTTCCAGGAAAACAAGTCAAAAATCCCCGGGTCTACAAAGAAAAGATGCTCTTCCACAAAAGAGTTTTGTTCATGGGTTACCAGCGGATTGAAATTAAAAAGCCGTACAGCATGCTCCACATCATCCCCAAAATCAGATTTGATCAGCGGACCGAAGGGAGGCGCCGTATGGCCGATATTTAGGCTGATTTCTCCACTTTGATTAAACCACATTCTTGAAACCCGCACAATTCTGTCTGCCTGTTCGTGGTATCGATCGTAACTCAGTTCATAACGGACAAACAACAATATCAAAATGCTTACAGCCAACCCAACCGCCAAGCCAAAAATATTGATCGAAACATACAACGGATTTCTTTTGATATTCCGAAGAGCGATTTTTAAATAATTGGCGATCATCGTGGAGTTGGTTAAGTTGGATTTGTAGCGGCTTGTGCTATTTTAGAAAATGTCTATCGTTTGACCACTTTTGATGATCCTGATGTGGAAATGGAGGCTATTATTGGATTTCCGGCATAATAGACATTGCCCGACCCGGAGGATTTGACATCTAATCGTTCGATTCTCCCAATATGTGATTGCCCTGAACCCGACTTTCTGATATTAACTTCATCAGCTGACATTTTCTCAGCTTTAAAATCCCCCGACCCGGATTGAGATAGCGAGACTTCCCCAACCGAACCGCCTGTTGCATTAATCTTTCCGGAGCCACTCATTACCGCTTTCAGATTGCCTGCGTTAATGTTTTGGAGGCTTATGTATCCTGATCCGGAATTTTTAAGGATAAGGGAACCGGTTGTGATGTCCGACTTCACCTGCATATTTCCTGACCCTGAACTGTATAAACCTTCGATGTTCTTTACCGTCACATACACAGTCAACCCAGTTTGGCGGTGGTTGCCTTTTTCCAAATACACTTTCAACGTACCATTTGAGACTTCCGTGATTACTTTGCTTAACGGTATATTTTTGGATTCGAGTCTTATCCCGTCTTTATTTCCCGTTTGCACAATTACATCCCAGCTACCTCCTGACTGTATTTTGGTAAATTGGCCTGGAGTACGGGTTTCTGATTGCTGAGCATGCACTGCGAAGGATAGGAAATAAAACGAGAGCGAGAAAACGAGAAATTGGAAGGTTTTCATGTGAAATTATATTTTGTTTATCTCATTTCCATTTTCACAGATTGTGCCAACTGGATATGTAGAAAACATCGCGTTTTCAAGCAATTATGCCGGATTCTATTGTCCGGTGTAAACTGTTTTTGGTCGTGTACGGACAAACTAATACAAGAGCCAAGATGATTTGAAGAATTAAGGAATACACCTATGCGGGCAGATCTTCTGCTGCCAATTTAAAAAAATTAAATTTATTTGCCCGGATAGGGTTGGACCAGACAGGTCTACCGGGAGGCCTATGCCATATCGGACAATCTATTTGGTTCGATTGAGAGGGAAGAATATTAAATTAGCATTTAATATTTCGAGATGACTATTTCTTTGTTATCATATTGAAGAATAAAAAGCCTTACGGACTGAAAAATGATAGAAAAATAGCCGGAATCTGATAGGATTCCGGCCTATTCTTATTTTGTCAAGTACTTATCTACGATGGTCTGTGAAATCCCAGAAAAGGAGTAGCCTCCGTCATGAAATAGATTCTGCATGGTTACCATGCGCGTATAGTCTGAAAATAGGGTAATAATGTATTCCGCACATGCCTCTGCCGAAGCATTGCCTAGTGGGGACATCATGTCTGCAAAATCAAAGAATTCATCAAATCCGTTGATTCCTGATCCGGCGGTTGTTTTAGTGGGGGATTGGGAGATGGTATTTACACGGACTTTCTTAAGTAAGCCGTACCGCTGTCCGTAATTTCTGGCAATGCTTTCCAAGATCGCCTTTGCCTCTGACATGTCACTATAGAATGGGTATGATCGCTGTGCCGCTATATAGCTAAGTGCCACTACTGAACCCCATTCATTAAGTATGTCTTTTTTTTCGGCAATCTGTAACATTTTATGAAACGATATGGCGGATACATCATAGGATTTTTGTACCCAGTCATAGTTGAGATCGCCGTATGATCTGCCTTTTCGGACGTTGGGGGACATGCCGATGGAATGCAGTATGAAATCAAAATTTCCGCCCAAAAATTCCTTAGCTTCGTCATACAACTTCTCTATGTCCTCCACGGAAGTAGCGTCAGCGGGAATTACGATAGTATCACAGGCCGTAGCCAATTCATTGATCGCACCCATTCGCATCGCAATCGGAGCATTAGTAAGTACAAATATTGCTCCCTGTTCCTTAGCCTTCAATGCAGCCTGCCAGGCTATGGAGTTTTCATCAAGGGCGCCGGTTATTATCCCCTTTTTTCCTTTTAATAAATTTTCAGGCATAGTATGTGTTTATTTTTGGATGATTATTTGGTAATGGGTACCGCAAAACTAATTAATTTTAATTGATTTTTTCTATAAATGCGGGACATATGGGGAATTACAGCAAGAATTAGCCTGCCAAAAGTTCCTTGGCACTTTGAAAAGCACTTGCTGATGGATTTGCTCCTGCAATCATTTTGGCGATTTCCGTCAGCCTTTCTTCCGGTGAAAGTAATCTGATTTTACTGATTGTTTTCTCCTGACTGTTGTCCTTATAGACAAAATAATGCTGTTCACCTTTTGCAGCGACTTGAGGTAAGTGGCTGATACAGATTACCTGATGTTTCTTGGATATTTCCTGCATCATTTTTACCAGCTGCAAGGCAATCTCACCGGAGATCCCCGTATCAATTTCGTCAAAAATCAAGGTAGGCAGAGCCACTTTATCGGCCATAATATACTTGATGGCAAACATCAACCTCGCAAATTCCCCGCCTGAGGCTACTTGACCGATTGGCTGTGGAGGAATCCCTTTGTTGGCGGAAAAATAGACTTCAACGGCATCCGTACCCGTAGCATCAGGCAGCATTTCTTTACGCTGTATGTTTACCCTCGCGTTTTCCATACCCAGCTGCTGAAGCAGCACCCGTAAATCTTCCGAAAAGGATTCCATACAGGCTACCCGTTTACCTGACAATATTTTCGCCTGTTCCATCAAGTGCTTTTTGGCAGTAGCAAGTTGATCCTGCTTTTCCTGAAGCATTTCCTCCAAGTGGTCCACCTGAAATACCTTATCGGTCAATTCCTCGGATAGGGCGATTAACCCCTCTTCAGAATCTAATCCGTGCTTCTTCTGTAACTGGTATATTTTGCTTAGCCGGTCGCGTACGGTCTCCAACTTTTCAAAATCCACCTCCAAGCCGTCATCCTCTTTGGCCAGCGTATACTGTATATCCTGTATTTCTATCCAGGCACTCTGAAACCTGTCCCTCAATTCGGCAAACTGCTTTCCAAAATTCCCCAAGTCCTGCAATTGATGGGCTACAGCCCCCAACGCCTTCAGAGCTCCTAATTCTTCATGATCCAGATAGGTGATGGCCTCGGTGAGTTTGGCCTTTATTTCCTCGGCGTGTTCAAGAAGGGATTGCTGTTCTTCCAATTCTTCCTGGTCACCAGCCATGAGGTTTAGAGCTGCCAGTTCGTCAAGTTGAAATTTGTTGTAATCGGCTTCTTTTTGAAGTGCCTGAGCTTCTAGGGTCAGTTTTTCAAAAGCCTTTTTCGCTTGGGTATATGCCTTATAGGCGATTCGGTAGGAGGACCGTTCTTCGGCCGTTTGGGCGTAGTTGTCTACAAGCGCCAGTTGATAGGAGGAAGCCCCCAGTAGTAAATTTTCATGCTGGGAATGAATATCCACCAGCGTTTTTCCAAGCGTTTTAAGGGATTCGAGACGTACGGGCGTGTCATTGATAAACGCGCGACTTTTGCCAGAAGGAGCAATTTCCCGCCGTATTATACAAGTATCCTCATAATCCAAATCTTCCGATTCAAAGAATCCCTGCAACCCGTAGGATCTGATTTGAAACACACCCTCAATGACACATTTGGTTTCATCATCATAGAGGGATTTCGTGTCGGCACGGTTACCCAAAAGCAATCCTATAGCCCCGAGCATGATTGACTTTCCCGCACCTGTCTCTCCAGTGATCATATTGAGCCCCTTCGATGGATCCATCTCCAGCTGTTGGATCAACGCATAATTGGTAATACTTAAATGCGTGAGCATGGTGGTTTGGTTTATAGTGCCGTAAAAAGCTGCAAGTTACAATCAACCTTTCAGAATATCATTGTATTTTCTGGAGTTGTTGGGGTCTACCCGGAGTAAAACTTCCACCGCCTGTTGGCGGATTTCCAAGGGGGCACTTTTAAGAACTTTGCTGATTTCGTCGGATTTGGCATCCATAAAGCTGATAGTAAGGATACTGTTTGGCTGGACCTGATTGGCTTCAGCTACTTTCTGAATAGCCTCCAGGATGTTTTCGTATGCTTCCTTGGGTTTGGTGGTTAGCAAGTCCAATCCCATGCGGTGGTACAGATAGTACGCATCCCGAATAGGAACCAAAACCTGTGAAGCATATAGGTCGTTGGACAGCCAATATCTGTTCCTTTTATCCGAAGGGTTTTGGTTCCATCCCGGACGGGGTGACTGCTGTGCATTAGCTACAATATTGCTCGCAATTTCAAAATAAGGATTGCCGCCTCTCGGGGAAAATGAATCGTAATCCAAGCCTAAGGCAATATAGGCATAAAAAGACAACAGCGATGTCACGTTGTTCAGATATGAGAATCGGTTAAACTCCATAGGTTGTGACTCCACATATTCAAAGGTCCAATTTCTGTCTGCAAAATTAAAGAGTAAGGTCTCGTAGTTTGAGCCATAGACGGGGCGTACCGTCTGGATCTGAACGGTGGCGGAAAACAAGCCTACTTGCGGCATGTCATTGATGGTGATTAGTAGGTTGCCTTTAATTCGTTCTTCTGGGCGAAATTCATCCTCAATCCAGCTTCGTCCATTCAAATACTGTTCGAAGGCAGTTTTCATATTGGCGAATACATCCCTGTCTTGGGTCCTCGCCCGCTCGCTGTTCACTATTACGGTGAAATTCAACTGCTGCGCTGACGCAGATACTCCTGTAAGTAGGAGTGTCCACATCGCACATATATAAAAAATTATCATAAAATGTTTCATAGCTAGCTATTTAGTGATATCTGCGCCGATACTAAATATAAAACGAATTTATTTCTTTTCCTGTTTGTCCAGGTGGGTTTTTATTAAATCAACAACCTGTTTGGCAATTTCCCTTTTAGGCAGGACCTCGGAAACCAACGAGCTGTTGTCTCTAAAAAAATATGTCACTTTGTTGGTATCCGCTTTAAAACCAGCTCCTATATCCTGAAGGGAGTTGAGCACGATAAAGTCAAAATTTTTCTTTTCAAGCTTTTGAATGGCATTTTCCCGTTCGTTCTCCGTCTCCAATGCGAAACCCACATGGATTTGCTTTTCATGCTTCGCTTTCCCGAGAGTGAGTGCTATATCCACATTTTTTTTTAGCGTCAATGTCATCTGCTCTCCGGATTTTTTTACTTTTTGGGTAGAAGGCTCGGCAGGACCGTAGTCGGCCACAGCTGCGGAAAAGACCACGCAGGAAGCGGTCGGATGGACCACTTTAGCGGCCTCATACATGTCCTGAGCGCTTACCACCGGAATGACGTCAATATTGGGATGTACTATTTTAAAATTGGTAGGTCCCAATACAAGATGGACCTTCGCTCCCCGCTCAGCGGCTTCATATGCGATGGCTATTCCCATTTTTCCACTTGAATGATTGCTGATATAGCGAACGGGATCGATGGCTTCCTGGGTAGGACCTGCGGTAATTAAGAATGATTCACCCTTTAGGTCCCTCTGAGATCGAAAGGATACCGATATCTTTTCAATCATATCCTCTGGTTCCATCATCCTTCCTTGGCCGTGAAGTCCACTGGCCAGCTCGCCCGTACCCGCTTCCAGAATTGTCACTCCGTGACGCAGAATGGTATCAAAGTTTTGCCGGACACTGGGATGCTTATACATGTCCAAATCCATAGCGGGAGCTACCAAGACAGCGCATCGAGCCGAAAGGTAAGTAGCTACAAGTAGGCTGTCGCTTTGACCCTGAGCCAACTTTGCTAACGTATTGGCACTTAGGGGGGCAATAAGAAAAACATCTGCCCAAAGGCCCAATTCCACATGATTGTTCCATTCCCCCGATTTTTTGTCAAAAAAGTCTACGAGCACGGGGTTCTTTGAAAGGGTAGAAAGAGTCAATGGGGTAATAAAGTCAAGAGCAGAAGTAGTCATAATGACTTTTACTTCTGCTCCTTCTTTTATAAGTAACCGAATAAGTAAGGCGATTTTGTAGGCGGCGATACCGCCCGTGACGCCTATAAGAATCTTTTTACTTTGTATGGACGACGACATGGGTGTTTACTCAGCCACGTCTTCGTCAGGGATTCGGAATAATACTTTTTCTTCCATGAATTCTTCCATCGCCAAGGAAGTCGGCTTCGGCATTCTTTCGTAGAACTTGGAGATCTCGATCTGCTCCTTGTTTTCAAATACCTCTTCCAAGTTGTCTACCGTGGAGGCAAACTCGGAAAGCTTGTTGTTAAGCTCTTCCTTCATGTTGGTCGAAATCTGCTTGGCTCGTTGGGAGATCACAAAAATAGATTCATAAAGATTCCCACTTTTCTCAGCGATTTTTTCCAAATCACGTGTGATGATTGATTGTTGTGCAGCCATGTTATTGATTGAATAGTTAATTTTCTACGTTTCTTAATGCTTCGCTAGCTTCTTTGTTTCGGGCTTCCTCTTCCTCGATTATGCGTTTGGCTTCGGCAGTTCTTTTTTCATAATCTTCCTTAAGACGGTAATGGGCCTCAAGTTCTGTTTGTGTGGAGGAGAGTAGGTTGTTTACTTTCTTCACATACGCGCTATCCGGATATTTCACTTTGAAACTTTCCCCAAACGTCATGGAATCCTTTAGCCGTTCTTCCTTTTTGTCAAATACACTTCTTTGTGCGTAGGAAACGCTTACTTCTACCAGCTTAAAGGCCAACTCTTCATTGTATTTGCTATCGGGGTAAGATTTGGCAAAATTTTGAAAATTGATAATGCAGGCTCTATAAAATTCCCCGGGAAACAAACCCTCAGTAAGTCGGTAGTACATTTTTGATTCCTCAAAGGCTTTTTCTTCAAAACGTCTCTGTAAGTCATCTATCATGCTGAGTGCCCTTTCATAGGAATCAGATTCCGGGAATCTGTTCATAAATAGCTGAATGGCATTTACCGCATCCCTGCTACTTCTTTGGTCCAAATTATAGTCCGGGGAATCCAGATAGAGGGAGTAGGAGTTCATAAACAATGCTTCTTCTGCCAAGGGACTTCTATTATAGGTGTCAAAAAAGGTCTTGAAATAACCTGCCGCTTCAATGTACCTTTTGGTACGGAAATGGGAGTAGGCATAGTTAAATTCAGCCAATTCTGCTTTTCCGCTTCCCCTAATTACCGGTAATACCCGGTCATAAAGTATAATAGCTTTGTTGAATTCCTTTTTATCGTAATATCTGTTTGCAGCGTCGTAGAGATCATCCCAGTTGGTGCTTTTTTCCAATTTATAAAACTCTCCGCATGAAGATAACGCTCCAAGTAGGATTATGGTAGTGAAAAGGAGGATAACTTGTTTTTTCATAATTAATCGGCAAATATAGGGGATTTTTTACTCGTTATCAAGTGACTGAATAATCGTGGGCGAAATCAGGGAGGCGTTACCTCTTTACAACGAGTTTTTTGGTGACAATATTCTTGTCATCGATAAAAATAGTATATACATATACACCCGGATTTAGATCCGTAACATTTATTTCAAGGGTAGTATGTAAAGGGTCAAGCCTAAAATCATATATGGGGTTGCCAATAAACGTGTTGACAACCACTCTTGCTTTCACCGCGGGGTTTTTGATTTTATAATCCAATTGAGCCACCCGAGTTGCGGGGTTGGGATAAACGCCGCCGATTTCGATGTCTTTGTGATTAAAATAATTTTCGTCTTCTTCGCTGGCGACATTGTACACTCCTTCGATAAGGAACATGTCCCTTGAATTGTCGGTGTTGTAGAAATGCAGGTCAAAAGTTCCCCGTGTTTCAATAATGCCCAAGTCAAATTCCACATATAAATCTGTGTAAACTTCACCTGGCTTTAGATTGATTTTGATTTTGGAGGCCTCCTTTACCGGGTCAAAGCAGGTTCTGTCCAAACATATCTTCATGGATTGGGAAGAACCGATATTTCCGCGCAAATACCGTAGGAAATATTCTTTTTCTTCATCTGAATCATTTTGGAGAATGAGGGACTTTCTTTGGGAGGTGTTAATTTTACCGTTGAATTCGATCCTCTCACTTAAGACACGTACCTGTCTAGCCTCAGCCATAGGCTGCGTCAGCAGAAGGAGGGTGGTCAAAAACAAAAAGAGAGATTTCATGTAAACAGTTTAGAATAGGCGATAAATGATTTTAGTTATGTTGATCGATTTCCAGTATATACGTATAAAAATACCAAATAGGTTCCGGTTTATAAAATGTTATGGGTTAAAAAACGTTAACTTTTTTAAAATTTTTTTTTGATTGCCCCGTTAATTGTTCCAACTTAATAGTCAAATATCAATATAATTGCTTTCTGTCCCGTTAATTGGTAGGGTTGTCGATTATTATTTGTATTTCGTCATTTTCGGGATAGGGTAAGGTTACATCCGGTTCGTTGAAAAAATTATACGGATCTTCTTCCCTGATTCTGGGAGTTCTCCATGCGTTGATCATGGCCATCGTCGGTCGTTCTTCAATTCGCCATACAAAACCCTTAAGGGCTTTCTCTTCCTCCTTTATCATGTGGGGCGGTGTAAAAGAGGCCTCCGGTTTGATGGTATGCGAAATTTTGGATACCTGATTGTCCTGAAAGTGCATGATGATCCTCCCACAGAGCAGCTTATTTATGCCTCGGATAGTCGTGTCATTTTCCAACGCAAAATAAAGCGATTCCCCATTGCCTTCTACGTCCAGTTTACTCATGTCCCCATCCAAAAAATAACCCGTCATTTTCCTCCCTTTTATCTGGTTATAATTGGAAACGGTGTCTTTGGTGACGGCAAAACTGTTACTTTTAAGAAAGGCTTTGTCAATATTTTGGTTAGCTATCAAAATCTGAATGCTGTCTGCTGTAATTTGACTCTTGTTGTTCCACATGACTGGGTCATTATACAGGTAAATGGTGGAGTCGGCATACCTGTAAACCATGGAGTCCGCCCTCCCCGCCAATTCGGATTTGATCATGCGCATGTCTGGGAAAGCTAGCAGAAACCGCTTTTCGGGATCTTCACTGTCCTGGGAAATAAGCGTATCGGCAATCATAAAAAGGGTGTCCTGTTCGAAGTATTTTCTGACCAACGCATTTCCAAATACCTTAGAATATTGTGTTTCTTCCCAATATTTCCCCTCCTCGCCAAAGACTTCTATCTCACGTTCCTTATTATATATGCTGACATTTTCTATCGCCTCATAATATTGGTTGGCCTCGTCATAGAATAGAATTTCTCCATAAATAACGCTTGTTTCTGTCTCTACATCCCCATCATAAAAGCGGAATAATTTGTTTTCAGTGTCATAAAAACTACCTCTTTTTGCGTTAAGTTTGTTTCCCTCGGTAGATTCCACATTGGTAATGCCTTCAGTTTCGGCGGTTTTGGGAATGGTGAAATAGAAAAGAATATTGGATCTGAGGATGTAATCGGGGTTTTCGAGAACCACATTTTCGGTGAATGTGATTTTCTCAATCTGTGTCTGATAGAGACCTTTTTCACTTGTCAGTACATTGGTACTGTCCACCACCTTTCCGGAGTTAAAATAATTAGCTTCGGCGGTTTCCCTGTTGTAGTCCAGGTGATCGGTGTAAAGGGTGGTTTCATTATTTTTAAAGACCACTTTGTTTCGAAGTTTGGCCAAAAAAGTGTTGCCGTCATATTCCGCATACAGACTCGTTACCACAATAGGGTCCTCCTGATCTACTATCCGGACTCTCCCGAATAGCTTGGCCAAATTTTCCTGCCTAAAAAAGTGTGCCGAATCGCAGTAGATTAAGGAATTCTGGTGCTTCAAAATCACATCGTCTTTGAGTCGGTCAAAGCCCTTTCCACTCAGAAGCCGATCTGCTTGGACAATTATCAAACGGCCATCGGAATTTCCTCCTCCCTGAGCCAAAGTGTGGAGCAAAAGTCCAAAGAAAATTACGGGCAGAACCGTTAAAAACAATCTTAATTTATCCATGCTTCTTGTCAAACCTGAGGCAAAATTAGTAGAAATTGGTATTTTTGGGTTATGTTGGATAGATTTAAAACTCATATTCATTCTTCGGGACTACTGCACGAAGGGAAACATTACCTTCTGGCCATCAGTGGTGGGATTGACAGTGTGGCACTTGCTCACCTGCTTTCTCTGGCTGGATATTCTTTTAGCTTGGTTCACTGCAACTTCCAGCTTCGCGGTGCGGAAAGTGAGGAGGACGAACAGTTTATTCGAAATCTCGGCGCCAATCTGGTAATAGACGTAAAAACAAAGCGTTTTGATACATTGCCTTACAAGAAAAACTTTGGCGTCTCCACGCAGATGGCTGCACGGGAGCTCAGGTATGCGTGGTTCGAGGAATTGGTGCGGGATGGTCAAGGGGAGGCGGTCTTGGTAGCACACCATGCGGGGGATCAGGTGGAAACGGTCCTGCTCAATTTGTTGAGGGGAACTGGCATAGAAGGGGTCTATGGAATGGCGGAGCATCGGGAAGGAATTATTAGACCTTTATTGCCTTTTAGCCGGGAAGAAATAGCTGCTTTCATGGCAGCCCAAGGGCTTATATGGCGGGAAGACAGCTCCAACGAGAAAAGCGAATACAAACGGAATGTATTGAGAAATGATGTTATGCCGGTATTGGAAAAGACATTCGGGGATGTCAACCAACAATTGGGGAATAGTTTTGGGCGTATCAAGGATACAGGTCAGGCCTTCTTTTATTTTTTTGAAAGCTGGAAAATAGCGCAGGTACAAGTAGCAAGTCCTTATGAATATTTAGCTTTTGCCTCACTGGAGGGAATACCGGGAAAATCCTCATTGCTTTTCTATTGGCTCAGGGAGTACGGGTTTAATTTTGCGCAGGTTAAAGAGGTAGTCCAGGCCATGGATGCCCGGGCTACTGGCAAAATCTTTAAAGGAACAGGGTTTATGCTAAATATTGATAGGGAGCATCTCATCTTGGGGCCTAACGATAAAACCTTTGAAGGGCTTAGCTTAGAAGCGCATGACGTGGAATTAACGTTGGAGGCTGACTCGTATGACATACTGGTTTTGGGTGAAGGACAAGCCCTGGACAAGGATCCGAAAAATGCAATGCTGGACAAGGATTTGTTGACTTTTCCCCTGCGAGTAAGAAATTGGGAGGAGGGGGATAAATTTAAACCTTTGGGGATGCGGCATTTTAAGAAAATCAGTGATTTTTTAATAGATTTGAGAATCCCTTATATTCAGAAACAGCACATAAAGGTACTTTGCTCAGGTGAGGACATAATTTGGCTGATTGGGTTTCGCATTGATGATCGGTATAAAATCAGTTCGTTTACAAGGCAAGTGATGTATTTCAAACAAAAGTAATCATGTACAATCCATTTAAAAAGACCTATTCGGAGGCTGAGAAGCGGCAGTTTGATTTTTTGTCCAAAATCAAGTTTTTTGAGCGGCTAAGGTATTCTGAACTGATTCATTTTATTCCAGCCATACACGAAAGAAAATACATGAAAAATGAGGTGGTTTTCTTTCGCAATGACCCCAGTCAGGCATTGTATATTATGGAAAAGGGGAGGGTTCTGTTGAGTATAGACATCAAAGATTCTTTTGAAACCATTCTGACGGTGAATGCAGGGACTGCTTTTGGGGAGAATTCCTTGTTGGAGGGGTCAAAACGGATCTATACGGCAATAGTGGATTCTGAAGAAGCTACGTTGTGGGTGATTCCAAACTATGCCATTTTGGAGATTTTTGAAAGTAATCCCAAGATTCAGGCAAGAATGCTCGCCTCGCTAGCGGAATTTTACAATCAGAACAACAAACGCTTATTTTCCTCCTACCAAAATTCTTACGGGTTTTTTAAACTTGGGCAAATGTTTGAATAATATAGTGGATCACTTCCTAAAAAGGGCTTTCTTTAATATCTTAGCGCAAATTTTTAAAAAATTAAACTAAACATATATTATGACTAAAGTAACCGTAGTGGGTGCAGGAAATGTCGGAGCAACTTGTGCCGATGTATTGGCGTACCGCGAAATCGCTGAGGAGATCGTATTAATAGATATCAAGGAAGGTGTAGCTGAAGGAAAAGCCCTTGATATCTGGCAAAAGGCCCCCATTAACGTATATGATAGCCGCACTGTAGGAAGCACCAATGACTACACCAAAACCGCAGGTTCAGATGTGGTGGTCATTACATCAGGTCTACCACGAAAGCCGGGAATGACCCGGGATGATCTGATTGAAACCAATGCGGGAATAGTAAAGATGGTTACAGAAAACGTGGTGAAGCATTCCCCGGATGCGATCATTATCGTCGTTTCAAATCCGCTGGACGTAATGACCTATCAGGCACATATCACTTCGGGACTACCTAAGACAAAGGTCATCGGAATGGCAGGCATCTTGGATACCGCCAGGTACCGGGCGTTTTTAGCCGAAGCACTGGACATTTCCCCCAAAGAAATTCAGGCTATCCTTATGGGAGGTCATGGAGATACCATGGTGCCTCTTCCAAGATATACTACAGTTGCGGGAATACCAGTCACTGAGCTGATTGACAAAGACAAGCTGGATGCCATCATCGAACGAACCAAGTTTGGTGGGGGAGAATTGGTCAAGCTGATGGGGACATCCGCTTGGTATGCGCCTGGATCGGCCGCAGCTCAAATGGTGGAATCAATCGTTAAAAACCAAAAGCGTGTATTCCCAGTATGTATCAAGCTTGACGGTGAGTACGGGATTGATGACTGTTACCTTGGAGTACCTGTGATTCTAGGTAAAAACGGTGTTGAGAAAGTGATTGAACTAGACCTCAACGATGAAGAGAAACAATTGCTGGAGGTTTCCCGATCCCACGTCAAAGAAGTAATGGCTGTGTTGGACAAACTGGGGAGCAAATAATACGCCCTCAGATGAAATCTTTTATAAAATCCCAATTTTAATTGGGATTTTTTTCGTTATTGGCACTAAGGTAATTTAAAAGAACAGCAATTGAATACGTTGAAGACCATATTGATCATTGTTTTAGTGGTAATGTTGGCGATTGCGGCATTTCTGGCAGTTAATAATGATTTCTTTTTTAAGAGAACAGATCCGCTTACGTTGATTCCATCCAACGCGGTGATGGTTTTTGAGACACAGGAGCCGGTTTTTGCCTGGAACGAGATCGTAACGCAGCCCATTTGGGAGAGACTTTCCAATATCCCTGCACTAAAGTCCATAGAGCAACAACTCGTGAATTTGGACAGCCTTACCGGGAAATCGGGGAATTTGGACAAAGCGCTCAAAGGACAGCAGTTTGTGCTTTCCCTACATCCGATTGGTAGAGATGATTTTGATTTTCTTTTTGCCATAGGATTTCAAGAGGCAGGCTTTCTGGATGATTTTTTATCCCAGGTAAAGGGCAGGGTAGCTGATCCTTCCCGTATCAAAACCCGAAATTATAGCGGCGTGACCTTACATGAATATCCACTTGCATCCGGGAACGCAGTTTTTACCTTTGGGGTGTATGAAAACATTCTTTTGGCAAGTTATACATCTTTTTTGGTGGAGGACGCCATTCGTTTGGTCAAATCCAGCGAGTTGAGAAATTTCAAAGAAACCTACGCCGTACTGTTTCAGTCACAGGAGAGTGCCGAGGGAATGGGACTACTTCGAATAGGATCCTCCGGCATGTCAAAATTATTTGCTTCGGCAACCACTGACCGAACAGATGATTTTTCCCGGCAGGTAAGCGGTCTTCAATTGGCGGCAAATTTCAGATTCGCTTTTGAGGAGGGGAAGGTTAACCTTTCCGGGGAATTGCTCCCAATATCCGGTGAGCCTTTTATGAATATATGCACTCCTGATAAAAATTTCGAGGAATTTAATGCATTGATTAGTAACCGCACCGCAATCTTTCGGCACCACCATTTAGCTCAATCCGAGAACCTGCATCCCCGCTTACGGGATATCTCCCAGTTTAGAAACACCATATTGGCCGAAATAGAAAGCCAACTGATTTCCCGCGGTTTTTTTGACAAACTAACCGGTGAGCTAGGGTTGATGGTTTTTGAAGGTTTAAATAGGGAAGAGCTGGAAAAAGTGC
>DATHWC010000198.1:0-8708 GCA_035460985.1 Lunatimonas sp.
AAATTTTGGTTGCTTCCAAAATGTTGGCAGGAAAAACCAAAGAAACCTTAAAATTCAATGCCCCCGGAAAACCGGGAAATTATCAATTTGTATGCACCTTTCCCGGACATGCTCCGGTGATGAGGGGCATCATGAAGGTGCTTCCATAACTATCAGTTACCACCAAGTTTAGCTTAAATTCATTCAACAAAAGCAAAACAAAACAGCATATGGTCAAACCAATAATTAGGGTAGGTATTATTGGTCTTTCGGTTCACAGTGCGGACTTTACTGAGATTCTAAATGCAGTGAATGCCCAATCAGAAGGCTTTCATAGCAAGGTAGTGGCAATTCACCACCCTAAAGGTAATGAGGATGTCGAATTCTCGGAAGAACAGCTCCGCAATTTCTCCGAAAGGATCCGCGATAAAGGTGTATATACTGTGAATTCCATAGCCGAAGTCCTTGAGGGTGTAGATGCTGTCATGTTATTGACCAATGACGGCCGTCCTCACTTGGATCAGCTCGTTCCTGTACTAGAAGCAGGAAAACCAGTGTATATCGATAAGCCATTGGCGGAAAATCTGCGAAATGTGCTTCGGATTTTCCACGCAGCTGACAATTACGGGGTGAAGATTTTCACTTCTTCTGCCCTGCGTTATGGCCCCCAAAACCAAGACTTCAGGGATGGGAAAGTGGTGGGGACAGTATTGGGGGCACACACGTATGGCCCTGCACCACTTCAAAAAGACCATACCGATTTGTTCTGGGATGGAATCCATGGGGTAGAATCTCTTTTCAGTGTGATGGGAACTGGTTGCCAGACGGTGTCCAGAACATGGAGAGATGAAACGGATTTGCTAGTGGGGAGATGGTCTGATGACCGGATTGGCAGCTTCAGAGGACTGCGGAAAGGCAAAAATGGATTTGGGGGGACAGTGTTTGGTGCGGAAGGCATTCAGCCAATAGGGAGATTCGAAGGGTATAAAAAATTGGTTGCTGCCATCGACCACTTTTTTGTGACAGGCATTTTGCCTGTAGATTCGGGAGAAACAATTGAAATCTATGCATTTATGGAGGCAGCCGATGAGAGTAAAAGAAATGGTGGCATGCCAATCCATATACAGGATACACTGGACCGATTTAAATTATAATTCAATCAGTATTAATTATTAAATCATAATAACATGAAGCTAAGTAGAATTAACAGACTTTTTAATGAAAAATCAGGAAAATGTTTCGATGTAGCCATCGACCATGGGTTTTTCAGTGAATTTACCTTTTTGAGCGGGATAGAGAATATTTCACAGTCCGTAAAGGTTTTGATTGATGCCGATCCGGATGCCATACAACTGACAGTAGGGCAGGCCCGGCATTTACAATCTGTTCCGGGAAAAAGGAAGCCAGCCCTGGTGTTAAGGACAGATGTCGCCAATGTATACGGTCTCGAATTACAAAAAGTGCTGTATAGCAGGATGATAGAAGAGCCGGTATTACAGGCCATCCGACTGGATGCTGCATGTGTGGTAGTCAATTTATTCAATATACCAGGGGCGCCGGAAGTCACCGATCATTGTATTCAGAACATTTTGAAATTAAAACCTCTGTGTGATTATTATGGGATGCCTCTAATGATCGAGCCATTGGTCTTTCAGCCAAATGAAAAAGCTGGTGGCTATATGGTGGATGGCAATATCAAATTGATTACCCCAATGGTAAGGCAGGCTGCAGAATTGGGTGCGGATTTGATCAAAGCCGATCCTACAGACGATGTGGAAGAATACCATAAAGTGATTGAAGTGGCTGGAGATATACCAATTTTGGTGAGAGGTGGTGGCCGGGCAAGTGATGAGGAAATTTTGGACAGAACTTACCGATTGATGAAGCAGGGCGCTAAAGGGATTGTGTACGGTAGAAATGTGGTCCAACATGCCAATCCAGGTGGAATGACCAGGGCACTAATGGCAATTGTCCATAATGATGCCAAGCCGGAAGATGTCATTGGTTTGTTAAAATCCAACCGTTAGAATGAAAACAGTTAACGTCGGAATAATTGGTGGGGGCTTAATGGGGAAAGAGGTGGCAAGTGCATTTGGAAGATGGTTTGCATTGAATGACTACCCTTTGAAGGTTGAACTGAAAGCGGTTTGTGATATTAATGAAGATGCCTTAAATTGGTATAGGCAGATTCCTTCCGTCGGATTATTGACCACTGATTACAAGAAATTGCTTGGAGCTCCAGATCTGGATGTGATTTATGTTGCGCTTCCGCATCACCTACACCAACAGTACTATTTGGATGTAATTGCCTCAGGTAAAGATTTGTTTGCTGAGAAGCCCTTCGGAATTGATTTGGAAGCTGCCAATGCCATAAAGGCAAAAATTGAACAATCCAATTGTTTTGTAAGGTGCAGTTCTGAAATGCCCTTTCTTCCTGGTGGACAAAGAGTCGTTAAGGAAATTTTATCCGGAAGACTTGGTAAAATCATCGAAGTCAGGGCCGGATTTTGCCATTCAAGTGATATGGACCCGCTCAAACCGATTAACTGGAAAAGGCAATCCAAGTATTGTGGAGAAATTGGTGTCATGGGGGATTTGGGGATGCACGTAATGCATATTCCTCTGCGGATGGGCTGGGTACCCAAAAGAGTGTATGCCCAACTACAGAAAATAGTAACCTCAAGGCCGGATGGAAAAGGAGGTTGGAGTGAATGTGATACTTGGAACAATGCCCACCTCTCTACCACACTCTCCATCGAAAACGAAGATGTGCCAATGTTGTTGGAAATGAAACGCCTCGCACCGGGGGAAACCAATTCCTGGTACATTGAGGTATTGGGCACAGAAGGTGGTGTGAAATACAATACCAAGGATACCAAAGCTTTATGGACCTTCAAAAGGGAGAAAGAACAGGTTTGGCAAAGGTTGGACCTAGGGTTCCAAGTTGCCTTTCCCACCATTACCGGAGGAATCTTTGAGCCCGGTTTTGCGGATTGCTTTATGCAGATGTTGGCAGCCTATTTCGCTGAAAGAGATGGGTTTTTGGGAGAAAGGTTTGGTTGTGTTACCCCTGAAGAAGCGGTTCTAAGCCATCAATTATTCGATGCTGCCTTAAAGTCCCATGAAACAAAAACCGCCATTGAAATACCCTAAAATCGACAGGATGAAAAATCAAATCGAATTTAATACTCGCTGGTATTGAGCTGGAAGATGGGTATAGAAGCTGAAAATGGAAGAATTGGAATATTGGCCGGTGGAAATTGGATTCTGGATTTTATAAAAATGATAGACGTCTATCCGGATGAAAATGCACTTGCCAATATTATAGCCCAGAAATCAGGCAACGGAGGTGCGCCTTTTAATGTACTAAAGGCGATTTGGAAAATGGGTTTTACAATACCCCTGGAAGGTGTGGGCGTGTTGGGAGATGACGACATTGGAGGGGAAATACTGCTTCAATGTCAGCAAATGGGGATCGTAACCGGACAGATGAAAACTCTGCCCGGGATTGGTACCTCGTACACGGATGTGATGACGGTATGTGCATCGGGAAAACGCACCTTTTTCCATTACAGGGGAGCGAATGCGTTGTTGGAGGAAAAGGATTTTGATTTTCAGAATTCCCAAGCAAAAATCTTTCATCTGGGTTATCTGCTTTTGTTGGATCATTTGGACAAGATCCATCCCGATGGGTTTTCCGGTGCTGCCAAGGTTCTGAAAAAGGCGAAGGAGGCTGGCATGATTACCTCCTCAGATATTGTAAGCGAGCAGTCGGATCGGTACCATCGGGTTATTCCCCCCTCCCTTCCCTATATTGATTATCTTTTTATCAATGAACTGGAGGCGTATAGGCTTACAGGAATCCGCTTATTGGATCAGGAAGGAGAGGTATTGATTTCAAATGCCTACCAAGCTGCGGACAGGATTCTGAAAATGGGAGTGCTCAGCTGGGTGATTATCCATTTTCCCAGAGGTGCCCTTGCAGTAAACAAATCGGGGGAGCAACTCCTTCATCCCGGCGTGAATTTACCCAAGGATCTCGTCAAAGGTACCGTCGGTGCGGGAGATGCTTTTGCCGCAGGAGTACTGGTAGGTGTTCATGAGGGTTGGGACATGAAAGATTGCCTTCGACTGGGGGTTTCGGTTGCCGCCAGTAGTTTGATGGACAGCTCGGCATCGGAAGCCATATTACCGTGGGAGGACTGCTTTCAGTTGGTCAATAAATTTGGATATCGTGAATTAGGATAAAATTTAAATCTCAATGTGAAAATAAATTAAACCACCATGGAAGAAACGTTCATTGAAAATCAATCCGAAAAAGGAGATGAGGTCAGGTCAAGGTTACCCCAATCTAAGCGCTTGGGGTTTTGGAGCAATACCTTTATACTTTGGGGTCTGGTTCTTACGGTTACCAGTTTGCTGGTAGGGGGCCTGGTAGGATCACAGCTTTCCTTCAGAGAGGCAGTCATTGTTATTGCGATGGCAGGTGTATTTAATACCGTCATAGCCATGTTAATCGGAATAATCGGAGCAAGGACCGGATTCACCAGTGCGATGATTTTCAGGTATTCCTATGGCAATAAAGGGGTTTTGCTTCCGAATTTTATTATTGCGATTACCACCGTGATTTGGTTTGCGGTTATATTAAACCTTACCAGGGATTCCTTTGTAGGAATCATAGGAGTAAGCAGTGAATCTTCTGTACTTTTTTGGGGAATAACCCTTTTAATGGCCATTTTATTTTTGATACCAGCCTACAAAACCATGAAATGGATTGCTTACGTCGATTATTTGGCCGTACCTGCCATTGTATTTATCTTAATAGTCACTGTTTGGGGTGCATTGCATTCTGGCGGTGGATTGATGGCTATTATTGAGAAATCCCCCATGGCTTCGGCTTCTGCCTTTGTGGTATTCACCTCTGCTGCCGGGGGCTGGTTGCATGCCAATACGGTCATTTCGGATTTTACCAGATTTTACAAAAGTGGGAAACAAGCAGCTGTTGGATTGTTTTTAACATTTGGCGTGATGATGGTCTTTCAATATATCGGTGCCACCCTTGGGGCACTAGCCACCGGGGAATGGAATATCTTCCTGATTATGGACCAGTTTGGACTTTTAGAAATCTCCTTCTTTGCCATATTTCTGGGATCTTGGTCCACAGCCATGGCAGCAATTTATTTTGGTGCTAATATGATGGCCACGCCACCCATGCCCAAATATAAAACCGAAGAGAAAAACAGAAAGTTGGTTCTGTTGATTTCCTGGGGAATAGCCCTCTTTTTTGCATGGTACGGCCCAGATCAGATCTTCAATTTTTTCCTTCAATTTTTAGCTTGGTTGATCGGACCCATCGCCATAACCGTTATTATAGATTATTGGCTTTTTCCGGAGAAGAGGCAGCTTTATGAAAATATAAATGGCCAGCCGGACATGGTCGTCAATCCCGCGGCTTTTTTGGCCTGGATAGTCGGGTTTTTGGTAGGGTATTTTAGCCAGGAGTTTTTGGTATCTTTGATAAATGGTATGGTAACCACCGGAATAATTTATTATACTTGGATGCGCATCGCTCTCAATCAGGGAGTTACTCCCGAACTTCAAATTAAACGATTGTTTTCTTCTAATAATAAATCCAAATGAAAAATACATTGCTTCGAATGGCTATGACGACAAGGAATGTCCAAATAGCTAGGGTAACATGGCAGAGTTGGGTAATGGTCCTATTGGTTTTGATGCTGGGACATTCAACGCTATTTGGCCAAAGTGGAAAAAAACGCTTCTTTCAGGCTGGTGCGTCTACAAGTAACATTACTCCCCCCCTTGGAGAGCCGATTGTGGGAAACTGGGATTCCCCTCCTGCCGATTATATCCACGACGAGCTTTTCGCCCGCTGTTTGGTGCTGGATGATGGGGAAACTAGGCTCGGGTTTGTGCTGGTGGACAATGTAGGGGTAAAGCAAGAAGTATTGGACGCTGCAAAGGAAATGATCCGTGAATCAACGGGAATACCCACAACCCATATAATGATTGCTTCTACCCATACCCATTCGGCCATTAGTGCCGGAGGAACGGGAGCAAAAAGAAGGGGATGGACGGAGGGCGAGCCCTTGGATGCCTACCAATCTTTTATAGCATCCCGGATAGCTGATGGAATGCGGATCGCCTTAAAGAATTTGGAACCTGCCCGCATAGGTTGGGGATCCGGCAGCGTTCCGCAGCATGTTTTTAACAGGCGATGGAAAATGAAACCGGGAACGCCCATGCCCAACCCACTGGGAGGGGATGATCTTGCCGTAATGAACCCCGGTGTTGCCAATCCCAATCTTTTGGAGCCAGCGGGTCCAACGGATCCAGAAGTATCTTATCTGTCGGTTCAGGCAGTTGACGGCAGGCCCCTGGCCCTTCTAGCCAATTATTCCCTGCATTACGTCGGGGGTGTACCCAAGGGCCATATTTCGGCAGATTATTTTGGGGTGTTTGCTGACCGGATACAGGAAATATTGCAGGCAGATGGACAGCATCCCCCATTTGTGGCCATGATGTCCAACGGTACATCCGGGGATGTCAACAACATCAATTTCAGGGGGCCATCGGTGAGCCATCCTCCTTATGGAAAAATGAAACTGGTGGCCGGGGATGTAGTCAGAGAGGTTTTAAGGGATTATCATGACATTGATTATCAGAACTGGGTAGAATTGAAGGCCAAACAAGAAAAAATTTCGCTTCAGGTCCGGAAGCCCGCACCTGAACTTTCAAAATTTGTAAACGAAGTCATGGCAAGACCCGAATCCGCGTCAGGTAGGCACGGGCTGGAGAAAACCTATGCTGAAAGGGTTATACAAATGGAAACGTGGCCGGATCAAATAAGTGTCATTATCCAGGCTTTCAAAATAGGGGATCTTGGGATTGGCGCGATTCCTTTTGAGACCTTTGCCGAGACCGGACTGGAGATCAAAGATAAAAGCCCCATGGATAAAACATTTACCATTTCCTTTGCCAACGGAAGTTTCGGTTACCTGCCCACTCCCCCGCAACACCGGTTGGGCGGGTATGAGACCTGGCTGTCCACCAGCAGGGTCGAAGAATCTGCTTCAGAGAAAATTGTTGCCCAACTGTTAAACCTATTGTCTTCCATGGATTGACCCGGTATAGGAAATCCTCCTATAATTTGCTCTTCCAGGTTAGAAAAATCTATTTTTTTTCGATAGGTGGGATTCAGGCCATAGGGTAGATAAAGAATAAATTGAAAAAAACGGATTTTGTTAAAATTTAAGATACACCAATGAGACGTCCCAATTCCATCAAAAAAAACGATCAGCCTGAGTTTTTCATATTTTCCCCGCCTGCTCTACGGTTAAGGGGTTTAATAGCTTTCCTTTTCTGGATTTCACTTGCCAATTTGGAAACCTTTGGCCAGCAGGTAGCTACGGATATGGAATCCTCCATTAAGGTTTTTCGTGCGGGTGCCGCATTGAGTGTTATAAGCCCCAAAATTGGTTCTTCGATAAACGGGAATTTTCAGGATGGGCAAGTAAAGCATATCCGCGATGACACCCATGCAAGAGCGCTTGTACTGGATGACGGGGAAACCAAAGTGGCCTTTGTCACGCTTGATCTGTGCATGGCCTACAGGGAGACCATGGATAAGGCCAAATTGAGAGCCCGTGAATTCACCTCCATTCCGGTAGAAAACATGCTGATATCCGCTACCCATACCCATTCTGGCGGTACCGCCTGTTCGGTATTTCAGAGTGACCCAGATCCCGGTTACCTTACTTTTTTGGAAGAACGTGCTGCGGATGCCATCATCCGGGCCAACAATAACCTGGAACCTGCCAAAATCGGATGGGGTGTTGGTCATGAGCCGGGACAGGTATTCAATCGCAGGTGGAAAATGAAACCCGGAACCGTTTCCACCAACCCATTCGGAGGCGAAGACTTGGTACGGATGAATCCGGGAATAGGCAATCCTGATTTGCTGGAACCTGCCGGGCCCATAGATCCGGAAGTGCCTATTGTATCCGTCCAGTCACTTGATGGCAAGCCCATTGCCTTAATGGCCAATTACTCCCTGCATTATGTTGGCGGGACCGGCGGAGGAGAAATATCCGCGGATTATTTCGGCATGTTTGCGAAACGGATTACACAAATGGTAGCCTCGGAACAGCAGTCGCCCTCCTTTGTGGCCATGTTGTCCAATGGAACCAGCGGGGATATCAACAATATCAATTTTGGAGGTAGGCCCTCGGCCCCTATGCCTCCTTACTCCAAAATGGAGATTGTGGCCAATACGCTTGCAGCCGAAGCTTTTAAAGTCTACCAAAACATCCAATATCGGGAATGGGTCCCTCTGGCGATGAAGCAAAAGGAAATTTCCCTAGGTGTGAGAAAGCCCAATCCGGATGAACTGCTTCGGGCGGAAAAAATCATGTCCGAGGCAAAAGGTCCCAACATGGTTTCCAGGGAAGAAGTTTATGCCAGGGAAACGGTATTGATCAAGGATTTTCCAGATCAAAAAAATATAATTCTTCAGGCAATTCAGTTGGGGGATTTGGCCATTGCGGCGATTCCCTGTGAGGTTTTTGTGGAAATAGGATTGGAAATCAAAAAGAAAAGCCCTTTTGGGACAACGTTCAGTATTTCCCTTGCCAATGGCTATAACGGTTACCTTCCCACCCCTCAACACCACGAATGGGGGGGGTATGAAACCTGGAGGGCAAGGTCCAGCT
>DATHWC010000199.1:0-3515 GCA_035460985.1 Lunatimonas sp.
TAAATATTAGATACCTTCAGAAGTTAATAATTTGGTAGTGACAATTGATATGAATAGATATTAGGTTGAAAAATAAAATAAGAAAGGGTTGTTTGAATTTCCTGACCCTCTATTTTATATCATAATTAACCCTCCTTTACATAATTGAAATCCAAATGACAATTTAAATTCCTATGGCAGAGATACAATTTACAATCAATGGAAAAGAACAGACGGTAGATGTTGATCCATCAACACCTGTATTATGGGTTTTGCGGGATCATCTGGATCTGGTAGGAACCAAATATGGTTGTGGTATAGCACAATGCGGGGCATGTACCATTCATTTAGAGGGGGAAGCAGTAAGGTCATGTGTGTTGCCTATCTCATCCGCCCAGGGACAAAGAATCACAACTATTGAAGGACTTTCCCAAGAAGGTGATCATCTTTTGCAAAAAGCATGGATGGAACATGATGTTCCTCAATGTGGCTATTGTCAGACAGGACAGATCATGTCCGCTGCAGCACTTTTGAAAAAAAATCCCAGTCCCAGCGATACCGATATCGACAGTGCTATGAGTGGAAATATCTGTCGTTGCGGTACCTACGTCCGCATCAAAAAAGCAATTAAGACTGCCGCCAATTCCTAACCAAAAAGTATTTGACCATGAGCATTGTAAAAACAAAAATCAATAGAAGATCATTTTTAAAGGCTTCTGCTTTGGCAGGCGGTGGAATGATTCTCAGCTTTAGCTGGCTGGCAGGATGTAAACCAACTGCAGAAGAGGAAGCACTTGGTTTACCGAAGGACTGGTTTGAGATGAATGCCTATATCAAAATTGGTGAAAACGGTGCAGTTACCTTATACAATCCAAATCCTGAATTTGGTCAGAATGTCAAAACATCTATGCCTATGATTCTGGCTGATGAACTGGATGTAGACTGGAAAAATGTGACGGTAGAACAGGCGGACTTTTTTCCTGAACGCTATGAGCGTCAGTTTACCGGCGGAAGTCAGTCTATCCGTCAAGGTTGGCCTGTATTAAGAACAGCCGGGGCTACCGCCAGAGCAATGCTGATTGCCGCTGCCGCTCAGACCTGGGATGTTTCCGCTGATGAAATTACCAGTGAAAACGGTACCCTTCACCACAAATCTTCAGGGAAAAAGGCAGGCATCGGAAAATTCGCTTCCCTTGCTGCTACCTTGCCCGTACCGACGGAAGTAAAATTAAAAGAAGTAAAAGATTTTAAGGTGATTGGTAATTCCAAGAAAAATGTAGCCATTAAGGATATTTTAACCGGTAAACCATTATTTGGGATAGATTACAAAAAGGAGGGTATGTTGGTCGCCATGATCGTCCACCCACCAGCTTTTGGGATGAGACTAAAAACCATCGAACGTCCCTCAGCTGAAGAAATGAGGCCTAATTCCTTTGATGCGACAGAAGCCTTATCAATGCCCGGCATCACAGATGTATTTTCTTTCAGGGTACATGATGAGGATTATGCCAGAAATTTTTTCGATACAGCGACTTTTATGGAAATGATTGCAATAGTCGGCAATACCACCTGGGAAGTCATGCAGGCCAAGAAGAAATTGAAAGTGGAATGGGAAAAAATGCCGGAAACCTCTTTTAAAATGGCAGGTCGTGACGAAGATATTAAAGTGAGAATTCCTTCCGGTCTCGAAAACACATCAGAGCACAAGAAAAAAATGGCCGAATGGTCAAACAAGCCCGGGAATATCCTCAGGAAAGACGGTGACCCAGAGGGGGCTTTTAAAAATGCTGCCAAGGTTTTGGAAAGAACCTACACGGCTCCATTCCTTGCCCACAACTGCATGGAACCGGTCAACTGTTATGCCCATGTCACGGCAGACCAAGCTGAAATTTATGGGCCAACTCAGGCTCCTGATTTTATAGTAGGAACAATAGCTGCAAGATTAGGTCTTCCAAAAGAGAAGGTTTTAATCAAGCTAGCCCGAATGGGAGGTGGATTTGGTTTGAGAGCATATAGCCACCATATGGTGGAAGCCGCTGTTATCTCCCAAAAAGTGAATGCCCCCATCAAACTGGTTTATACCAGGGAGGATGATATGACCTATGGTATCTACCGACCTACTTATTCAGCCACTTACCGTGCTGCTTTGGATGAAGATAACAACCTTATCGGACTCCATGTGAAATCCGGAGGCATCCCGGAAACACCTATTGCTCCAAACAGATTTCCGGCAGGCGCTATAGACAACTACCTTGCAGAAGGTTGGGAAATCGAGTCCAATATTACCATTGGAGCTTTCCGGGCACCCAGATCAAATTTTATTGCGGGAGCTGAGCAGTCATTTTTAGATGAACTTGCGGAAGAAATGGGTAAGGATCCAATAGATTTTAGATTGGAGCTTTTGGATAGGGCCAAGAAAAAGCCTGTGGGAGAAAGGAACGATTATGACCCCGAACGATATGCTGGAGTATTGAATCTGGTACGTGAGAAATCAAATTGGAATTCATCCCCATCTGGGCTGCATCGTGGCGTTTCTGCCTATTTCTGCCACAATTCTTATGTGGCAGAAGTCCTGGATATCAAAATGGTAAATGATAAACCTGTGGTAGAAAATGTTTACGCAGCGGTGGATTGTGGCATTGTAGTCAATCCCGATGCAGCAGCCAACATGGGTGAAGGTGCCATAGTGGATGGTATTGGTAATGCTTTCTTTGGGGAGATGACCTTTCAAGATGGTGTTCCCCAAAAGAATAATTTCAATACCTATAGAATGATCCGCATGCCTGAGGCACCAAAGAAAATTGAAGTCCATTTTGTAAAAAATGAACATGACCCCACTGGACTTGGTGAGCCCCTTTTCCCACCGATCTTTGCAGCTTTGGCCAATGCGCTTTACAAGTCAACAGGTAGAAGAAATTACAATCAACCCTTCATGACTGAATTAGAGGGAGAGGATATAAAGATTTTATAAGATATATTAATTCTTTCTTTATTTATTAAAAGATGAAGCATTTTTAAACCAAAGCATATCCCATGGAATGATCAGAAATCTTTACGAACTCCTGGGACTTCCTATAGAGTTATAAATTCAGCCTTTCAGTCAATTCTGTTGAGGTAAAAATTGGACAGATTAAAGAAAGAAAAAATTAAAGTGGAAAATTTATGGGAAGGTTGATAAGCTTGAGGGGGAAGAATTACTTTCATCACTCTAAAAGCTTATGGTTTAATAAAATTTTTGAAATCAGCAGGAATCAACTGGTACCGTTCTGCCAAAAATTCAATGTTCTCATTCCCTCTTATGGTTCTGCTCTCCTTTGCTACTATATCCAGTTAGGACAGAAAATGCCAACAGTACGAAGCTTGTATTTCAGAAAGCTTCTACAATAATAAACAGAGCTTAATCTCCTATAGCTTTGTTCAAACCTTCACATACTAATCCTTTAAATGGGGATCCAACTTATAAATATTTAAATGTAAGCTGCCATTCAATAATAAAACTTTCTGTATAAATCGGCGGGATCCAAGTCTAAATTTGA
>DATHWC010000200.1:0-5427 GCA_035460985.1 Lunatimonas sp.
ATTCCGGCAATATTGGCCTGGCCCATAAGGTGGAGTTTGTAGTACAGCTGGCAGAAAAAATGCTAGCGCATCAACATATACTTTTCCAGATCATTGGTAGAGGACCCCGTAAACCGATATTGGAAAAAATAGTAGCAGAAAAAGGGCTTCCCAATTGCCAGTTTCTACCTTTCCAATCGGAGGAGATGTTTCCTTATTCCCTTTCAGCAGCCGATTTGGGTGTAGTGATTTTGGATGAAGCTACAGCTAAGGGCAGCGTTCCCAGTAAATCCTACAATCTGATGAGTTATGGGTTGCCGGCCTTATATATTGCTGGCCCAGATTCCGAATTGTCCGCCTATGCCGACAGATACAAACATGCGGCCTGTTTTAAAGAAGAGGAATTGGAAAAGGCAGAGGCCTTTATTTTGGCACTAAGTGCTTCTGAGGCGCTCTGGACCGAGTATTCCCAAAATGCTGAAAAATCGGCTACCTATTTCAAAAGGGACAATGCCGATAAATTTGTAGAAAAATATTTAGCATGAGTTTAAAAGACCAACTTTTTCAAAATCTTAAAAACATCCCAGGCTGGAAAACCAATCGAAAGCTAATAGCCATCGCAGTGGATGATTATGGGAATGTGCGGGTGGATTCTAAAAAGGCTTTAGAGCAAATAGAGAAAAAAAATCCTGTCAAAGAACAGCGCTTTGACCGTTTTGATACACTGGAGACCAGGGAAGACTTGGAGGTGTTGTATGAGGTCTTAGGTTCGGTAAAAGACATGCATGGAAAACCTGCGGTTTTTACTCCTTATACCCTTTCCTATAATATTGATTTCGAGCGCATGCAGGAGGAAGGATATGAGGCCTATCGTTATGAATTATTGCCGGTTACTTTTAAGAAACTAAGCAGCTTTCAGCCATCCGCCTTTGAGGGGGCTTGGGAACTATGGCAGGAAGGAATTGATAAAGGCCTAATGAGACCGGAATTTCATGGAAGGGAACATTTTAATTTGAAGGTTTTTGAAGAAAAACTGGCCAAAAAAGACCCTGCCTTGATGCTCTCTTTGGAAAATCGGTCTTTGGCGAATATCGGACCTTCGGGATATCCCTCCATAGGTTGGACCGCCGCGTTTTCTTTTTGGGATCCAGTGGAGGACACGAAAAGATTTCCTGAAATCATGCAGGAAGGTTTGGAGGCTTTTGAGAAAGTATATGGCTACAAGGCCAAAGTATTTACTCCACCAGCCCAGCAGTTTCCCGAACATTTGGAAATGGAATTGAGGCATTGGGGATTGAAAGCTTTGGATAAACCTTTCTATCAAGACAAACACCTGGGATATGGAAAATACAAGAAACAGTATACAAGTTCGGGTTATAACAAAAAAACTGAACTGGTTGAGATCGTGCGGAATGTGGTATTTGAACCCACTAATGGCCATCTCGGCAATGTGGGTAAGGCCCTGAATCAGATCGAGGCGGCATTCCGGTGGAACCGACCGGCAATTATCAGCTCGCACCGGGTTAATTATTGTGGACATATCGATCCTGCCAATAGGGAAACCGGAATAACAGCCTTAAAAAACCTTCTGAAAACAATCATCCACAGATGGCCTGAGGTGGAATTTATGGGAGCACATGAACTCGGGGAATTGATAGTAAGCAATCCATGATACTCAAGCGATTATTGTATTTAGGGTATTACCTGAAAAACCTGAACCTTGATCTTTTAAAGACTTTTATGGAAAAGGTAAAGCAAGATACAGGGAGGAATAAAATTTCTCAATGGATGGACATTCTTTCCTCTTCCCTTCGATATAACATCTCCCTTTTGGAATACTATCAGTTTGGTTTTTATCACCAAAAATCCGCCGCAAAAAAACAATGGGCCGGTACCGGCTTTATGTACGAGTACCAGTTGGAAATGAACCCTCCCCAGCAAAGGGGAATCCTGGATGACAAAAGAAAATTCCACCAGGGCTATAGCGAATTTTACGTTCACAGTATGGCCACCTTGGAGGCCATCAAGAAAAACCATAGCCTACTGGACCCTTTCCTCAACCACATCAGTGGCAAGTTTGTACTTAAAAAATCAACAGGAAAATGTGGAGCTGAAGTGGAGGTTTTACCCCACAGGAGTTTTACACAAACCGCACTATTGGATTACATGGAACAAAATGGTTTCGACATGATTGAGGAATTCATTACACAACATCCAAAAATCCAGGAATTGGCACCCAATGCCGTCAATACAATAAGAATCTTTACCCAATTAAATGCCAAGGACCAAGTGGAGATATTAGGGTGCAGGATGAGAATTTCGGTAAATTCCAGCGTGGACAATATGGCTGCGGGAAATATGGCCGCCCCAGTTGATGAAGCTACTGGAATTGTTATCGGTCCGGGGGTATATAGTGACATAACCAAAGATCCGGAAGTAGATCATCCTTTGACAAAAGTATCCATTATAGGTTTTAAGATTCCTTTTTGGCAAGAAATTTTGGAAATGGTGAAAAAGGCTGCTTTAAAACACCCTCAAAACCGTTCCATTGGTTGGGACATAGTGGTCACTGAGAATGGGCCGGGCTTAATAGAAGGAAACCACGATTGGTGCAAACTTGTATGGCAATTACCGGTTAATCAGGGGCTAAAGGCTATTTTGGAAAGACATTTAAGGGAGTGGAAGGAGATGGGCCGGAAACCGAAGGATCGGATTAGGGATTCACGCGGCGGGCGCAAAGAAGACGCAGCGGGCGCTGCGTTTTTTCCGATATCAAGAGATCGCCACGGGACGCTGTAACAAGGGATTAAATTTATTGATCCTTCTAGCGTCCCTCTCAGTGACGACTTAACTTCCGTATCCGGTCTTCTGTCTCCGGTCTTCCATCTCCGACTTCCAACTTCGGTCCTCCTACTTATTATTCCCATGTACACCCATTTTTTCAAAAGACTCCTAGACTTTTTGATAGCCCTGATAAGCATCGTGATTTTATCGCCTTTGCTTTTGGCAATTTCCATTGCCCTAATGGTACAAAACGGGAGATCTGCATTTTTTGTACAGGAGCGGCCGGGTTATCAAAGGAAGCCCTTTTATATCATCAAATTTAAAACCATGAATGATGGAAGGGATGCAGAGGGGAAGCTGCTGCCTGATGTGCACAGGTTGACCCCGCTGGGAAGGATGATACGCCAGCTTTCCCTGGACGAACTGCCACAGCTGTTTAACGTGTTAATGGGTGATATGAGCCTGGTGGGGCCAAGACCCTTATTGTATAAATATATGCCGCTCTATAATGAAGAACAGCTCCGAAGGCACGATGTACGCCCGGGAATTACCGGCTGGGCCCAGGTAAATGGCCGGAACTCCATCACCTGGACAAGGAAATTTGAATTAGATGTGTACTACGTGGATAATCTGTCTTTTGACCTGGACATAGAGATTCTTTGGCTTACCGCATTAAAAGTAATTAAAAGGGAAGGTATCAACCAGAGTGCAGAAAGGCCCATGCAACCATTTAATGGAGAAAATTGACTTACATGTCCATGGCTGGGTTTATTGAAGACAAATATACAGCAAATCAAATTCTTAAGTCCCTAAATCTCTTAGTCCCTGAATCCCTCTAAATAAAGAAACGGAGAGACAACAAATCGAACCCCTCTGTCACTCAGTCCCTGATTATCAAAGTCCCCCTGTCACTGAGTCTGGAATTTAGACGGAGAGACAAAGAGACGGAGAAATAGAGAGAAGGCTAATCGTATCCCTATTTCCCTCAGTCCCTTCTGTATCCTAAACAGAGAGACGAAAAGTACCCATTGATCCTACAATTTAACTGTAATGAAAAAGCTCTTCTTCCTGCTTGCCTATGCTTTTTTGTGCACTTTTAATGTGGCAGCTCAGGATGGGTTTACCACAATAACAAATTTAACTCCTGTAGCAGTTTCTACAAATACCGGGGAGAAACCACAAGCCAAGGTCTGGAAATATGCAGGTAAGCACTGGGCTGTATTGCCCAACTCAACAGGAACCCACCTCTGGAGGTTGGATGGCACGGCATGGACAAATGTACTAAGGCTATCCACCAGGACTTCTTCAAAGGCAGATTGCAAAATGATAGGTACCTCCGCGCATATCCTACTTTTTCAGGGGGCCTCGTCCCAATTAGTATCTGTGGAGTATTCAGAAGTCTCCGGCTCCTATGAACTGTGGTCTAAAAGAACTTCAACTGTAGGGTTGAATTTTGCATCAGGGGTTGAAACTGCCACTCTTGATATAGATGGGGACGGGCGGATGTGGATTGCCTATGACGGAACTACCGAAATTTATGTGCAGTGGAGCGACTCCCCTTACCATAACTGGAGCCAGCCAGTGACTTTGGCCACAGGGATAAACACGGATGACATTTGCGCCGTAACAGCAATGCAAGGCAAGGTAGGTGTTTTCTGGTCCAACCAGACCACGCAAAGATTCGGTTTTAGAACCCATGAAGACGGAGCCCCTCCAACTGAATGGTCAGATGACGAAATACCTGCCTCCCAGTCCGCCATTAACATTGGGAGTGGAATGGCGGATGACCATATGAATATGGCTTTAGCAAGTGACGGAACCCTTTTTTGTGCGGTTAAAACCTCATTTGATAGAACGGGTTATCCAGACATAGGCCTGCTCGTGCGTCGTCCCTCAGGCACTTGGGACAATTTTTATGAAGTGGCTCCGAGGGGAACCAGACCTATAGTGATTTTGAATGAAGATAAGAACAAATTAAGGGTGGTATATACCAGTCAAAATAATGGTGGAAATATTTTATATAGGGAGTCCTATGTTTCCAACATCTCATTAAGTTCTCAAATGACCTTGATAAGCGGGACATACGATAATTCAACCAGCACGAAGGATAATTTTACCACTGAGATAGTAATTTTGGCATCAAACAGTACACATGCGGTGGGGGTGCTGGCAACGGATGACTCCTCTTCCCCGGCAAATGTACCCATTTTAATATCTCCGGAAAATCTTTATTTTAATGTCTCAACTGACCCCATCCTAAGCTGGTTCCCCTATCAGGGAGCTGACACTTACCGACTCCAATTGTCGGATACTCCTGACTTTTTATCCTTAATAGTTGACCAAAGTGGCATCACCGAAACTTCATTCACCGTTAATGGTCTAGCAAATAGCACCGCCTACTATTGGAGAGTTCTTGCAACAAATGCCAACGGGGACACTGAATGGTCAGCCGCTTGGAGTTTCACTACAACCTCAGCCGCCCTCAACCCAATACAGGTGGCTCTCTGGAAAATGGACGAGGGAAGTGGAACAGACCTGCTCGATGCTTCTGAATATGGAAACAATGCGATAACAACAGGTAACCCCACCTGGATAGAAGGGGTAAACGGCACAGCGCTTAGATTCAACGGCACCAATCAATATGCCACTGTACCGGACAACGCT
>DATHWC010000201.1:0-16603 GCA_035460985.1 Lunatimonas sp.
AAATCAGTTGACTATGTTTTTTAACTTCCAGGTTGTGTACTACAGATTTTCATTTTGTAAACGGCTGGAGTTTGGTTTGGAGACTGATTGCTTTGCATTATCCTAATCTCAATGGACCCGAAATATTCTTTTTCCCGTCCATACCCTTCCAAACATATCCGTCGTCCTAACCAAAATATGATGGGTGCCCGGTGTCAATTCTGCCGGCAGGCTAGCCGACCAGATGTGTGAGGTACTGCGGGGTTTATCCATTTTATATCCCAGCGGTTCGTCTATCCTGCTTCCATCCTCCAACCTTCCATCAAGATATGGGCTTAGCGAATGCATCCATTCGTTGTATGGATCCGGCATAGGCGTGAAATCAAGTGGAATCCATTTTTCACTGCCTGCCACTTTCATTTCCACCGTGGATCGTTGTGACCCTGAGAATACATTTACGATGACCGGTGTATTTGCCAAGCTGTCTCGGGCGATGTCGTCCTTCAAGTAGACGTTTAACTGATAGTCGGCCGGCCTGCGGGCTGCTTTAAACGTAAGTTGATATGCGGCGCCATCCAAACTTAGAATGGTATATCCATTGGGTGCCCCGTCATTCATGGTTGCGTGGGGAATGCCCGTTTCATCCTTTAGGCCGCACCACCAGCTTCCACTTACGGTGGCATTGATAAAGTGATGGTGCTGGGTACTCCCGTTCCATCCCATTTCCTCATCGACAAAAATATGATTCATGGTATGGGTATGGCCGGAAATTGATAAGGTATGGGGCCTCTTTTCCAGCAGACGATAAAGTGTTTCCCTGCCCTCTGTACGAATCAGAGGCGCATGTTGAACGACGATGACCAGCTTTTCCTCAGGAACCAGATCTAAATATTCTTGGACAAATCCCAACTGTTCATCTGTAAACCGGGAACTATATCTACCATCTTCGGAATAGTGGATATCTCTTAACACTATAAATGAAACCTGTCCATATTCAAAGGCATAGGTGCTAGGTCCAAATATCCGCTTGAAGGTTCCATCCCTATCGTGGTCTTCAGTCACATCCCGGTTGTGGTCGTGGTTGCCAAAAACGTAATGCCAGGGTATCCCAATCTGCGCAATGGATTGGCTTACTTCCTCAAATAGGGCAGGGTCATCCGCCACGATATCTCCCAAAGTAATGCCAAATACGGCAGGGGTACCAATACATTCCTCCACCACATCATGACTGACGTAATTTACCTCCTTAATGCCCCTTGCCTGTGGATCTCCAAACAGCAACACATCAAATTTATCATCCTCTACTTGTTCCCGTAATGCAAAATTCAGTTGGTCAGGCAATACACCTGTAGGTGCTACACTAGGAACTGAGGTGGCCGGAGTTCCTTTTGGATTGTGCCAATGATAATACTGCGGCAGGTGATGCGAATTAAGCGGGACTGAAAAGCCTGAAGGCTTGATGACAAATATCCCCATCCCTTCGGAAATGGGCAGCTCGTACCGGCCATTGGCATCTGTTGCTACAACATCCTGCCCGTTGGAAACGAGAACGTTCGGAAGGCCGGGTTCCTGGCTGTCTTTTTGACCGTTTTTGTTCAGGTCTTGATAGACAAACCCTCGGGCAGTCTCCTGCGCATGTGTGGCTATTGGGAAATTTAATAACAACAGGAAGACTATGCCAATTTTTATGTAACTGATCATAGGGGCGAAAGATTAAAATTGCTACCTTATTAATACTTCAAAAAAATTAAATCGGCTATTCGTCGCAAAAGTAATATTAGCTTTTAGGCGGAATCCGGTTTCCATACAACAGGCATTTCCAGATCCATTCCACCAGACCATATTGAAAATACGTCAGCCAAATCTTATTCAACCCAATCTGAACGACTGCCGTATTTATGGGAATCAAAAACACATCATCCGTTAAAAGGCATTCGTTTATGCCCAATGTTGATAGCCGTAACTGACCCTAACAACCGAAAAAATAATTACCTGCCCGAATCTTTATAAAAACTTTAATTGGACCGATTTGTGTAACTTGGCTATCTGGTAGTTTATTCGTAGGCTAATTTCCCCACAAAAGTCGTTTTACGCAATTCGTATTAAATAATCATCAACCGGATAATATGGAATGTATTTCTGTTTTTGATATGCTAAAGATAGGGGTCGGCCCTTCGAGTTCGCATACCTTGGGGCCATGGAAGGCTGCCCTGCTATTTTTGGAAGAAATTGGACCCGATCGGATTGAATTGGTAGATGGGATCAGCGTCGGTTTATACGGTTCATTATCCCTAACAGGAAAAGGCCACGCCACTGATCTTGCGCTGATGCTGGGCCTGAGTGGTATGCATCCGGAGACATTTCCCATTGAGGAAATTGATGCTACTATTGCCAGGATAAAGGAGACTAAAAAATTGTCGCTAGACGGGAAACGTGATGTGCATTTTGATCCGGATCAGGATATTATTTTTCTAAAGGAATTTCTTCCCTATCATGCAAACGGGATGAAATTTCAGGCGACCATTAAAGGTGAGACGATTGAATCTGTTTATTATTCAATTGGCGGAGGATTTGTCCAGCAGGAAAATAATCCGCTGGATTTAGAGGAGACTTTCAAAAGTTTTCCTTTTCCCATAGAAAAGGCCAGTCAACTTTTGACCTATTGCGACCAGGAAAACAAGCCTATTTCCGAGATCGTCCTTATGAATGAGCTCAGTTTAAGGAATCCGGATGAGGTCATGGAAAGACTGGATAAGTTGTGGGAGACGATGCTGGAGAGTATGTATATTGGTTGCCACAGTGAAGGCCATTTGCCAGGAGGGCTGATGGTCAAGCGCCGTGCTTTTGATCTACACAAAGGATTAATCGGGATAGCCATTTATAATTCTGCTCAGGAATGGATGGAGGCAATTCGGCATATTCATGTAGATTTTCGTAAAGTATTAAAATGGGTCAGTTGTTTTGCCTTGGCGGTCAATGAGGTAAACGCAGCTTTGGGAAGGGTGGTGACTGCTCCTACCAATGGAAGTGCGGGAGTGATTCCTGCAGTTTTGCTCTATTATCTAGCCATCGAAAACAAGGAGGCTACAAAGGGCCATATACGAAAGTTTTTGTTAGTGGCCGGAGAAATAGGTTCCATTGTCAAGAAGGGAGCGACGATCTCAGCAGCCATGGGAGGCTGCCAGGCAGAGATTGGTGTGTCCAGTGCCATGGCAGCCGGAGCCTTGTGCGAAATGATGGGAGGCACGCCTGTGCAAGTACTAATAGCAGCGGAGATTGCCATGGAACATCATTTGGGATTGACCTGTGATCCCATAGCAGGATTGGTGCAGATACCATGCATTGAAAGAAACACTATGGGAGCTGTCAAAGCGATTAACGCTGCCGAACTTGCGTTGGAAACGTCAGGCGAGCATGCAAAAGTTACTTTGGATAAAGTTATCAAAACAATGTGGGAGACCGCAAAAGACATGAATGGTAAATATAAGGAGACTTCTGAGGGTGGCTTGGCCTTGTCTGTAAACTGGGTGGATTGTTAAAAAAAAATTGCCGGAGTTTCGTGGTTACACGAAACTCCAGGCAAACCCTACATTGAAAAATAACCAACTACAAAAAACTGAATCCAACTTTGAAATCCAAACATTCATTCCAACTTCACAAAGCGGCTTTCAGATTTTTTGTATATTCAAATGTAAATTGATAATGCGGATATAAAAAATAATTTACCAAATAAAATACTAATAATATTAACAAAACATATTTAATATTTTAAGATTCAATTAAAATACCTTCAAATATAATATATGCGTATATATGGTTTTCCAATATCGAAAAGAGTAGGTCATATGAAAGATATTTGAAACCAGGCAGGATTAAGGAAGGTAGTTTTCTTCATTCCTAATTATTTTTCGACCTAGTTAGTCGAAATATTATAGGCTGAGGGTAGATTTAAGTAAGATTAAGTTTTATGGGAAAACAAAAAAGCACTTCCCGGGACGAAGGTCTTGAGAGAAGACATTTTCTGAAATATCTCTTAAATGATTTGGAGGCACTTGACTTGATACTGAAAAGGGGGCTAATCGAGCATGATCGGCAACGCATCGGCGCGGAGCAGGAATTGTCGCTGGTAGATAAGTTCTATAAACCTTCCCGTGTAGGCACGTCTGTCCTAAACAGGCTTAATGACCCCCATTTTACCACTGAACTGGCCCTCTACAATTTGGAGATAAATCTGGATCCGTTGGAGCTTAAAGACCAATGTTTTTCCCTTATGGAAAAGCAACTCAGACAGCTTTTGGGAAAAGTAGACGATGCAACCCGCGAATTTGGCAGCCAGGTAATCCTAACGGGAATCTTGCCCTCTATAGATATCCGATCGGGACAAATGGACCACATGACTCCAAATCCACGCTACTTGGCTTTGGGAGAAGTTATCAAAAAACTTCGGGGCCAAGATTTTGAGCTGAATATCCAGGGGGTGGATGAGCTAATACTTGCACATACGAATATTCTTTTTGAAGCCTGCAATACCAGCTTTCAGTGTCACTTGCAGGTATCGGCCGAGGACTTTGTGGATCAATACAACTGGGCCCAGCTTATCTCCGGTCCCGTTCTTGCCATATGTACGAACTCCCCCCTTCTATTTGGTAGGGAACTATGGAGTGAAACACGGATACCACTTTTCCAGCAAAGCATAGATATACGAAGTAAGGGGTACCACCTCAGGGAAAGGCAGCAGCGGGTGTCCTTCGGCGATCGGTGGATCCGGGAAATTACCGAAATATACAAGGAAGATATAGCACGTTTTACCCTGATATTAACCAATCTGACCGAGGAGGATTCCCTAAAAACCCTTGCTTTAGGTAAGATTCCTCGGCTAAAGGCCCTCAATCTTCATAATGGAACTATTTGGAAATGGAATCGCCCGTGTTATGGAGTGACCGAGGGGGTTCCGCATTTACGAATTGAAAACCGTTACCTACCAGCAGGCCCCTCTGTCATAGATGAGATTGCCAACTTTGCTTTTTGGGTGGGATTAATGAAAGCGATGCCGCAGAATTACCGAAGAAATTGGGGTAAGTTGTCATTCGAAGATACCAAGGGTAATTTTTACAAAGCAGCAACAGCAGGAATTCAGAGCAGCATGATTTGGGAAGGTAAGGTCGTTCCCGCCCTTCACCTTGTAGTTGAGACGCTGATACCCATGGCGCGGGAGGGGTTGGCATCTATAGGTATAAGTCAAAAAGACTCGGAAAAATATTTATCTATTATCGATGCAAGGGCAAGATCGGGGAGGGATGGAAGTAGTTGGTTAACGAAAAGCTTTCGGAAGATGAAACGAGCATTGAACAGGGAGGAGGCCATGGTGGCTGTCACCGCAGCCATGCAAAAGCGGAGGCTGAGCCGTCAACCCATCCATCAATGGTCTATAGCTTCCGCCAAAGAAGGTGCAGAGGTTCCCTTTTCCTATGACTGGATAGGCAGTGTCATGTCCACCGACCTTATTACCGTGCAGGAGGAGGATCTGGTTGATTTGGTGGCTAAGATTATGACCTGGAGGGACATTCGGCACATCCCAGTTGAAGATGATAAGGGTAACTTGAAGGGGCTCATCACCCGTAAAAATGTAGATAAGCATCTAGCGGATAAAAAGGGGGATGCATTAATTACGGCCAAAGAAATAATGCAGAAGGATTTGATAACCATCGGGCCCACTGTAGATGCAAAATATGCCATGTTGCTGATGGTAGATAAAAAAATCAGTTGCCTTCCCGTAGTAGAGGGAAATCACTTGATAGGATTAATTACAGATAAGGATACCCAGGAGATCTGGAAAAAACTTCAGAAAAATGTTAAATGAATTTAAAAAAATCGAGCAAATAGACGAAATAAAACAGGGACGGGTTTTCAGAAAATATATTAGGGGAAACAATTTTCCGACATTGGTTATAACGGTTTGCATGCATGGAAATGAACCGGCTGCATTGGCCGCCATGAAATTACTTTTTTCTTCAGACCGAATTAAGGAAGGAGATTTACGGGGAAACATATATGTGTTGATCGGGAATGTGGAGGCACTAATCCGCTCACAGCGATTTGTTCACAAAGATTTTAACAGGGTATGGAGTAGGGAAAACTTGGAACTGGTACGGCATGCCCCCATAGAGGAATGGCCTGAAATACACGAACTTCATGAGCTAAAATCAATGGATTACCAGATCACCTCAATTGTGGCAGAGCACGGAAGCCAACCTTTGACTTTTTTAGATTTACATACTACTTCCGCCGACAGTGCGCCCTTTATTCCCTTCAATGACGCCATAATGAACCGCAGACTGGCCGAAAATTTCCCCATTCCGCTTATTCTGGGTATAGAAGAGTTCCTCGATGGCCCTTTGATGAGCTATGTCAATGACTTGGGCTTTCCGGCGTTGGGCTTTGAGGCGGGAAGGCATGATGATCCTTTTTCAGCGGACAGGCATGCGGCTTTTGTAGAGTTATTTTTGAATCATTTAGGTATGATTGGCATAACTGAAAATCAAATCCAAGAGCTGCAAGATACGCTCACCTTAGGGTTTAAATTCTCTCCGGGTTTCTATGAAATCATTTATCGCCACGGGGTAGTCCCATTTTCAGGGTTCAAAATGGCCCCAGGATTTCGGAATTTTCAAGCAATCCACAGAAAGCAAGTCTTGGCAAGTGACCAATCCGGGGAAATTTCTGCAGGTCAATCGGGACTGATATTTATGCCCCTATATCAAACAGAGGGGGATGATGGTTTTTTTATTATAAGGCCGGTTTCCAAGTTTTGGCTATGGATTTCTAAACAGCTTCGGAAATTTAACCTCTTAAAAGGGATTGCCTATTTGCCAGGCGTACGGGTAGACACTTTAAACCCTCGTATTTATTGGGCAAATCCCAAAATAACCCGATTTTTTCCTCGGGAGATATTTCATCTTTTGGGCTTTAGAGTCAAGCGGACTTCGTCTGACCGACTAATGCTTGTTTTCAGAGAATACTCGCCCTGAATACTTTATAGTTAATTTGCAGGGCCATTCTCCACGATAAAGTCAAGCTCCCTCTTCGTTATTTTAAAGGCAGTACCATGCCGGGTTCCTTCTGGGAATGTGATTTCGTCCGATATGTCTTCCCAATTTTCCAGATCCACAGAAGCCACCGCTCCCATTTCATGGTTGATGTATTTATCAAAATACACGATCCAACGATCGCCTACCTTAGCTACAGTCGGCCCCTCCGCCCAGTAGTCGCCTGTGATGGGAGGACCTGCTGGTCCATAGGGTCCCGTAACCCCATTGCTTCTGGCTATTCGGATATTTTTCTGGGCAGGTTCCCGTGTTTCATCTTTTACAAACAGAACATAGGTGCCATCTTCTTTGATCAACGTTCCGTCGATGACATTGAAGCCGGGTTCGTAGAAAAGTTTCGTGTCCGAAAATGTCTCGAAATCCTTTGTAGTCACATAGTACTGACGGTGGTTGTACGCACTTTCCTCCTCAGATTGGGTTTCCGGATACAATCCACTTATCGTGGTCGCCCAAAAAATCATATACAAATCTTCTGCTTCATCGTAAAAAACCTCCGGTGCCCAAGTGTTTCTGGCATTTTTCTCGTGCTCCATCACAGGGATATACTGCTGCGTTGACCAGTTTACCAAGTCCTCCGACGATGCATATCCCAGTCCCTTTTCATTCCAGCTGACGGTCCAAACCATATGAAACTTTCCGTCCTTGCCCCGGATGATGCAAGGGTCCCGCATTAACTTATCATCGCCTGCGGTGGGCGTAAGAAAAGATTTTCCATCAGCCATAGCATTCCAAGTATATCCATCGGTAGAAGAGGCCAGGCGTAGACCGTCCTCCCCGTTGCCTACAAAATAGGAAAACATATACACATCTTCATCGGGTTGGTCTGATTTGTCCTTTTGGGGACTTCCGCAGCTTGTGGCTAGTACAGCTAGCAATAGAATAACGGGAAATTTGTAGATTGACAGTGGGATCATAGTGATTTTGTTTTTATTCTCTTGAATTTGGCCTGCAAATTACAAAACTTCACTAATTCTGGATGAACTCTTTTCCAGAATGAGGTTAAAATACCTTTTTGTTACCTAGAATAGATAAGATTTATAGTTATTGATTGCTTATTTGATGAAAGGTACTTTTGACAAGTATTTATTCATATTCTCTTTTTGATCGGTTTACTACCAAAATTCTCAAATTGTTAAGAGAGGGATTTGCGCGGAATTTCACTTAAAAATAGTTATTAGCAGGATAGTGCAGGATGGCTGTAATCAAAAAATTTGGTTGCTTTAATGTATAAATTATTTTATTTTAGGATTTGGAACAAAATAAAATTCAAAAATTAGTATTCACCAAATAAACCCAATTGTTATGATGCAAATTTTATTCAAAAAGTATAAAAGCAGGCTCCTGCTTTTATCAGTGTTCAGCTTATTCTTGGGGGTATCCACGTATGCCCAGGATATGCGAACGATCAGAGGTGTGATTAAATCACAGGCAGACCAGGAATTGATTCCGGGCGTGTCGGTATTGGTCAAAGGTACCCAACGCGGGACAGTGACGGATATTGACGGGGAGTTTTCTCTTCAGGCAACAGACGGAGAGGTGATCGTGGCGAGTTTTATTGGATATGAGACCAGAGAAGTAACAGTATCCGGTGGTATTACGAATTTAGAAATCACCTTGAACTCCTCTTTTTCGGACCTTAGCGAAGTGGTAGTAGTGGGGTACGGAACACAGCGGAAGTCAGATTTGACAGGATCCGTGGGTTCCGTTAGCGGGGAAGCCCTTCAGGAGCGTCCATCCGCATCACTGAACCAGGCTCTGTCAGGAAGGATACAGGGTGTAAACGTGTCGATCAATTCAGGTAGACCAGGCGGTAGGGCCAATATCCGCATCAGGGGGAACACCTCGGTAAGTATCGCCAATGATCCTCTGTATGTAATTGATGGGGTAATCATGCATTCTACCGGCTTAGCCAATGGCAGTACGCCGATAGATTATATCAATCCAAATGATATCGCGTCTGTAGAAGTGCTCAAGGATGCTTCCGCTACTGCAATATACGGAGCCAGGGGAGCAAACGGCGTTATTTTGGTTTCTACCAAAAGGGGTAGCCAAACCGGTGGAATAATCACTTATGATGTCGACTTCAGTGTAGGAGTTTTACCGAGAAAAATTCCTCTTTTAAATTCTGAGGAATTCCTTAGGGTAGAGGATATTGCGTATCAAAATGCACAAAAATATGATCCGAACGGATGGGCTAATGGGATTTACAGGGATCCCCGACTAAAAAGAACCGACCCACGCCTGTTTGATTCAAACGGACAACCGCTGTATGATACCGATTGGCAGGATGAGTCTTTCCGTCAGGCGATCACCCAAAACCACCAGTTGGCCTTTACTGGAGGAAATGAGAAGGACAGTTACGGGGTATATTTGAATCACAGAAACGAAGAGGGATTAATGCAGGGATCATGGTTGAAGCGCTATGCGGCCCGATTTGTATTTGACAGTCAAATCAAGGATTGGCTGAAAGTAGGAGGTTCGTTGAGTTATAATGACCAAAAGGAAAGTCAAGTTGACCCATTGGGTGCTGGAGGTATTATAGCGATGCGACAGGTCCTAGAGGCTTTGCCTATTATACCTGTTAGGTATCCAGACGGATCATGGGCTGGAAATGAGCATTATCCCGGCATGGAAGGTGGTAACAACCCTATACAGGTAGTAAGGGAGCGGATCTACCAATTAAATACCCAGACGCTTTTGGGCAACGTTTTCGCTAACTTTTATCTGGCAAAAGGCTTGGAGTTTCGATCTATTTTAGCTACTAACATAATCAATCAGCGGATAGATTATTATGGAGGCAGAACGTTGAACTTCATTGCCCGAAATCAGCAAGGTGATGCTTCGGTAACAAATGACAGGCACAATTCTTGGCAATTTGAGAACTACCTAACCTACAACAAAGAGATCAACGAAGACCACTCTTTCAATGCGCTCTTGGGGATCTCTTGGCAGCATGTGAACAGGTTTAATACCCTTGCCCGCTCTCAAAATTTTCAGGATGATTACTTTATGTTCAACAATCTGGGTGCAGGTGCCAATGTATTCCAGACCCAGTCAGGAACTTCAGCATATGGCCTGAACTCTTATTTTGGTCGGTTTAACTATAACATGAAGGAGAAATACTTGGCTACGTTTACGGGTAGGATAGACGGTTCTTCCAAATTTGGTGAGGCAAACAGGTATGCCGTGTTTCCATCTGCTGCATTAGCTTGGAGGATTTCTGAGGAAGACTTCCTTAAGGAAAGCAACACGGTATCAAACCTTAAATTACGTTCCAGCTATGGAATTACGGGCAACTCTGAAATCGCTGCTTACCAAGCACTGGCAGGTATGGGCAACTATACCGTCATATTTGGCGATCAGCGTGCAATAGGTCTTGGCGTCAACAGGCTTTCCAATCCTGATTTGAGATGGGAAAGAACCTTCCAAACAGACATAGGGTTGGAATTAGGCTTATTTAACAACCGACTGACCTTTGAATTGGATCTTTATAGAAAACTGACAAAGGACATGTTGCTAAATGCCCCTGTACCTTCCAGTAGCGGGTACACTACTGTGACCCAAAACATTGGAAGCATGGAGAATAAGGGGATTGAAATTGCCTTGAATTCGGTGAATGTGGCGAACCAAGACTTTACGTGGAATACGCATTTCAACATTTCCCTGAACAGAAATACAGTTTTGGAACTTACAGGAGGCGCTGATATATTCTCCGGATCCACGATCATCAGGGAAGGAGAACCAGTGGGCGCTTTCTTTGGATTTGTTCATTTGGGAACTTGGAATCTGGATGAGGCAGATGAGGCTGCTAGCTTTGGCAAACGGCCGGGAGACATCCGATACGAGGACACCAATGGAGACGGCGTAATCAACGATAATGACCGTGTGGTAATGGGACAGGGTATACCAAAAGGATTTGGTACCTTATTGAATACATTTGGATACAAAAATTTCGAACTTACTGTTGACCTACAGTTCATGTATGGTAATGGCGTATTGTGGAGAAGCAAGCACTCTGCTGAAGACCGGCAAGGTATTGCCAATAGCTTTAAGACGGTATTAAATGCGTGGACTCCCCAAAATCAAAACACCAACATAGCGGAGTTGAGACCTCTGACGGCTGGATACAATACATTCAACGATACGGACAGGCTTCAAGACGGTTCATTTTTAAGAGGAAGAAATTTGCTATTGGCCTATAATTTCGAACCAACGCTTATTCAGCGGCTACACTTAAGTAGACTGAGGGCATTTGTGTCTGTTCAGAACTTCTTTTTGACTACCAAGTTTCAGGGATATGACCCGGAAGTTTCCACGTCTGGATCTCCTTTTGACCAAGGTGTTGATTTGTACGCCTATCCGAAACCACAAGTATTCATGCTAGGACTTAATATTGGACTTTAAGGATATCGGTAAAACTGAAAAACATGAAAAAATATATAGAAAATATTTCGAGGACAATGATCATCGGCCTTTTAATGGTCACAGGATGGTCCTGCGCTGACTTTCTGGAAGAAACGGATAAGTCTAATTTTACACTGGAAAATTATTTTACCCGAGCCGAGCATGCCACCAGTGTGGTTAACGCAACTTACGAAAGCCTAAGGCCCGTAATGCAGAGTGGTTTCGGGGGAGGTCCTTGGATGATGACCGAGTTTGCCACAGGTTTGGCAGATACCGAATTGGGACAGGCGCAAAACAGTCTCTTCGTTAGGGCACTTATAAATAATTCAGATAATGCCTATGGTCAGACCTATTGGACATCCTATTATCGGGGAATAGCGAACGCCAACCTGGCTATTGACAGGATTCCCGGAATAGAGATGGATGCTGCGGCCAAAAATAGACTGCTCGGAGAAGCTCGGTTTTTAAGGGCTTATTATTATTACCATTTAGTTCGAATATTTGGAAATATTCCTTTGATTACTAGTGTGATAGATCTTACTTCACCCGAAATGTATCCGGAACCAGCTTCTGTAGATGCCGTTTATAATCAGATTGTGGAAGATTTGACTACTGCCGAGACCCTCGGATTGCCCTACCGAGAAGTTACCGGGAGGGTATCGATGGGAGCGGTGAAGAGTATGTTGGCAAGTGTTTATTTGACCATGGCGGGACATCCCCTTCAAAAGGGATCGGAATACTACCAATTAGCCGCAAACAAAGCCAATGAAGTGATACAATCCGGTCAGTTTTCTCTTTTTGAAAACTATAGCGGATTGAATACAGTAGAATTGAAAAACCAGGGAGAAAATATCTTTATGATTCAATTTGCGGCCTTTATTGTGCCAAGTACTTGGCAGGTTTCCATTATTCCTTACAATAGAGGAATAAGCGCCTACAGTGATGAGACAGGCGGCATCTTTGCCAATTCGGATTTCATTTCAACATTTGAAGAAGGGGATAAGCGGATACAAGAAAAGCAATTCTTCTATACGGAGTACACGACGAGAACGAATAGAAATGAGAACATGCCACTGGGAGATTATTATTTATGGAAGCATTTCGATGAGGTAGCTCAACTCAGCACCACAAGCAGTGGGATGAATTGGCCAGTCTATCGCTACGCAGAGGTATTGCTGACCTATGCTGAAGCAATCAATGAAGCGTCCGGTCCTACTGCTGAGGCGTATCAAGCCGTTAATTTGATAAGAAGGAGAGCTGACTTGCCGGATTTGTCAGGTTTATCGAAGGATGAGTTCCGCGATGCCGTGCTCAAAGAAAGATGGCATGAGCTCTGCTATGAAAATAAAACCTGGTTTGATATGGTTAGGTTGCGTCAGGCGTTAAATTTGGAGACAAACGAGTTTGAACCCTATGTAGGACATCAGTTTTCCTATGGCCCTACCGTTACCGCCAGAGAATTGTTGTTCCCGATTCCAACTGCTGAAATCAGAAACAACACTAAACTAACTCAAAACACCGGTTATTAATACCTCAATTTGAAACGAAAAAATGCTCTGGAGAAATGTACAAAGGTACGCCGGGCAGTTTTTATTGCTAGGATAGAGGTCTAAATGTTACAGACCATGTCTTAGATTATGGATTTTAATTATTATGGGATATATTGAGTTTTCAAACGCTCAGTATATCCCTTTTTAGGTAAGACGGTATTGGGCTACGGAAAAAATCCAAAACCAAATCCTTACCTTTATTTAGATAAGATAAAACGATAAACCTTTCAATAATGAAAAATCTAATGAATGGCTTTTTTGCCTATAAAAACTGGAGAAATACCGGCTTGTTGATATTGTTTAGCCTAAGCTTTTGCATGGGGCAACACGGAGAAAAATGGCTTGAATTTAAAGGTAATGCTGGACCGGGTAAAGGTAAAAAAATTGTATTAATCAGCGGAGATGACGAATACCGTTCAGAGGAGGGACTGCCAATGCTTGGTAAAATTCTTGCGCAGCATCATGGATTTGACTGTACCGTGCTTTTTTCGATAGATCCTGCTAAGGATGAAATCATCCCAAATTATAAATCCAATATCCCAGGCTTAGAGCATCTAGTTGAGGCCGACTTGGTAATTATGCTGATGCGCTTTCGGGAGCTCCCCGATGAGCAGATGAAGTATATTGACGACTACATCCAAGCAGGAAAACCAATTATTGGGCTCAGAACTTCTACTCATGCATTTAACTATGGTAAAGATAACGAAAGCAAGTATAAAAAATACCACTGGATGAGTGACGATGCGGGTTGGAAGCAAGGTTTTGGACGTAAAATATTAGGGGAAACTTGGGTTGCGCACCACGGGCATCATGCTGTGGAGGGAACGCGGGCTATGCTTGACGGGCTGGCGTCCGAACGCAAGCATCCGATTCTTCGAGGAATCAAGGATATCTGGGTAGCATCCGATGTTTATACCGTCCGCAATTTGGGTGACAACGCCGAGGTATTGATTCACGGGGCCGTTACACAGGGCATGACAGCGGATACACCTGTGAACTGGGAAAAAGCACTTATGCCTATCGCTTGGGTAAAGAACTATACTAGCGAAAGTGGCAATTCGGGAAAAGTATTTACAAGCACAATGGGAGCCTCAGTTGACTTGGAAAGTCAGGATCTCAGAAAGTTAGTAGTAAACGCAGCCTACTGGTGCTTGAATATGTCGGATAAAATTACCGAAAATACAAAAGTGGATTATGTCGGAGAATACAAACCCACCATGTTTGGATTTGACAACTGGCGGCGCGGAATGAAGGTTTCTGATTTCAAATAACGCATGTGATACTTTAAAGTGAATAGATACATAAATACCCAAAAAATACGAGTTGAGAATGAAGAATAAAATAGGATTCAACGTATTGGCTTGGTCAGCCGCAGTATCGGATGAATTGAAGCCGATCATTGACCGCCTGAAAACAATCGGTTATGACGGTGTGGAGTTTTTAGTTGGTGCCCCTGATGAAGCAGCTTATAAACGGATTGGGGATCATACCCGTAGCTTGGGACTGGAAACCACAACTGTTTTTGTACTGGGAGCGGATGAAAACCCGATAGATCCTGATGCCAAAATCAGAGCAAAGGCACTGGATAAAATTAAATGGACCATTGACCGATCACATGATTTGGGAGCCAAATTGATCTGCGGGCCCTTTCATTCCGCATTCACGGTTTTTGCAAAGCGCGCTCCGGAAGAAGACGAATATGAACGGAGTGCTGAAGTGTTACATGCTGCCGGAGATTATGCCAAGCAGGCAGGTATAATCCTTGCCCCGGAGGCATTAAACAGGTTTGAATGCTACCTGTGCAATACGATGGATCAATTGACCCATTTGCTAAAAAAAGTAAATCATTCGAACGTCAGAGCCATGTTTGACACACATCATGCCAATATCGAAGAAAAAAAACTTGGTGATGCAATTCGTAAAATAGCACCGCTCTTAGGGCATGTTCATATTAGTGAAAACGACCGCGGGACTCCCGGATCGGGGCATGTACCCTTTGACGATACTTTCTCCGCACTGGCTGAGATTGGATACGATGGTTGGCTAACGATAGAGGGATTTACCCGTAACGATCCTGACTTTGCCAATTCAATTGGTGTGTGGAGGGAGTTTTCCCAACCATGGGAAATGGCGGAAAGCGGTCTGAAATTCATCAGAGCTATGGGAGAAAAGCACGGTTTGTAAACACCCGCTTTTCAAGAAAAACCCAATTTTAATCAAATCATAAAACCTTAAAACCAATTCAAAACATGTCCAACCTACCATTTCGCTTTGGAGCAGAAGTATATACCTGGTTTATGAGTGGCAACGGCGAAACCCACAAAGGTCAGCTGGGTCACATGATTGATATTATCGCCGATGCCGGATTTACAGGGATCCAGCCGATTTTCACTTGGATGGGTCCTCTTTCCGATCCGAAATTGCTGGCCGATAAGCTCAGCCAACGCAATATTGATCTGGCTGCGGTAGCACTTGCGCTTGACTGGAACGGAACATCGGAAACGGATGAGGAAAAACGGATTGCAGACGATGCCATTACCATGCTGGAGCAATTTCCAAATTCTGTCTTGTGTACCGTGCAAATTCCCACAGGTAGACATGACTTGGAAAGCCGTCGAAAAAACCTAGTGAACATTGTCAATGAGGTATCGAAAAGAGCGGCGGACCGCGGGGTTGTCAGTAGCTTTCACCCCAACTCTCCCCACTCTTCCATTACTCGAACAGAAGAAGACTATAAAGTAATCTTGGAAAGCCTTGACGCCTCCGTGACTGGCTGGTGTCCCGATGTGGGGCATATCATCAATGCGGGTATGGATCCACTGGCCAAAATGAAAGAATCTCAATCGCTGATTAATCATGTTCACTACAAAGATTGGGATGGGAATCCTGAGTTTACACTAATGGGTAAGGGAAAAGTGGATTTGATAGGTATCACGCAGTGGCTAAAGGATATTAATTTTCCGGGCTGGATCATCTGTGAGGATGAAGGGAAGGAAGCCCTTGACGATCCTGATTTTGTGACCCTTCATGACGGAAAATGGGTACAGGAAGAATTGATTCATCAGCTCAAATAAAGATATCATGCCTACTATAAGCGCAAACGGAATTAATATTTTTTACGAAACCCGCGGAAAGGGAGAGCCCCTCTTATTGATCATGGGCATTACCGCACCGGGATCGGTTTGGGAAAAGCACGTAGCTGCCTGGGAGAAGGATTTCCAATGTATTATGCTTGACAACCGCGGCGTCGGACAATCAGACAAACCCATGGGACCCTATTCCACGGGTATGATGGCGGACGATTGTGCTGCGTTATTGGATGAGTTAGGAATACCTTCCGTCAAGGTAGTAGGGGTATCCATGGGAAGTACCATAGCCCAGCAACTAGCCATCCGCCATCCCCATAAGGTTAAATCAATGGTACTGATGTGTCCTTGGGCACGCTGTGACAACAAAGCAAAGGCCATATTTGAATTGATGGTAGACTGCAAGGCTCGTTTTAGGCCGGAGGAATTCAGTAGATTCATACAGCAGTTGATTTTTTCTAAGGCTTCTTGGGATGAT
>DATHWC010000202.1:0-32001 GCA_035460985.1 Lunatimonas sp.
AGTAAAAAGGAAAAAACTCGGACTGCACAGATCAGATATGGGAAGACGAAATAATTCGGTGACAAGTAATTAACGTTAAAGTAGATCTCAGAGATAATTAGAGATCTGCTTTTAAGGAAGACAGGGTGATTTTTATGCTAATGAGCTTTTTAAGGCGGAGGACAATTTATCAAAATATGGCCTCATTTTTAGAATATTTTTCTTAAAGCCTTTTTTCTGCTTTGTATCTTTCAAGAGAAATCAAACGTGATAAAAAAAGTTGTGCCCACATTCACCTTACTTTTCACCCGAATGGAACCCCCATGGCTAAGGATGATATTTTGCGTATTTGTCAGGCCAAGCCCTGATCCTGTTGGTTTGTTTGTGTAAAAAGGCTCAAACAGTCTATCTACATGTTCAGGAGATATTCCACTTCCATTATCTGTAATTTCCACTATACATTTTTTGTCTTGGGATTTGGTTTTAAGTTTCAGTATTCCCTTTTTCTGCTCCATAGCTTCTATGGCATTCACAATAAGGTTTGTAAATGCAATTTTAACCTTTTCGCCATCTACTTTTATGGAACATATTTCCTTTTCATAATCCTTAACAATCTCTATTTTTTGTAGAGAAAGCCTGTCTTCCGCGGATTCAAGTGCCTCATCCAGGAGCGTATTGATATTATAATCTTTTATATCCAATTCTGTAAACCTAGTTGATTCCAGTAATTGCATAATAAGTTGGTTGATTCTTGTACAGTTTTTCTTGACTACTTCCACCAAATCACCACTTTCCTTCAAAACGTTCTCGGGTAGCTCAAAACTTAATTGTTCTGCGGAAAGTAGTATTGTGGTTAGCGGGTTTTTTACCTCATGCGCCAATATTCTTGCAATCCTTCCGGTAGAAGAAAATTTCTTCATGTTAAAATGGTCCTCTTCTTGAGCTTTTAGTTGGGTGAGATCTTTTATCATCAACTGGAAGAGTTCATGATTGGACTCATCTTGGGCGATACTTATAAGTGCTTCAATATTCTGACCAGAGGGTATCTTTAACTTTGCCTGAAAATCGGAAAAATCAGAAATACACCCCAGCAGCAGGGTGAAATTTTCACTATCCTTATCCTCAACGAATAAATTCCGAAGGTAAAAAGGATAAAAGTCCTCCTTGGAAGGATCATATCCAAATTTTTTGCTGAAAGAGGGATTGGCATCCAGAACCAATGTATCTGCATTTACCAATACTATGGGGTCCGCAGATCTTTCAAAGATATTTTTGAATTTCTTTCCTGCAATTTCAAGGCTTTCATGCAACGCCGCATCTCGGATGGCATAGCGGATGGTTCGTTCAAGCATAGGAGCGTTAAAGCCTCCTTTTACCAAATAATCCGAGGCCCCAAACTCCATGGCCTCCCTATCAGCATGCCCACTATCCATTCCTGTTAGAATGATCACCGGAGCATGCTTGAGTTTACTCCTTACCGCCTCCAATACATTTATTCCCGTTTCCTTTCCCAGTTTGTAATCTACCAAAAAAACATCAAAATCCTGATTTAGCATCTGCAATGCCTCTTGGTAATTGATTGCGTTTGTAAGCTCAAAACGGGTTGACTGGCAATGCTTTAACATGGACTGAACCAACAAAAAATCATCCATGTCATCATCTACATAAAGAACTCGAATTAACTTTTTATTCATGTAACAAATTTCAATTTAAGCTGGCAATAAAACAGTGTTTCCCCAATAATTTTCCAATTCTTTCCCAAGCGCTAGCAACTCTTCAAAGGATCCGGGCTTCGTTATGTAGCTGTTGGAACCCATATTGTAGGTTACTGTAATATCATCCTCGTTTCTTGAGGTAGTAAAGATAATAACCGGTATTTTTTTCAGAAGATTGTCAGATTTAATTTCTTTCAATGCTTCTCTACCGTCTTTTTTGGGCATATTCAAATCCAGAAGGATTAACTGGGGAAAAGGAAAGTTCACATCATCCTGATATTTTCCCTCTCGGTGAAGATACTGTAATAGGATTTCGCCATTCTCCACGCATTTGAGTTCTGCCTGACTAAAGGTTTCTGTTAAGGCCTTAGTAATCAGCATTCTATCATCTACGTCATCCTCGGCAATGAGTAGTGTTAATTTTTTTCCGGTTTTCATGTGGAGACGGTGAATGTGAAATGCCTTATAAGGTATGAATTATGCAAAATTACAACGAATTTCTGCAAAATCTTAGTGATGATTCATTTATTTACCTTTAAAATACCTTTATATACATAGTAACAGCCGACCTCCATACAATATGCTCTACATATACTTTTTTATTTTTGGTCATTTGGGGTTAGTGCGAAAGGCACCAGAATATGAAATGAGGAGCCTTTGCCTACTTCCGAAGTAGCGTAAATCGTCCCTCCGTACCTTTCTACGATTTTTTTACATATAGCTAGACCTATCCCCGTTCCCTCGTACTCGTCTTTACCGTGTAACCGTTGAAATATGGTAAATATTTTATTTGCATATTCAGTATTGAAACCTATCCCATTGTCTCTCACTTCCAGGTGATGATAGGCCGTATTCGGCGTGCTGTTCCCAAAATACTCAGATACCAACTTGTTTTCGGCGATTCTATAGGTTATCCTTAATCTGGGGTGCTCGTTTGATTTACTGAATTTCAACGCATTACTGATAAGATTCTGAAATAGCATCCTCCAGTCAGATTGATGTGCAAAAATTTCCGGGAGTTTGTCAACTTGGACCGACGCGTTTTTTTGCTCGATCTGTATACTTAAATCATCTAAGATTTCATCTACGATCGCATTCAAATTAATTACCTCCTTATCCTCGGCATATCTACCAGCACGACTGTATTCCAGAAGATCGGAGATCAATTTCCTCATCCTTGTTGCCGCATAAGCTATTCGCTCTAAGTAGAGCTTTCCATCACCTTCTAATGCGTCCTTGTATTGATCTTGCAACAAATCATTAAACGAAGTTATTTTACGAAGTGGCTCCTGCAAATCGTGTGAGGCTACGTAAGCAAATTGTTCCAACTCCTTATTCGTGCTATTAAGTTGTTCAATTTGAATTTTTAGTTTATTTTGATAATCTTTAATTTCCTGATCTGATGCCTTTTGAGCTAAATTATATTGATAAATGGAATAAAAATTCAATACCGCTGCCGATATTCCTCCCAATGTGATAGTTAAAATGACAATGCTTAATGCGGACAAATTTGTAAGTACTCCTAGATCCCTCTCGGTTAATTTTTTACGTTGTTGGACGAGGATTGCATCGGTTTGCTCTTTTATCCTTTTACCAAATCTCAGATAATTCGCCTTTCTGTTCTGCCTGACATATTGTAACAACCCCTCAGGTGTGGGGTTACTCGCTAGCGATGAGGCAAAAACATGATGGCGTCCGACGAGCAACGATCTGATAGAATCCAACCTGCTTTCCTGAAGTTCATTTTTCCCCACCAAGTTAGACAGATCCTCAATATCCAAGTCTATTTTAGTCCTAATGACACTCATACTGTCCAGAAATACGGAATCGTATGTAGTAGCAAAACTTAAAATCGTTATATCATACTCCAATACTTTAGTTTGCAGATCATTGGTAATCTTAATAATTAGTTCAGTCGTTTTACTTTCGCTGTTTAAATAATTGACCCTATAGATGGTATAGACTGAAATTGTCCCACATAAAAATATAAGGGCCAAGGTGATGATGGTATACGATTTTATCTCTTTCATAAGATTTGGGGAATATAATCCCCACTTAAATTTTTGTTTAATTAAATATTCCCCAATAATGCTTGAAAAGATCAAATCAAACCCGATTTCTTAACGGGCATGCTATTTGGACATTGGATGGTAATTGAAATGAAAAATATACATTAAAAACTAAACTTAAAAAACAATGGGAAATTTATTGTATTTAATAGCTGTAATTTTAATAATCGGTTGGATTCTTGGTGCGTTTGTCTACAGTGTTGGTGGCCTTATACACATATTATTAGTGTTGGCGATCATTGCGATTCTTTTTAGGGTAATCAGCGGAAGAAGGCCTGTTTAGATTGTTTGGGAAAAAATGATTGAGTTTTAAACGAAAGTGATCATATTCCTTAACTTTTAAACATACCAACTTTCAAAGATAGAGATGAAGCTTGTTTTCAACGGATTTGTGGGAAAGGGAAAACACAAAAGGTGCTAATGGCACCTTTTGTGTTTTTGTTTCATAGTCTTGAATAACATAAAGTAAATAAGTTTGTTTTTACATTATACTTTATTTGATTCAATTATGGATTTAATGGATAAAGCAGTCATACTCGTAGTAGATGATGAGATTGAGATCCTTGGACTTTTGTCCAGGTTTCTCAAACGACAGGGTTTTGAGGTATATACTGCTAACTGCCTTGAGGACGGTAAAGAGCAACTTCTCGACAAACATCCTGATTTTATGTTTTTAGATGTAAACTTGCCTGACGGTAATGGGTTGAAGTCTATTCCTGATTTTAGGAAAATTGATAAGGAGGTCAACATCATTCTCATGAGTGCGTACAATGATAACGAAATGCAAATCCACGCCAGAGAGCTTGGGGTAAGATCCTTTTTGAACAAACCGTTTACATTCGACGAAATTAACCGAATTATATCTTAAAAATAAAACATGGCAAACATTCTAGTTATTGACGATAATCTGGACATCTGTCAACTATTGAAAAGATTCCTCTCGAAAAAAGGACATGAAGTAGACACCACACTTACTGGGCCTGAAGGAATCGATTTGATAAAAAATAAAAATTATGATTTGGTGCTTTGCGACTTCAAATTAAGGAAAATGGAGGGCCGTGAAATACTTCAACAAGTCAAAACAATCAGCCCAGAAACCAAAGTAGCGATTATTACCGGGTACGCTGATGTGCGTATTGCCGTTGAGGTGATGAAGAAAGGAGCTTTTGACTATGTGGTTAAACCTTTAATTCCGGATGAAATTCTGAGTTTAATAGACCGCGCAATTAAAGAACCGTCAAAGGTCACCTTATCCGATACAACAAAACCATCTACTCACATTAGTTCAGCCCGCAAAAGCGGAACAAACCCCGAATACATCTGGGGTAAAGATAAGGCTTCCAGCCAGCTGTTAAATGAAGTAAGCTTGGTGGCACCAACCAATTTTAGTGTGATTATTTATGGGGAAAGCGGATCTGGAAAGGAAAATATTGCCCGGACTATCCATGAAATGAGCGAAAGAAAGGGGAAACCCTTTGTTGCTATCGATTGTGGGGCACTTACCAAGGAACTTGCCGGAAGTGAACTTTGGGGTCATGAGAAAGGTGGTTTCACCGGAGCAGTGAGTGCGAAACCTGGCCAGTTCGAAGTAGCAGATGGTGGTTCGATTTTTTTGGATGAAATATCCAACCTTTCTTACGAAACCCAAGTGGGTTTACTGCGGTTGGTACAGGAGAAAAAACTTCGACGAATAGGAGCGATTAAGGACAAGGAAATTGATGTTCGGATCATAGTTGCCTCCAATGAAGATTTGAGAGAAGCTGTTAAAAAAGGAAAATTCCGCGAGGACCTCTATTATAGATTTAATGAATTTACGATAAATGTGCCTCCTTTACGAAAAAGGGGTGCGGATATCATGGAATTTGCCAACCATTTCCTGGAGCTGGCAAATGAAGAACTTAATAAAAACGTTTCGGGATTTTCAAGTGAGGTGGTTAACTTATTCAACACCTATGATTGGCCTGGAAACCTGAGAGAAATGAGAAACGTAATCAGACGCTCACTATTATTGACCGATAAAGGTGAAATTAAGCTCTCCTGTATACCCCAAGAAATTGTCCATTCTTCCAAGTTTACATTTGCTGATGATGAATCCAAACCGGATTTGTCAAACAGGTTCGGTACCGAGGACATTCAGCCTGTACCAAAAGAAAAGACTAATGAACCAATAAATCTGAAAGACATCGCGGCGAATGCCGAAGCCGAAGTAATCAAGAAAGTGTTGGAAGAGACCCATTACAATAAAACAAAGGCTGCCCAGCAATTGGGTATTGACCGCAAGACCCTTTTCAATAAACTAAAGCAACACAATATTCAGTCGTGAAGTATTTGATTGTTTGTTGTGCATTTCACTCCAACCTGGATGTCAGAAACTTATAGGTTAAAATAGCAAAGAGACCCTTCATCTAGCAACAGCGTTTTGAAGGGCCTTTTTCTTCTTCAAATCAATCCAAAATCCCCACAGGAAATTCAATTTTTAGAATGAGTTTGACTGTCAATTTTCTTTAATGGATCAAAGACATTTAGTTTTTCGCCTTCGATGGTTTGGATTACAGATATTTCTCCGGTAGTCTCCAATATCATTATACCCACTTTAGAAATATCTTCAATTCCCTTATTTCTGGCAGCCATTTTTATTTCTTCAATGGTAATCCGTTCCTTTTTCATCACATCTTCCAGTGCCTGCCCGTTATACACCAGCATTGAAGGGCTGCTTGTTATTGTGTTTTTGACCATTTTACTTCTAACAGACAGCCATGTCAAGATGAATTGCAGGAAAATCAATAGAAAAAAGCAGGTCATACCATCCACCAAGGCAATATTTTTATTCAAACAGACAGCAGCCAAAGTGGACCCTAACGCCACTGTAATGATAAAATCAAAGGCATTCATCTTAGTCAACGTCCTTTTGCCGGAAATCCTGAGAAAGAAAACCATACCAATATAAGCGAGAATCGTAATTACTACGGTCCTGATTAAACTATGCCAGTCATCAAAAAAGATATTTTCCATTAATTCAGATAGTTGTATGTGATCACTCCGCCAATTCCGAAAACTAAATGTGCCAAGATTAAATGAATGTAATACTGTTTAAAGTCCAACTTGGGGGGATTGGGATGAATCCAAAAAGTAAGTTGCCAGCCAATTACTCCCAAAATTCCCGCAGTAAAGCCCATTATAACTCCGGACAACAGCGTTGCCTCAATTTCCACTACTTCCCAAATCAAACAGAAACCCAACATGAAAAAAAATCCGACCAAATAATGAATGGCCCAACCCAATAAACTGCCTTTTGTGAGGTGTCGGAAAGCATTTGTCCACCTCATCAAAAGAATATTCAGTAATTCGGGCTCCCGAAATTGTTTTTTCACAATTGCGCTGTAACCATAACTAAAAGCAGTCATCACTGATGTGGCAACAAGAGTCGGGATTAAGACCAAAGTCATGTCCATGTCAAATAATAATGAGTCCTTTAACTCAGATGCAATAGTAAAGCCAACATTGAAAAAATCTAATTAGATGATGGACTACTTTTATTTGATACCTTTTGATTAGGGAAAATTCACAAGCTGTTTTGTATAATTAGGAATAGTAATCGCTAAATATTAGGAATTCAGACCTATCAATTTCCCAAAATTTATTTCGTTCAAGTCAATGATAATATGAGAAAAACTGGTACAACTAAGCCTTACCCATTATCAGGAAGTATAATTGCCACCCAGTGTGCTTCGCTAGGCTTTTTTATCAGAATCCGTCTGCCTCCCTGTATTGGTAGCTCCTCTCCTTTCCAAGAAGCTTCGGTTACATCAAGCCATTTCAATTTCCAATCCCCACTAACTTCAGTGAGGTCGAGTGATATTTCCCCGTTTCCCGCATTTTCTTTCGGAAAATAGAGGGCATAAGTTTCTCCTGGCACTGCCAACACATACGCCTCGTTATCCTCCCTATCTGATAGTATGGCGTTATTTGGAGCCATGTTCCCCAAATCATTTCGTCGACAATATAACGCATGGACTGAATGATCTTTTGCGCTTTGGGGCTTAGGCCTAATCCATAATCTGAGGAAGATTCATGGGCATCAGGATCCTCAATTGGGTGAGGGCGGTGAAACCTTGAACTTGCTGCTCCGGCAAAGACGATTCTACAAAAACGGGCAATGGATTCTTCTTCTCCGTGGCGGGTTGCTCCATAATTTTTGATGTTATTAATGGGCCTGGGAATGTCAGCAATATAATCCCGAACGTGCAAAACGTTGTCATAATGCTTTTGTCCCAATCCGGACCAAGCATTGTTTTGGGAGATATCCAGAAAGGTGTATCGGTCTGGCTGGTCAAATATCTCCCTGTGATCATCAGCCAATACATCCTCATTTCTTCTCATTTCGGTAATATAGACCTTCTTACCAGCCTTATCTGCAGCAGAATCAAAGCACAGGAAATTGACAAAAAGACCCCTGCTAAATGAACAAATACTAAAGTAATGCTGGAGCGAATCATATTCATCTGGTTTAAATTTCAGCCCATCGACAGAATCAAATCTACACAATTATTTATCAGCGTCATAGGCTAGATAATCTTAGAATAGACTCACATTTAATACAATCCCTGCCTTTTTTATTTTTCCTTTTAGTTCTTCGTAATCCAAAGATTGAAGGGGTTTTTGAAGGCGTATGGCCTGATCTGCCATGAATGCGGCAGACTGTCCCAACACCATGAAGGTCCACTCAATCCTATTGAATGACAAACTTCATTGACCCTTTATTTTTTGGATTAATCAATTCAAAATTAACCCGATAAATAGTATCCCCCCATTTGGTGAGAATTCCCTTATCCTCAGGTGCCACCAAAGGTATCTTTTCGATCTGAGGTGTCATGCTTTTGGCATCGTAGGATAGGCTAAAATTCCGGATTTCTCCGTTTTTATCTTTGAAAGGTATGGTTAATGTGCCCGGTGTGGAAACCTCCGGAGGATAGATGGTCATCAGATGCTGGGTAATATTCTCAGCCTTGGACAAATCATAGCTGTCGTCTATCACCACATTTTTACCGCGGTTTAGTGTGACCGTACGCTTCCAAGAGTTGAGCGCAGTGTTCCTAGGATAGGCATTTGAAATATCCAAGGTCATGCTTGAAGCATTCGTTTTTGCGGAATGGGAAACATTGGTTGCTTTAAATTGGCTTCCATCCACCTGTGCCTGCCTATTGATACTAGGCAAATTGTGATAATCAGAACGGTTGTACCAAATGGAATAGCGCTCCGGTCCGAAAGTTTTGCGGGTATAGGTTCCCCTACCCACATCAATAAGAAGCGGCAAGCCATCATAAAACACCACAAAATTCCCTATATCGTTGTGATTATGGCTCTCATCATTATGCCCGCCCTTGGCGGCAACAAAAAATCCGTCCGTACTCCCTTCCACATCCCTGGCTACCATTACCTGAATGTCTCTTAACCACACATCCTTGGGCAAGGGTAATCCCTGTTCGGCCTGCTCAAACTCTTCCTGCAAAAACAACTCAAAGAAATTTCTGAAATAATGAAAACGGGCTAGGGTACCATCGTGGGGTTTACGATAGTATGCGCCGAATTTCATCATATCCGGGTCTTCAATATCTTTGCCATAGCGGTATATCATAGCGGCAGACATTTTGGGCTGGGGATCGGCGTCTGCGAAATTCAGGAAATAGGTTTCACTGATCTGCGAGCGGTAAATAAACCTACCCATATTTTTTACTTTTTCATCGGCATAGACATACCGGAAGGAATCATTTGAGGCTAAATTTAACAGCGAAATATTATCGTACAATGAAGCCGCAGCAGCACCCCAGTAGCTGGGTCCCTCGTCACATCCGCCGTCTTCCGGATAGGGATCCAAAAATTCATCAAGAACCTGAACGGCCTTATATATAAGCGCAGTACGTTTTTCTTCGTCATCCTCCAGCAGCAATGCCGAGTTGATCCAGTTGGAAACGATCCAGGGATTCCAATTATTGGGTGGCCTTCCATTTTCATTGGCTGCCATCCATCCGTGATGTTGGTTCATGAGTGGCTCAAAAATCCGAAGATTTGTCTCATGCCTAATTCGCTTCCTAATCTGTGGGGAAACGGCATCAAATTGATCTCCTAGGAAATAGTCGGCCCATGCCAAGTAGGTTGCTGTTTCAGCAGCAAATAGATCAACGAAGGGTTTGGACACATCCATCAATCCGGAGTATTCGTCGGTCTTCGGCAAATGGGCCGGAACACCCCAAAAGGATTCTTCGCAAATGGACCATATACCGTTAATGATCGGATCAATGAAGCGTCCTTCATTTTCAAAGATTTCCGCCATAATCATAGTACCCAGTACCTGCCGCTTTTGAAAAGTAATCAACTGGTATTCGTCCCGGTCACCCGTCCTGTGAATCAGGAGGGATTTAGTAGCTGGGATATAGGGCCATTCGTAGTCGATATGCTCATTAGCTGTCTCCAAATACGCCTGCATGGCTTGCTGATCTGCCGTATTCCACGACGCTCGGTCATTGATCCTTGGAAAGGGCATCCATTCACCAATAGGAACCAATATTTCTCTCAGCTCTTCTTGGCTGAATTTACCGCTGACCAGACTTTGGGCGGGCAATGTGACTGATATGCCTAGCAGGGCGATCAGGATGATAGTCGAACTTTTCAGGTACATTGGGTATTGTAAGGTTAATTAACGTTTCATAAATTACATTACTTGCCCCAATTGGAGCTAATTTTCATTTGCTTTCAAATTCCTGAGACATTACTCTCCCTCAAGAATATCAAAGCTTGGCTATCTCTGACAAAATTTTCCCATCCTGCATCGTCAGCATTCGGTCAGACATCCGCGCCAGAGACTGGTTGTGGGTGACAATAACGAAGGATTGCCCGAACTCATCCCTTAGTTTGAAGAAAAGCTCATGAAGTGCCTGCGCATTGTTGGTATCCAAAGTCCCACTGGGTTCGTCAGCGAAAATGATTGAAGGATTATTGATCAAAGCCCTGGCAACAGCCACACGCTGCTGTTCCCCTCCCGAAAGTTCAGATGGCTTGTGCTGCAACCGGGAGCTGACACCAAGGAGCTCGCCCAATTCGGCCGCCCTTGACTTCAGTTGCTTCTCGTTCTTTCCGGCAATCAGACCGGGGATGATGATATTTTCCTCTCCCGTAAACTCCGGAAGTAGATTGTGAAACTGGAAGATAAAACCAATCCGTTCATTGCGGAATGAAGCGAGCTTATCCCCTTTCAGCTTGGAAAGCTCCACATTATCGACTGACAAACTGCCCTGATCCGCCTCATCCAATGTGCCCAGAATATGCAGAAGTGTACTTTTTCCCGCTCCGGAGGCTCCTACTATGGATACGATTTCCCCGCTTTTGATGGTCACATCTACGCCTTTCAGCACATGAAGATCTCCGTAGTGTTTGTGTATGTCTTTGGCTATTAACAGCATTGGTTATAATTATACAATTGAAATCCGGTTTTACATGCAGCAATAGCCGCAGGCAACAAAAGTTAAATTTATATTATTTTTTTGAATTTCGGAGACAGGGACGAAGTATTGGAAACAACTCAAATCTATCCCCTTGATTGCTAACCTTATACACCTGCATAGATTTAAAGGTGACAGAAAAAATTAACCCTTTTTAGGAAAAAGCCCAATGGAAACCTTGAATAATCGAAGTTAAGCCGTTAACTTCGGGCAAAAATTTTACAAGGATGAATATACACGAATATCAGGCAAAAGAAGTTTTAAAGTCTTTTGGTGTGAAGATTCAGGAAGGTATCGTAGCAGATACACCGGAACAAGCTCTGGAAGCGGCCAAAAAACTAAACGCGGAAACAGGTACGTCATGGTATGTATTGAAAGCGCAAATTCATGCAGGTGGTCGTGGAAAAGGTACCGTTAAGGAAACCGGATCCCGGGGAGTGGTCTTGGCCAAATCTCAGGAGCAGGTAGCTGAAGTCGCAAAAAACATCCTTGGAGGAACCTTGGTAACCATTCAGACAGGTGAAGAAGGAAAAAAGGTGAAGAAAATTCTTGTTGCGCAGGACGTTTATTATCCCGGCGACTCCAAGCCCAAGGAATATTATTTATCCATACTTCTTGACCGTGCAACGGGAGGAAATGTAATCATGGCATCTATTGAAGGCGGCATGGACATTGAAGAAGTGGCCGAGCATTCTCCAGAGAAGATCATCAAAGAATGGATAGATCCGCAATTGGGAATTCAGGGTTATCAAGCCAGAAAAGTGGCCTTCAAGTTGGGTTTAGAAGGCAATGCCTTTAAAGAAATGGTGAAATTCATCATCTCCCTGTATAATGCCTATGACAGCATAGACGCTTCCCAAATCGAAATCAACCCTGTATTGAAGACATCGGATGATCAGATCCTGGCAGTAGATGCCAAGGTCAACTTGGATGACAATGCCTTATATAGAAATAAAAATTTAGCCGCCCTGCGCGATTTGGATGAGGAAGATCCATTGGAAGTAGAGGCTGGTGAATCGGGTTTGAACTACGTCAAATTGGACGGAAACGTAGGCTGTATGGTCAACGGTGCCGGCTTGGCAATGGCAACCATGGACATGATCAAGCTATCCGGCGGTGAGCCTGCCAACTTCCTGGATGTAGGGGGCGGAGCCAATGCCCAAACCGTAGAAGCTGGATTCCGTATTATTTTAAAAGATCCAAAAGTAAAAGCTATCCTGATTAACGTTTTCGGGGGAATTGTAAGATGCGACCGTATCGCTAGCGGTGTAGTGGAAGCCTATAAGTCAATCGGTGACATTGCTATTCCTATCATCGTTCGTCTTCAGGGCACCAATGCGGAAGAAGGAGCAAAAATCATAGATGAGTCAGGATTGAAGGTTACTTCCGCTATCACTTTGAAAGAAGCTGCTGAAAAAGTTCAACAAGTTCTTAAAGGAATTAATAACTAAATTTCAAAATGGTGCAAAGATTTCTTACCTTTGCACCACAATTCGCACTCGTAGTTCAACTGGATAGAATATCGGATTTCGGCTCCGAGGGTTGAGGGTTCGAATCCTTCCGAGTGTACAAAAGCCATCTTGTCTGACAAGGTGGCTTTTTTTGATTTCAGACTATACCCTACCGGTGCTGATCAATCAAAATCGGGTTGCCGTCCGGATCGGTGATGATCAGGCTTGCAGGACCTTGACGGGTTTCATCTACCTCGTTTTGTGGTTCGATTCCATTTTCCTTGAGATGCCGATAGATCGCCCGGATGTCATCAAAGGGATTTACTTCCTTTGCGTTTTCATCCCATCCCGGATTAAAGGTCAGCATGTTTTTTTCAAACATACCTTGAAAAAGCCCGATAACTGTGTTCCCATTTTTCAGTATCAGCCAGTTTTGAGAAATATCCCCACCAAATTCGGAAAAACCCAGTTTCTCATAAAAGGTTTTCGATGCCTGTATGTCCTTTACGCTTAAGCTTACGGAAAATGCTCCCAATTTTAATTGATTCATGATAGAGGTCGGTTTAATTGTACGAAATCATCTTCTATTGACCCACTGAAGAGCTAATTAACCCGGAATAAACCAACGAACGGCCCTATCTCTTCAGTACTTTAAACCCTATATCCCTGCCATGCCCCTGATTTAACGCCAAATTGATCCAAAAGCGGGCAAACTGTTCCATGAGATCAAATTTATCATTCCCGCCTATGTCGTAGCAAGCCCCAAATCCGGCATCATGGGCCAATTCAATGGCGACCAACTTGCCATGGGGACTGTCACCGGCGACAAACATATCGAGCGTCTGATCTCCATAAGCCGTATCTTTCATATTGTTGTAGCCCGTGGTATTAAAGCATTTGACCACATCGTCTGTAGCAGTGTATGCAATAATGGCTTCAGTCACCGAATCAAATCCAATAGGTCCTCTCCCGTTAACAATATTTGCCGCATCAATAATCACCTTTCCCTTGGTATCACCCAGAGATTTGGTCGTTTCAATGGATGTAATGGCGGGAGTTGCCATTAAGACAACCTCACCTAGTGCTACTGCTTCCTGAATTGTATGTAGACTTGTGTTTGGATTTTGGAGAAGGTCCGTGCCTTTGAAGTTAGATACATCCCTGACTCCAAGAAAAATTTCATGGCCGGCATGAGCCCATTTTGTCGCAAGCGCTCCACCAACATTTCCAGTACCAATTATTGCTATTTTCATAAGATTTAACTTTCAATTTTTCAGTTAGTTCTATTTACCTAGTATATTTTTCACGCGCAACACTATAAGTTTGAAAATTAAAGAGGCGGGTTTGGTGCAGTAATATAGTGAATTTCAAAAAATAAAAAGCTAATTTTTTACTTCCATCACTACTCTGAATCCCACATCATACCCATTACCTGGGCCTGCCCCATGGTAAAAATAATGGGCATTGACCACGTCTGAGGTAAAGCTGCCTCCCTTAAGTACATGTTGGGTTCCGGTAGTGGGTGGCGTCGGCGAGGCAAAGAGATCGTCATTGTAAAAATCCTCCACCCATTCCCACACATTACCCAACATATCGTACAATCCCCAAGCATTTGGCTCCATCTGACCAACCTTCTGTGGACTTCCTTTATTAGTGTCTTGAATCCAAGCAACCTTTTTTGTAGCCGCCCAGGACAACAACTCAGACTCTCCTGCCCTAGCCGCATACTCCCATTCAAATTCAGTAGGCAATCTATAATTGGCTGAAGAATCCAGCTCATTCAGCTTCTTGATAAATTCCCGCACATCTTCCCAAGTGACGCTTTCCACTGGAAAAGCAGCTGTAGACACCCCCAGCTTTTTTTCTTGAAATACCGACGGGTTATCCCCCATAACCGATTGCCACTGGCGTTGTGTTACCTCAAACTTACCGATATAATAGGGGTTTTTGATCTCCACACTAAATCCCGGCTGGGAATGCAATGCGATTAACTCCTGACATTTTCTGTAGTCGTCCTCCGTCCAGTCCACATCCGAATGTACATCTGGGCGCTCCGGTGGATCTGGACATTGCAACTCCAATCGTCCTACGACCATTCTTCCCGGATGAACCAGTATAAATTCCATCCCAAGAATGTTTGTTTGGGTTGGTGCGCTACTCCCCTGACCCAAAACCAACCGGGTTTCCAGTAGCTGAATTAAGAAAAGAACGAATATACAAATTGCGAATTTTTTCATGGATCCTATCTTTCCAACAACCGAATATTTCTATAAGAATGCGATGCGCCGGGCTTCCAGGAATAGGCACAGCAGCTTCCACCTGGGACGGGAAGATGGGTCGAGCTCCAATGGAGTTGCAAGCCAACCATACCCTCAATGACATCGGCCAGTAGGTCATTTCTTTCCATTTGAATTTCCCATAAATGTACTCCATTGATCCATAAACTAACAAGGGGAACCTTACCCTGAACTTGAACATGGATCGAATTCCAATCGTGCTTTCTCCAGATACCGGTCAAGTCCGGTGCCGGAACAGAAGTAGACGTCCGTAGCATTTCACCGAAAAACGCCCCCGTACCTTTTTCTCCATCTCCGACGATCTCCAGCTGATACCCGGATCCGCTTTCGGATGACCTCAGGAGAACCCCTCCGTTGGTACCCGGTGTACCTTTATATTCTAGATATAAACCAAAATCCATATAAGCACCATCCGTCAACAATATCCCTCCCATGCCAAAAGGATTTTGCTTCATCACCAGCTTATCCCTCTCCCAGTAGAAATCACCCTGAGTTCCATGGTGTGTTGTTTTGCTGGCATGCCAGCCGGTCAAATCCTTTCCGTTAAAAAGTGGCCTTCCTTCATTCAATGTTTGTAGATTGGGGCCTTTTCTGCTAGCGCATCCAACGAGAGCAAGAAGTGATATCCACCAAATGGAATTTAATAAAATTAATCTGAGCCCTATTTTGATCGGATCTTTCACAAGCTTCAATTAATTATTGATAGAGAAATTCAATTCCTGTAATGATCACTAGTGCGTCGCTTTCCCTAGACGAATCATTGCTTATACGGATATAAATATCCTGCAGTCCTTGGATGTCTGACACATCAACAGAAGTCGGTTTTCCAGACGCTTCTCCAAAAAAGGGTCCGTCGCCATCTTTTGTTGGTATTGGTAATATTTCTTTGGGTGACCCCACCAGGTCACCAGAAGGCGAGCCGAGTCTTACTTCCAGGGTTCCTCCAATAAAGTGCGACCAATGCCAAAACCGGGTAATGGCCCCAACCCGGATGGTGTGAATATCCGTCAGATCTACTTGATAAAATCCTAGATATCCACCTTTTCCGGTAATGATGAATCCAGGGTCATCCGTAGAGGGAGTAAAGGAGATTCCCTCAGAAGAAAATTCATCCGCTGATTCTGGAGGAAATAAGGGATATCGCAGCAGCCTGATATCTTGACCTGTCAAATTTAGCCCAGGAACGCCTTCAATACCCTGATCTTCATATTGGGAGAAAAACAAATACGCTCCCGGTTCAATGTCAAACTTATAAAATTTACCTAACCGATCCACCGGCCTGGTCAATTCACGCGGTGTCAATTTGAAGCTGCCTGAACTTTCCAATTGAGTCAGGGGCATTTCATCCCCTTCCAAACTTAGTATATAAGCTGAAAGCTGTGCCAATTCATTGTCGGGAATCATTGGGTGTGGTGGCATATGTGCATCGCCCCATTGTCCAGTACTTCCTTCCGCTATGCTTTTTATCAATATCTCATCGGCATTGGCAATTCTCATATATTTTCGGGAAACCTCACGATAGGATGGCCCCACTAACTTTTCTTCTTTTCGATGACAACTCAAACAATTGAAATTTTCCATCAATGTTTCGGCTTTGAGGTGACTGACAGGTACTCCCGGCTTAAGTAAATTTTCTTCCCGCAACTGATTCAATTGCCCGATGGTTATTCCTGATGGGATATATTCCGCAGTCACTGAGAGGCTACCTTGGGAAATATCCGGATCCTCCCCGTCACTTATTTGAACCCGAAAATCGATCATCTCATCTGGAAAAAAGAAGGTTTGATTCCCCTTTATTATATCGAAGTTTACCACAGGAGGCTGGTTTCCCACCACTAGTTCCAACACTGTAGTGTCGGATAACGCTTCCGGATCTGAGACTTTTAGGGTTACTGTGTAAAGTCCTTCACTATCCGCCTTCCAAATAGGATTGGGGGAATCGAAAAACACCTCCTGCCCCATCCCGGTTATCGTCCAATTGTAATTCAATTCACTGCCATCATAATCTACGGAACCTTCCGCGGACAAGCGAACTGACAAGGGGTCATTTTGGTACCCGGCTATTGCTGATGCTTTCGCAATGGGAGGGCGATTACCGCCATTATAGATAATTTTTGAAATCTTGCCTTGACCAGATATGCCATATTCTACTATATATAAATCTCCCGAAGGACCAAAATCCATGTCCAACGGCTGTTTATGTTGCAAGAGATCTTGGGGTAGTAAGGGCTCAATATGAAGCACCTTTGACCTTTCCCTGTCCATAGTTAACACCATGATCCAATTCCTAACATAATCCGTAACCAGCCATTTCCCTTCGTAATAGGATGGGAAAATATGTTTCCCCAGTTCATCTGAAAAATCGGCCTGTCTAAATACCGGGCCCCCTACAGCGGAACGGGCCGCACTTCCCAAAATCGGCCAGTTTTCATCAACGCGATAGGGATAGGACACCATAGAAGGCTGTGCTGCGGGTAGTTCCTTAATTCCAGTATTGTTGGGTGACCTGTTGACAGGATTATCCGGATCAAACGGCTCCCCATAAGTCTCCTCCGAATAATCATAACTGGAATAAGGAAGATTATCTCCAATAAAAAACGGCCAGCCGAAATTTCCGGGACCTTTCGCTACATTAAATTCGTCATACCCCATAGGTCCTAAACGCTCTGAATCCATTCCCGCATCAGGCCCCACTTCTCCCCAATGTAAATATCCTGTCTTTGAGTCAATGGAAACTCTCCAGGGATTCCTATTACCCATTGCATAGATTTCAGGTTTGGTATTCGGTGTGCCGGGTGGGAAAAGATTTCCATCCGGAATGGAGTAAGTCCCGTCCGGATTTGGCTTGACACGTAGAATAGCGCCTCGTAGATCGTTACTGTTACCTGCGGACCGTCCAGAATCCTGGCCCCTACCCCCCTCATTCGTAAAAGCCAATGGAGCATACTGGGACGGTGCGGTATCACATCCCACTGATAAGATTAAATTTCCATCCTGGTCCCAAGTCATCCCCCCTCCGAAATGCTGACCGTCCGGTTGTTCCCAAAATATTTTCAGAACAACTACCTCCGAACCTGTATCCAAGCGGCCCTCTTCATCCAAATCAAACCGACTCAAACGCATATATTCACCTTTATCCTCGGCTGCGGAAAAATACAAAAATATCTGCCTGGTATGTCCAAAGTCCTTGTCAACCAACAATCCAACTAAACCCGGAGCATCTTCTGTGGCAAGAGCCACTCTTCCAATTATGCTAATTTGAGCGAGCTCCTCATCCAATCGCTTTACTGAACCAGTCCGCTCTATCCAATACACCCTTCCCTTTTCATCAAAATCCAATTGGATAGGTTCTTCCAATCCCTCGGCCAAAAGTTCATAAGAAAATCTCGTCGGTTCGGGTTTAATTGAAGGTTCGGTATTTTGAGGGTCGCATGCAAAACACAAAATAATAGAGAGGACTGATAAACCTAATTTATGTAAAGGGGAAATTATTAATCTCATAATGTAAATTTAACCATTACTTTAGTTAATTGAAGCATATTGGTAAACAAGATGGCTATTTGGGGCCGCATCGCATTATCAAGTTTCCATTCGCCAGCCCACCCATAGCTATTAAACGAATTTTTTAATTTTTATTAACTTTTTAGTAGTAAACTAAAAAATTCTTATTAACTTTATCATGCCGATAGAAAGATTTAGTTCCCGTAATTTTTGCTTTATTAAAACTAAACGATTAATTTGTAAAAAAAACACTATGAAGACGTTAACCAGAGCAGAAGAACAGATTATGCAGATCCTTTGGGAGTTAAAGGAAGCATATGTAAAAGACATCCTGGAGCGGATGGATGAGCCAAAACCCGCTTATAATACGGTATCGACGTTTATCCGGATACTTGAAACAAAGGGATTTGTAAAACACCATCCGATCGGAAAATCGCATCAGTACTACCCCATTGTCACCAAAGATGAATATAGAAGCTTTTCCATAAAGCGGTTGTTGTCGGGTTATTTCGGAGGTTCGTTCACAAAAATGGCAAGTTTCTTTGCCAAGGAAGAAAACATGAACTTGAAAGAATTGGAAAGAATCATGGATGAAGTCAAAAAGGATGTAAAATGATCAGGTGATGGCTGAATTTATCAATTACTTCTGGCAAAGCTTTTTCTGTCTTTGCTTCTTTTTCGGGATCTATTGGGTCTTTCTGCGGGATGAGAAATCGTTTCGTTTTAACAGGGCCTATTTACTGATCGCCCCCGCCCTGGCCCTTTTATTTCCAATGATGGAAATCCCCGTAAGTTTTGATAAACCCAGCATCTCCCTCGAGCACACCGACCTATTAAGAGCACTGAAAGACCAGGCTGATGTCGAAACCATCGGCACATTCGGTCTTCCAGAATTCACCGTGACAGACACCAAACTTCCTCTGCTGTGGGAAATCAAAGATTATCTGCTTTTCACCTACCTAAGCATTGTGGCACTGTTGTCATTCAAATTATTTTGGCAATATCTACAACTACGGCAGATGCAAGAAAAGGGCTGGTATCAGACGGTCTTCAAATTAAAAGGAGACTATTTTCTGATACCAACCTTTGGTTTGGCACCGGTGTTTTCATTCTTCAATAAGCTGTTTTGGGACGATACCCAGGTTCTCACACCTGAGGAAGAATCCCATATCATTCAGCATGAGCTCGAACATATTCACCAAAAACATACTTGGGATGTGCTCTATTACCAGGCACTGAGCATCTTGTTTTGGTTTAACCCCGTCATCCACCTGATGCGGCTTTCGCTGGTGGATCTGCATGAATACCTGGCAGATGAGAAAGTGTTGGGGAAAATAGAAAATAAGTCAAGCTACCCCAAATTGATCGTCAAAATGGCATTTAAGGGACTGGATCTTCCTATCGGCAATTACTTTATCCGATCTACAACCTTAAAGAGACTAATGATGATGAAAAAGTCAGCTAAAATAAACTGGTTTAAACTGGCCATGGTGTTACCCCTCACGGGAATGCTTTTTGGCCTGGTAAGTATGAAAACCGAACGCGGATTGGTGCTTTTCACCAATTACGAAACGGCCAATATCCGAACGATCAAGCAGCAGATGTTGGATTTCCAGGATTCCCTTAATGTGGGGATAAAGGTCCGAAGTCTGAAAAATCCCGTACACTATGAAAAAATAAACCCGCTGGAAAATGGCATCCTCAAAGCTCAACTGGGTGAATTGGAGTATGAATTTTCCGGTATTAATTCTGATGCGGATTATCTGAAAGTCCGGGAGCTTATCCAAATCCTGCGGGCCAATTCCCAAATGAAGAAAACTTATGAAAACGCCAAGAAGCCAATGGAGGTACAGAACGTCCCCAAACCTGTCGATGGCTGGAAGGCATGGGAAAGTTTTCTCAGGTCCAAGGTGAGTGTACCTGAAAAGGAGGAAGCCTTAGGCCTTGCCGGGGTCGTAGAACTGGAATTTATAGTAGATCAGGAGGGAAAGATACAGCATCCGGTCATTCGCAGAAGTTTTGGAGGCGGTTTGGATGATCAACTTTTAGCCGCGTTGAAAGGCAGTGAGGTTCCTGCCTGGGAGAACGGTCAATATGATCAGAAACCGGTTGCAGTCGTCATGACCTATCCTGTGGGATTTGATTTCCGAAAGGATGACCAGCCCCAAACTGCCTTTTTCCCCCAGCCCAGTTCAGTTTTGAGATCACAAAACTACCCTCGCGGAGGCTCTAATGATACTGAAATTTTTGACGTGGTTGAATCCATGCCCGTACCACCTGGGGGAATGGAAGGCTGGAACGCATACCTGAAAGAAAACTTAAAGTACCCGCAATACGCAAAAGACAAAAAAGTGGAAGGAACCGTTTACCTTGTCTTTGTGGTGGACAAAGAGGGTAACGTGCAAAACCCGGAAATTCTAAGGGGAATCGGCGCAGGCTTGGATGAAGAGGCTATCCGAGTGGTAAAAGAATCTCCCCCATGGAAACCGGGTATGCAACGCGGCCAATTGGTGGCAGTAAAAATGAGACTGCCGATCCGCTTTAGTTTACCGGAAACAGTTGGCCAAGATGACCGGCTGGAGGAACTCAAAACTGCTAATACCGACTGGAGAAACGGTGATATTCAACCTGGAGAAGCTTTCAATCAATACTTACAGCAGAATATTATCTTCCCTAAGGAATCCAGAAATGAAGGTACTGCTGGTACTGTACTTTCCCGGCTTTCCTTTGACAGTAGCGGAAAAATAAATAATGTAACTGTCATCAAAGGAGTAGCAGCCGATATCAATGAAGAGGTAATCAAGCAATTGAAATCCGCTCCAAATTGGGAAGTTAAAAAACCGAAAGGCAGTTTTGAAGCCATTTTTCCCGTTACCTTTAAACTCAACAATCAACCTGTTCAGGAACCGGACTTTCATACTATTCTTGGTAAGGGTTTAATAGTAAATGGGTACGGCACGCTCTCAAAATTCCAGGAACCAAGTACAAGAAACAACAACATCATTACCATCAAACTAATCAATGACCAGTTGGTCAACTTCAATGGATTGATTTTACCGATCTATGCGGAATTATCTGACGCCATTCAAACGACATTGGAAGATTCCGGATTAAATCCCACTGAAATAACTGCCCACCTCAGCGCAGAACCTGATGTTAAAATGGGAGCCATTCAGGAGGTGCAAGCTGCCTTGAGGTCAAATCAAATCAATAAATTGCTCTACACCAGCTCCAGAATGAATGATGGACGTCCCAAAAACAACAGCTCATTTACCCCGCTGGAAAATCAACCTTTAGTTGTCTTGGATGGAGTTGTAAATGCCTCATTAGATGACATTGACCCAAAAAATATAGAAAGTATCTCTGTCATAAAAGATGGAAACGCAATAAACATGTATGGTACTGCTGCCAAAAACGGAGTAATAATTGTTACCTCAAAGAAATAACCTATTTATACCAACTATTATTGGGTACCTTATGCCACCAACATTTATCCGGGCTGTCCTTCGTGGAAACAGCCCGGTCTTTTTTCGATCAAAGAGAAACCCCTTCAGGTTGGTATTCTTTGGTATTTCCCAATTGCTGTAATTACCCATTCAAATTCTTCTTGAGTCCTTAGATCATAATTCTCCTTTTTTTGGGATCTAGGTAAAATTGAAACTTTGGGATTCTTGATAATTCAGTTATATACTTAAATTCCGCAGCACTTTCCAGTAACTAGATGATCCTTATGAAGAAAAACCTTCCATGTTTCAGCCGTTTAAATTGAACAACTAGCAGATTATCAACAAAACCTGGAAGGTTTGCGGATTTTAGGTATATATTTGAAATACTTCAATTAACCAAACTCCCCAGCGATGAAAATAAAGACATTAAGCCCTCTAATTTTTTTATTCTTTTTGATAACAAATTTTTCTGTAATGGCGCAGGATGAGTTCAACTACGATGAATCCAAGGTGCCGGCCTACTCACTCCCCGACCCGTTCGTTACCCAGTCAGGAGACATTGTCACCAACGCCAATACCTGGGAGTTTGTCCGCCGGCCGGAAATCATAAACCTTTTTGAAGACCATGTCTACGGACAAGTTCCAAAAGATTTTGACGCCATCACCTACCACTTAGCAGGTGAAAACAAAAATGCTATGGGGGGCCAAGCCCACTTAAAGGAGGTGGATATTACCGTCACCAAAAATGAGAAACAAATAACCATTCGACTTATTCTTTTTTTGCCAAACGGGCAAACCGCACCCTCCCCTGTATTCTTGTTGATCAATCACCGCAATCATGAAAATATTGACCCCAGCCGTCAGGTTAAAATGGATTTTTGGCCTGCGGAAAAACTCATAGAACGGGGGTATGCCGCTGCTGCATTTCATGTGCAGGATGTGGCCGATGACAACAAAGACACTTTTAGGGAAGACATTCTTCAGACACTCTATCCCGAACAACTGCAAATGGCCAACGGCATGCGTGGATTAGGTGCCTGGGCATGGGGTGCTATGCGCGTGATGGACTATTTTGAGCGGGATCCAAAAGTAGATGCCACGAAAGCCGGAGTGGTGGGTCACTCACGAGGAGGAAAAGCTTCCCTTTGGACCGGCGCTCAGGATACCAGATGGGCCATCACGGTCAGCAACGATTCCGGTTGCGGAGGAGCAGCAATCTCCCGGCGAAAATTCGGAGAAACAGTAAAGCGTATCAACTCCAATTTCCCCTATTGGTTTACCGACAATTTTGACAAATACAATGACAACGAGGACGCCCTCCCCATTGACCAACATATGTTGATTTCCAGCATCGCACCCAGAGCGGTGTATGTAGCTAGTGCCGTTGAAGATGAGTGGGCAGATCCCAAGGGTGAATTCCTTTCCTTAAAAATAGGTGCCAGAGTTTATCGGGACATCTACAATATCCCAGTCGATTTACCTGCCCAACTTCCAAGTGTAAATCAACCAACCCATATGCCCTATGTAGGTCATCATATCCGTGAGGGAATACATAACCTGACTGCCTATGATTGGGAACAGTTTATGAATTTCGCTGATCTGCTATATGGCCGTTAACCAACAACCCCATGAACCGTAGAAGATCCTTCCTTAAAAAAAGTGCGACTATTGCCGCACTCTCCCTAACCGCTTCACCCAGCGCCATCGGTAGCAGCAGGAACAGACTATTTATACAGGCAAAAGATATGGGCTTGGATATGTGTTTGGCCTATTTCTGGGGAATTGAACCGCGTAAAGTAGCTCTGGCGAGACAAATGAATGTACTGGGCGCAGTGGGAGGAATCAATCCCGGAATGGCTAACTTACAAGGATCAAAGCCTTGGGATTTAGACGTAATTAAAGGAGTCAAGGCTGCCTGGGAAAATGTGGGGTTACAATTAAAAGTAGTTGAAGGGCCGCCCACATTGGGAACGGCTACCAAATTAGGATTGAACGGACGGGATGAGGAGATCGAGAACTTTATCACTTTTATGAAAAACCTCTCCTCCGTTGGCATAGATATTATTTGCTATAACTGGATGCCAGTAATCAACTGGGCAAGAACTTCCTTGGATAGGCCTTCACGGGGAGGAGCATTGGTCAGTGCTTTTGATATTGAAGACATTCAAGATCAGGAAAAAATCACTGAATTTGGCGTAATTACCCACGACAAGATGTGGGAAAACTTGGAATATTTTCTCAAGGCCGTTGTTCCCGAGGCAGAAAAACACGGAATTAAACTCGCCTTGCATCCAGATGACCCTCCAATAAGTAATATTCGCGGAATCCCACGTATCATGACATCGGTAGATGCGTTTAAGCGTCTTATTGATATTTATCCCAGCCCTAGTAATGGGTTAACTTTTTGCCAGGGAAGTTTCGCCTCCATGGGAGAAAAGGATAAAGGAGAAGATATTCCCGCTGCCATCCGATATTTTGGGAAGCGGGAGACCATTCATTTTGTCCATTTCCGGGATGTCCGGGGGCACGCAAGCAACTTTGAGGAAACCTTTCATGATGATGGCAAGACCGATATGTATGAGGCCATGAAGTGTTACTATGAAGTTGGATTCCAAGGACCAATACGGCCTGATCATGTGCCGACGATGGAGGGAGATAGCAACGACAAGCCGGGATATAGCACCATAGGTACATTATTCGCCATTGGTTATATGCGTGGGTTAATGGAAGGGGTGGTAAAAGAAAATGGAGGACGTAAACCTTAATATCCCAACCAACGAATAGGACTAATTGTCAAGGTGTTGAAAGGATTTTTTCAATTTTGTGGCATTTCTTAGGTTCTTACGCATGGGAATTGCTATATTGTTTTGCCTAAAATAACTTCGAATGACTAACTAATTTTTATACATGCTAACCACAGAACAGAAAACACAAATCCAAAAACAGGGCATGGACCTGACATTGGTGGAAGAACAAATTAAGAATTTTCGGGATGGATTTCCCTTTCTTCACATTCACACCCCAGCCGCTATCGGTGACGGCATTCGGGTGTTGGACGAAAAAACATTGGAAGCCGCATTGGGGACCTATAAAGAATTCTCCCCACAAAAATCCATTGTCAAATTCGTTCCCGCCAGCGGTGCTGCCAGCCGTATGTTCAAGGACCTTTTTGGTTTTTTGGAAAGCGGAAACAACGACTTGGAAAAAGACGCATTTACCAAAAAATTCATTGAACAACTTGGAGGTTTTGCCTTTTACGAAGACTTGGATAATAGTCTAAAAAGGGCAGGTAGCAGCATCGAACAGGCTATTGCCGAGCAAAATTACCAATTGATCGTTCACCATCTGCTCGATGAGGAGGGCCTGGAATACGGAACCCTACCCAAGGGATTGCTGAAATTCCACGCTTATCCGGACGGTAGCAGAACGCCGGTGGAAGAACACTTTGTGGAGGGAGCGCAGTATGGGCTGGGACAGGGCAAAGTAGTGCGGCTGCATTTTACAGTTTCCCCGGAACACCAGGAAAAGTTTGAGACACATATAGCTGGTGTTAAACCTAAGATGGAGCGCCATTTTGGAGTCAACTTTGAAATTTCTTTCTCCCAGCAAAAGGCATCCACCAACACGATTGCGGTGGATATGGACAATAATCCATTTGTGGAAGAAGACGGAGAAATCCTTTTCCGGCCGGCAGGTCATGGTGCCTTGTTGGAAAACCTCAACGACATCGACGGCGACATTATCTTTATTAAAAATATAGACAATGTGGTTCCTGACCGCCTAAAAGAACCTACAGTCACGTTCAAACGAGCAATAGGCGGTGTCTTGCTGGATGTTCAAAGGGCGGTTTTCAGGTCATTGGGATCCCTGGACAACGAGGTCAGTGAATCTACCGTTCAGGAAGCGAAAGACGTTTATACAAAGAAAGTCGGATCCAAGCTTCCTGATGGTTTTGAAAGCCGTACGCTGGAAGAGCAAGCTACATTCCTTCGTAAAAAACTAAATCGGCCTATTCGTGTTTGCGGCATGGTGGAGAACACCGGTGAGCCAGGCGGCGGTCCCTTTTGGGTAAAAGAACCGGATGGGTCACTCTCGCTACAGATTGGAGAGACAGCGCAGTTGGACCTTGACAATCCGGAGCAAAAAGAAAAATTCAAAAAGTCCTCCCATTTCAATCCTACGGACTTGGTCTGCGGGGTGCGTGACTATAAAGGCAACAAGTTTAACTTGCTCAAGCACCGGGACCCGAAGACGGGCTTTATCACCGAAAAGTCAAAGAGTGGTCGTGCACTAAAAGCCCAGGAGCTGCCTGGTTTATGGAATGGTTCCATGTCAGACTGGAATTCTATTTTTGTGGAAGTCCCCTTGATTACCTTCAATCCGGTAAAAACAATCAACGATCTCCTAAGAGATGTTCATCAATAAAACAAGAGAATGGCGCCAGCAAACTACTACTATTTGGTTTGCTGCCAATCAACTTTATAAACTCCGTCACCGAATTTAACATGAAGCTAAACTGTATTGTGCGACATATCGTTCTTTTCTGCATTTTGATATTTATCAATGGCGTTACACTTGCCCAAGTTGGGGTGGGTGTAAAGCCACCTAAAGGAGCGGAAACGCTACTTAATGGCTCCAAAAAAATGTTGCATAGCAAATGGCAGTATTGGGAAGGCCCTAGGTTTTCGGCAGAACCTCCTATTAAATGGGCGATCGTAAAGGACCCGGTGGACAAAGGTAACGCTGTCAGTTCAAACGACCCGGCAGGGGCAGGTGGGAAGTATGGAGCAGCAGACATTGTAACCAAAGAGGAGTTTAAGGACTTTAGGCTGCATGTGGAGTTTTTGATTGCCAACGAAGGTGGAAACAGCGGTGTCTATTTGCAGAATCGGTATGAGATTCAAATCTTGGACGGCGACACTACTTCTCACGGCATGGCGGCCATTATCAATGAACACGCCGCCCCTTATCATCCCTATAACGGTGTTGGTGCTTGGAATGCGTATGACATCACATTCAAAGCAGCACGTTTCGACGACCAAGGCAAGCTGGCTGAAAATGCTCGGGTAACGATCTACTTTAACGGTGAAAAAATACATAGTGACCAGTCCATACAGCAGGTATGGGGCGGACCTAATTCAGGAATGGACGGGGGAAATGACGGGGGAAAAGGAATAACCGACAGGCCTGGTGGCATAAAACTTCAAGCGGAAGGTCATGAGGTTCTCTATAGAAATATATGGATAAAAAAATTAGACCTGGATGATTCGACCACTGATTTTTAATACGGTATACTATAAGGGTAGTATAAATTACAATTTTTTAATTTAAACATTTAATTTTTACATTTGGAATCAATTTTGTTTAGTTAGCAGTGAAAATGTAATGTTAACTAACCAACTATTCCATGAAAAAATTATTATATCACACGTTAAAGTACAGTAAAGTATTAGTTACATTTACTGTGTTTTTTCAGGCTTCCCTATTGGGATGGTCCCAAGTAGAGACCACCAATGAAATTATTGAAGAAAGTATTTCTACAGAAGATGCATCTGTCAGCATCACCAAAGTAGTTAAAGGTTTGGAACACCCATGGGCAGTTGCTTGGCTTCCGGACGGAAAGATGTTGGTCACGGAAAGACCCGGCGGCCTGTATCTGATTGATGGCGATCGGGTAATCAAACTTGAAGGAATTCCTAAAATAGACCCCACTGAAGATGATATATCCCCAACTGAAGGCGGTAATCAGGGCGGGTTGTTGGATGTGGTGGTGCATCCCGATTATTCCGCCAACGGGTGGATATACCTCACTTACTCAAGTCCCGGGGACGATGATTCGGTTACTAGTGGAGAAGATGAGTATGGAACAGGAACAGCACTTGCCCGTGCCAAAATCGACGTAGAAAACGCTGCCCTTACGGACTTAGAAACCATCTACGCTCAGGTACCACGGACTAATCCGGGAAGGCATTATGGGTCGAGAATATTGTTTCCGGGTGACGGAACAGTAATGTTTTCAATTGGTGACAGGGGATTAAGGTGGAATTCCCAAGATCTGACTGATCCAGCCGGATCAATTATCAGAATCGCTGACGACGGAAGTGTTGTTGAGGACAACCCATTTGTGGGCGTAGCTCCCGGGAATCTCAGACCGGAAATATTCAGCTATGGCCATCGGAATAACCAAGGTCTAGCCATGAACAAAGAAACGGGCGAAATTTGGACAACAGAGCACGGTCCGAACGGTGGGGATTTACTTCATCGCATTGAGGTAGGCAACAATTATGGCTGGCCACAAATTACTTTTGGGAAGGAGTATTCTACAAATGAAAAAAGTGGATTGGCAAAAAACAAGGCTCCGGGTATCACCCCGCCTGTGCATATATGGGAGGAAAATATGGCTCCTTCGGGACTGGCATTCTACCATAATGGGAAGATTAACTCCTGGGATGGAAACCTGTTTGCCGGGTCATTGCTTAAGGAGCAAGTTCAGCGCCTGGTAATCGAAGACAACAACGTTGTTCATGAAGAAATACTCTTCACCGAAAAAATCGGCAGAATAAGAGATGTTAGACAAGGCCCTGATGGGTTCCTTTATTTGGTGACTGACGAAGAGGATGGTGGCGTGTATCGGGTCAGTCCATCTGAATAATATTACAATTGATAGTTGGTTTGATATCCGATTATCGAATGAAGACAGTAATGGTTAACTGATAAATTAGGCAGTTAACCATTATTGTTTTCGCGTTTTTAATAGTAGTGGGCTGAACAAAACCATAAACCAACTTTTTTTTAAAAATAAAATAGTACTGTATGAAAAATAAATTATCGGTAGAATAAAAATGCGCCGACAGCAACTCCATATCCCTTTGCTTGGAATAGTTCTTGAAACACTTTTTTTATGGATAAACTTTTAGGAATTGCATATACCTGTTTTTTATTGCTAATTATAGCTTTCCCTGCTTCCGCCCAAAGGACAGTGAATGCTTTAGAAAATGGCGGGGTATATTGGACCAGGTATTACGTAGAATTTGAGCTTTCTGACAAGCTCAAGCTGGATGCGGAAGTTGACAATCGTAGATTTTTTAGCCCTGCACGCCAATTCCAAACCATCGTCAGGTCTACCCTGTATTATAAAAAAACAAACAATTTCAACTTCGGAGCTGGACTGGCCTATTCCCAACTATATAGTATATATACGCCCATCGTACAACCGGAAATACGTCCGCATCAGGAAGCAAATTTCACACACAGTCATGACAAATGGAACTTTAATCATAGGCTCAGGACAGAACAAAGGTTTAGGGGGGATACCGTTAGAACTTTTTTAACTCCAGAAGAAGTCGATGAACAAACAATTGGCACCTATTCTTTCGACATTCGAGCCAGGTATGAGTTCACTACAGATTTTACCATTGTAGAGAAAAACCGCCAGAAAGGCCATTGGACCATTCAGCTGGCCACTGAAATCATGGCACATATGGACTCGGATGAGTTTTTTGATACGTATAGGTTCTACGGTGGATTCCAATACTACCTCAACGAAAGAATCCGGATGGAACTTGGGTATCTCAAATCTACTGAGAAAGATTATAGGTATGATACTTTGTTCAATTATGAAAACCTGCGGTTTACTTTTCGGCATAAGCTGTAGGGTGTCCTACATGCGTTTTAGCCTGAAATTCCCTGTCTCAGATTATTCTATTTATCCACGATCCCAGAGAGGTTGAATTGGATTTACGTTAATTTCATAAATCAATAAAATAAGCAAGTAAATTTCGCGTATTGCATTCGGATTTTTCTTTCGTCTATACACTTTTTCCGCCTATCAAAATCGCTCTCTCCAAAATTGGATGTTTGGGGAATAAGAAGTATGTTTAAGCTATAACTTTGAACAAAATCGTTTCTAATAAAGTCAATGACCTTCCGAATAAACCCAAAAATTGGTCTGGCATGTTTCTTATTGGCTTGCCAGCCTAATCAGGACAATTCCTATGACACCACCTATGTGGAAGAAAAGCCTGATCCCATTTACGCTGAACATGTAAGAACCACCAAATTCCAAACCCCAGAAGAGGAAATGGCTAGCTTTGAGCTTCCCCCTGGATTCGAAGTCACGCTCTTTGCGTCCGAGCCCGACATTACCAAACCGATTAACATAGCCTTTGATGACCGGGGCAGGCTCTGGGTAACCCAGTCCTCCGAGTACCCAATCAAGGCCGGCCAGGGTGAGGGGAACGACCGAATAAGCATCCTTGAGGATACCAATGGGGACGGAAAGGCCGATAAAATCATCGATTTTGCGAGTGATCTTAACATTCCGATTGGAATCATTCCCGTGAAAGATGGGGCCATTGGATATAGCATTCCGAATGTCTATCGGTTTTACGATCTGGACGGTGATGGGAAATCCGAAAAAAGAGATGTTTTAATCCGGGATTTCGAGCACAAAGACACCCACGGTATGGTGAACAATTTATTTCGCGGTCTTGACGGATGGATTCACGCCTCCCACGGATTTTCCAATATTTCTACCGTTGCAGGATCGGATGGGGATTCCATTACAATGACGTCCGGCAACACTTTCCGATTCAGGCAAGACGGAAGTCGCGTGGAAAAAACCACAGACGGTAGGATTAATCCCTTTGGTTCAGATTTGGACAAGTGGGGGTATCACTATTCCGCTGACTGCCATACCTTACCTATTTACCAGTTGATATGGGGAGGCAATTACACCCAGTGGGGAAAAAAGGACCCTGTCATGGGTTTCGCTCCTACCATGATGGATTACGGTTTGAATTCCACCGCACTTTCCGGTTTGGTATATTATACTGACACACAATTTCCTGAAGAATACCAAAACAGTTTTTATTCCGGTGATGTGGTGACTTGCCGGGTTAGCCGCAGTGTGATGGATTTTACAGGGACCACGCCAACCGCTACCAGGAAGCGGGATTTTCTGATAAGCAAAGACCCTTGGTTCCGTCCTGTGGATATCAAAATCGGACCCGATGGAGCCATGTATATTGCGGACTTTTATAATAGTATCATCGGCCATTATGAGGTGCCCCTTGACCATCCGGAACGGGACCGGGTGAGTGGAAGGATATGGAAGATCACTTACAAAGGGAAACAGCGAGAAATTATTGACTGGTCAAAGGCTACTTTGGACCAAATCATAAAGGGGATGGACAATGAGGCGTTGCATACTCGGATGGCGGCAACAGATGCGTTGGTAGATTATCATGGAAAGTCGACATTGGCGACCTTGCAAAAATTAGTGGCAGATGCAAAAATATCTCCTGATCAGCGTGTACAATTATTGTGGGGCCTATTCCGACTGGACGCTCTTACTCCCGATCAGCTTCGATCAGCCTTAACACACGATGAAGCGCTTGTTCGGGTTCATGCCCAACGCATATTGGCCAACGTTCCAAGCTGGACAGAGGAACAGTCTAATTGGGCGTTGGCAGGTCTTTCGGATGATAACTCCCATGTAAAACGGGCAGCTGCTGAGGGAATAAGCCGACATTCTCACCCAAAAAATTATCGGCCGCTAATTGAACAGCATGAAGCAGCGGACCCTGCGGATACGCACTTGCTTTACACGCTGAAGCTTGCCCTGTACAATCATATGCAGCAGGATCAGATTATCACCTTGGCTTTGGCTGAAAATTGGTCGGAAGATTCCTCCAACTTGCTGGCTATGGTTTTGGCTGATACCGATAGTCCCCTAGCGGGACAGTTTATATTTGAGCACCTTAGGGAAGGAAAATCAGAAAAGGAAAAGACCTTGGGTTTCGTTCGCAGTATAGCCAAAACTCTCCCGGAAAATCAACTTAAATCCTTTGTGGATTTTGGTATTTCAGCTTCCAATACTTCGGAAAATCCATCTTATCAATGGGCCCGGGCCATCGAGGAGGGTTTTGATCAACGGGGCAAACCTATACCCGATTATTTAATCAGCTGGTTTCAAAACTTGAGCGAGGAAACCGTTCGGGTATTTGCTGACAACTCTGAGGAATTGAAAGAGGACTTCAAAGATCA
>DATHWC010000203.1:0-8849 GCA_035460985.1 Lunatimonas sp.
GTGAGCCTGTTTTAGGTTCTGGGATGACTACCCAATTGCTTTTTGGGGAGACCTATACCGTAATTGGTACTAGCCGCCTTTTGGACTGGCTGCTGGTGAGGGGCGACTTGCTGGTCGGTTCTGGTTGGATTTCCGTTCACCAACATGAGGATATCAGTGAAGTGGATTATCAGCGGTATAAGGAGAGTGATTTTAAACTAACTCTTTCTCCCGTGACACGGGTTAGGTTTCGTGGAGACTTTTTGAATTTGCTCGCGGGCAGTATCCTTCACATATCGACAGCCGAACTTTTTGAACCCAATGAAACTTTGGAACTGTCGGGGGAATGGAGGGACTTTTCGTCCAAAGCCAATAGGGAGGAATTGGTACAGATCGCCCAAGGATTTGTCAATGCCCCTTTTCTGTCCGGAGGCAGGAGCCTCTTTGGATTGGATTTGGGAGCTATGGTTCAATTGATTTTCAAATTTTCAGGTTATATCGTGCCGAATTACCTTTCGGCTTTGATTGAGTTCGGAGAGAAACGACCAACTCAGGATATTCAGAAAGGGGATGTGGTGGTTTTTTCCAACGATAACAAAATTCCCTATCATCTAGGCCTGTATTTGGGGATGGGTCAGCTTCTGGATCTCAAGGGAAGGGTGATCATTAGGGCCTTTGATCCGGAAAGAGAAAGTGGCAGCAGAAACATTTCCCGCCAAAATCAGGTTCATGAAGTTATAAATTTGATACCTGCATGATAGACTCAATGGAAAAAAAGGTTTTGGTACTCAATTTGGACCATTCTCCGGTAGCCATTGTTACGGTGCAAAAAGCACTCGTGCTCACCATACTTCAAAAAGCCACCTCCCTGGCTAATTTTGACTACCTGCGGATCCGTACGGTAGACAGGGAATTTTTCTACCCCGCTGTGATTCGGCTATATGAGTACAAAAATATCCCCTACAGAGGCGTCATGCTGAACAGGGCCAATCTGTACAAAAGAGACAATTTTAGCTGCCAATACTGCGGGTCCAAGAGGAATCTGACCATTGACCATGTACTTCCCAAGTCAAAGGGCGGTAAAACCACATGGACAAACCTGGCTACAGCTTGTCATCGCTGCAATACGCTGAAGGGGGACAAGACACCCGAGCAGGCGGGGATGAAACTTATTACACTTCCTTTCAGGCCCACGCTTAGCTTTTTTCTAGCTGAATATGCAGAAAGGCATGCTGAGGAATGGATACCTTTCCTCCGAGTGAGACCCGTCTAGCAAGCCACTTTCTTTTCCATGAACAAGTCAATAAGAGAGGCAAATTGACCAATTTGTCCTAACATTTTGTGTACTAGTTATTTCTATTCCTAAAAAAAGGTGTAAATTTGCAGTCCGTTCGAGTGAACGGTCCTTCTCATGGAGGGTAAATCGAACTAAAAACCTCAACCCGAGAGCCCTAGGGTTGTTGATAGTCAGGGCTTTTATTATATGTCAAATAAAGAAGATTTTAATTGGGAAAAGTACGAAACCAAGGGTTTTGGAGAAGGCTACACCAAGGCTGAACGTGCCGAGATGGAGAAGCTGTATGACAAAACCTTAAATGAAATCACGGAAAAAGAGGTCATCAAAGGTACCGTAGTAGGTATCAATGACAAGGACGTGATCATCAACATCGGTTTTAAGTCAGACGGACTTGTTCCTTTAAGTGAATTCCGGGATTTGGAAGGACTTAAGATAGGAGACGAGGTCGATTTGTTCATCGAAGAGCAGGAGAACTCCCTTGGTCAGCTTGTACTTTCCAGAAAGAAAGCCAAAATGGTAAGAGCTTGGCAGGAGATCGAAGACGCATTGGAATTTGACAATGTGATCGAAGGTCTTGTGAAGCGAAGAACCAAAGGCGGTCTGATTGTAGATATTTATGGGGTTGAGGCATTCCTGCCTGGTTCCCAGATTGACGTGAAGCCTATTCGGGATTTTGATATCTACGTAGGTAAGAAAATGGAAGTAAAAGTGGTGAAAATCAACCACGCCAACGATAACGTAGTCGTTTCTCACAAAGTACTCATCGAGAAAGACCTCGAAAAACAAAAAGCGGAAATCCTCAACAACCTGGAAAAAGGTCAGGTGTTGGAAGGTGTTATCAAGAACATGACCAATTTCGGTGTATTCATCGACTTGGGTGGTGTAGATGGGCTTTTGCACATCACCGATATCTCTTGGGGTCGTATCAACCATCCGGAAGAAGTGCTTAACCTGGACGACAAAGTACAGGTTGTGGTATTGGATTTCGATGATGACAAGAAACGAATTTCCCTTGGCATGAAGCAATTGACTTCCCATCCGTGGGATTCATTGTCTGCCAGCCTTGAAGTAGGTTCTAAAGTAAAAGGTAAGATCGTAAACGTGGCCGATTACGGCGCGTTCCTTGAGCTTGCCCCAGGTGTAGAAGGTTTGATCCACGTATCCGAAATGTCATGGTCTCAGCACTTGAGAAATCCAGCCGACTTCGTCAAAGTAAATGACGAGATTGTGGCCGTTGTCTTGACTATGGACAAGGAAGACCGCAAAATGTCTTTGGGTATCAAGCAACTTACCGAAGACCCATGGACTAAGCAGGAAATGGCACAGAAATATGCGGTAGGCACCAAGCATAAGGGAATCGTAAGAAACCTGACCAACTTCGGTCTCTTCCTAGAACTGGAAGAAGGTATCGATGGATTGGTTCACGTTTCTGACCTCTCTTGGACCAAGAAAATCAAGCATCCGTCTGAATTTGTGAAAGTAAATGACGAGTTGGACGTGATTGTATTGGAACTTGACGTAGACAACAGAAGATTGGCATTGGGTCACAAGCAATTGGAAGAGAATCCTTGGGATACTTTCGAGACGGTGTTCCCAATTGGATCAATTCATAAGTGCTCTATCATATCCAAGAACGACAAAGGAGCAATCCTTGAGTTGCCATACGGTTTGGAAGGGTTTGCCACGACCAAAAACCTCGAAAAAGAGGACGGATCACAGGCAGAAGCTGGTGAATCTCTGGATTTCAGGGTAACTGAATTCTCCAAAGACGACAAGCGCATTGTGCTTTCTCATACTTCTTCCTTCAAGGAAGATGCGGCTAAAGCCAAGAAAACCGCTGCCGCCGCTGCCGCATCCAGTGCTGCAAGTAAGAAAAAGTCCTCAGGTTCTGAGACATCCTCAGCTCCTTCTGCTGAAAAATCCACCTTGGGAGATTTGGACGCCCTTTCAGCATTGAAAGAGAAAATGGACGAAGAAGCTAAGAAGTAAGCTTTCAGTTTCAATATAATTATTAAAAACGCCGGTCAGCAATGTCCGGCGTTTTTTTTTTGCCCGCCGCATAGGATAATGAAATATGGTGGAAATATTGTAGAAATATGGCCTACGGCCGAAATATTTTGGGGATTGATATTCGTGGATACTAGATATTGATAGATATTAAAAATCACGAATGTTATGAATGGTTTGTCAAAAATCCCCAGCCCATCGGGGTGTAATCTTAATAGCCAGGTGTGTGGCGGCCGCGGAGCCCCTGGTTGGAAAAGAACATGCCGGTTTTGGTTTTAGAAGCGGGTACAGTTGAAGAAGCCATACGTTCCCGCCAAAACCCGAATATGTGCGGATCTACCTTCCCGTGGTTTGGCCCAGTTCACCTTAATACACGTCATATATCGCCCTCCCCTAAAGGGCGAGGGAAGGGGTGGGCCAGTTTTGGAACCGATAATGGTTGAAGAAGCCATACGTTCCCGCCAAAACCCGAATTTGTTGATTATTCTTTTCTTTTTCGAAAAATAAGTAAACCATATAAGACATATGAGTTCATATAAGCGTTAAATATTTTCTCATATGCTCTTATAGGTCTCAGATGGTTAAAAAGCCTTTGGATTAAATCAGTCACATCTTCGGAGTTAGTTCAGAGTTCTCTTCTTTTTGGCATACGTAACTCCTTTATAGAGATTCATGCCAATTTACTAAGCCATTCCCTTTTCTCGATCTTTTCTTCTATCTAAAATATGGTTTACTCTAGGATACGGCGGGGGTTCAACCTCATCACCAATTATTTCCTTATTTTTTATAAATCTTAAACGGTCGCCACATAAGCTTTGGCAGTTTCCAGATCAAAGGAATTGGCATCCCAGTCTTCCCCCTTTTCAAGGCCCAGCCAATCCAGCATTTCGTCATGCATTTCATGTTTGGGGTCTGCAAGGGCTTCCAAGAGGTTTGCATATCCCCAGAAGCCTCCGCAATCTTCAGGGGGACAGGCACCTTGTCCGTCAACCAACTCCGCCCGAATACCCTGCTGATCAATCTGTTTCTCCACCAAGATGGAATGTGTCCAGTCATCCCCAAAGTCGTAGATATAGGTGAATTTTTTTCCTTTTCTATTCAGATACTCACTCAATTTGACCGTTTCCGCATTTTTTGGTTCCTAATCTTCCCATTCGTCATCGTCCAACTTGATGAGGGGTTTGGACCCATATCCCTTGGGGGAAAATAAATATAGGTGATTATTTTCCCATCCAAACGCGGCTTGAATTACAAGGTGCAGTCGGCTGAATGTAAAATGATCCGGTACCAAGAGCCTACGCCATACCGGGGGGTTCGATAGTCCGTTGATTTGAATTTTTAGTTGTAACAGCATGTCGGATTTTATAAAATGGTGGAAGTAATGGGGAAGGTAACGGGTTCTTTAGATTGTTGCAAATGGGTTGTCTTTTTTCCTTTGGATTAGAATAACAGCGTGCCGCAACCTAAATTTTAACCAATCCGGCAATTCTCAATTCATCCCTCAGTGCGGATAATCGGGAGTAAAAGGAGTATATTCGAATAGCCAGCTTTTCCGTATTTTCTTTAATGGCAGGTATTTCCGCAGCTATCTTTAGCACCTCGGCGATCCTCTCGTAAAAATTTCGACCCCGTTCATCCACTAAGAGCTCCTCGATTTTCCTTTCAAGAAGGTCCAAAGCAGATACTGGCTGGAAGTGCAGGCAGGGAGTCATAACATCCACGATATTCCACCTGTCTATATGCTGACCGGCAAACCGCAATGCTTCGGTGTATTTTTCCTCCATACACAGTGCCTGTACATAGGCCGATCTATTCCATTTGAATGACTCAATGTAGTCTAATCGTTCTTCCTTACCCATCAGCTCCAGCAGAACCCGATAACTGGCTTCCGAAAATTGTCGCTTGTTGAGGTAAAAGGCCACCGCTAGATATAATTCAGGGTCTTCGGCAGGCTCCAATCCCTCGAAATAGAGATGGGCGAATTCAGCCTGAAATAGCCCATTGAACCATAATTCTCGGGCGATATGTACAAATTCAGCTTTATTTTCCCTCCCATAATATTCCAGCAGAGATTGGGCAACACTGATGTTTTTCTTACAAAGCTGTCTTGCCGACTGTTCCCAGACTGCTTGGCCCCCTGTTTTTCGATGCAATTCTGACACCAGCCAGGGGACATGTTCCGTTGCTTTCTGATTTTCAATCGCATCAAGAAGGATGGATGCGCCTGCCCCGGAGTGAATGACATCAAATAGCAAAGGTTCAAAAAATTTTAAAAACATAGAGTCTTCTCGAAAATACTTCTGAAATTGATCAAATATCACTGTAGCGATGGTGAAAAGCTGGTCTGGGGAAAGTTGAATGACCTTGAATAAGGCATCGCGTTCCTGCAATTGATTCTCGAGTAAGTTGAGCATGGTATTGGACGCATGCGGCAAAGTCTCATATTCGTCATCCAGTTCAGCTTCTATGCATGCGTGGTATAGGCTGATTATGTATAAGAAAGCCAGGTCAAAATGCTTGATAGTGCAATACCGTTCCACCTCGCTCACATGCAAACCGAGCATCCTGCTGATTTGGTCTTCCGCCAAGTTTTCCATGGCTTCATATTCGGGAATATAGCCGCTGTGTCGTGGCACATAATCTTCCCAATCAGGCTCATTGATCTCAATGGATTCAAGATCTGCCTTGATTAAATCAGTATTGGCAATTATAAAATCATCCGGATCCCCAACCGTCATTTTCAGCGGACTGTCTGACGGTTTCAGGTAAAAGGCCAGGAAATCTTCTTTTAGGTTTGGGTACTTTTGGAAAGTTTCATCCAGAAAAGCTAATTTGAGATGTTCACTTGACTGTTGGTAGAACTGGTCGAACATGGAATAAATTTTGAATATTTTGATAAACCAAGTTAATGATTTTAATTGATTCAACCTTTTTCGGGATAATAAATCACTGATATAGGTGTTGGGAATATAGTTTACTGTAGTTTTTGGTAGGTCTTTCTTTTAGGGATTATTCTGGAAATATTCGCCATTTTTCTAAAAACCATTCTGGGAGTAAATTATATTGTTTCCAGTATGGTGTGATTAAGGGAATTACGAATTGTCAATTACGAATTACGAATTACGGCATCATCTACCGTCTCCGGTCTCCTGTCTTCCGACTCCCGTCTCCCGTCTCCGGTCTTCCGTCTCCCGTCCTCACCTATTTCAATTCCAGTATGGTGCGATTAAGGGGCCTTACTACTTACTACTTACCCCTTCAATTTCAATATGGTGCAATTAAGGGCTTTTCACTTTTCACTTTCCAGATTTCAGTTCCAGTATGATTCAACTACTGCCGTAATTCGTAATTTTTAATTCGTAATTTTTTTATTAAATCTGCTGAAGCCACCTCATCAAGAGTGTATCGTGGAGGCGGTAGTGATCATTTTGGTATACTACAAATTCTTTTTTTACCAGCAATTTGAGGGCCGTACTTACAGAGCTGGCAGCGCCAAGTTTATATTTTGTAAGAAATTCCTGAGAGGTGGGTGATTGTACAGATTCATGCAAGGCGATTGCTTTTAGGGTCCGCCACTGAAAATCCGTAAGCAAATGCTGATAGGTGCTGAATAGCGGCGCTTCCTGCTGCACAGTTTCCTGCTGTACTTCCAGAAGCAGCTCATCATTGACTGTCTGTCTCCTGCCATATAGTTTGTTGCAGATAAGCTGTATGTAGTAGGTCTGCATACGGCACCAGTCAAAGATTTTGTCAAGTAGCGGGTCACTTATTTCAAGGTTTGCCTTTTTGAAAAATGCACGGATAAAGGTAGCATAGTCCATTTTGCCTATCGGCTCCAAGGACCACATCTGCGCACTGTTGTAAAAGGGACGGCTTTGGTCGGTAAACATCGTCTGCATCATATGACGGTGACTGCCACTGAAAATAAACCGGATCATTGGAAACTCCTGTGTCCAAGAGCGGAAAATAGCTTCTGCGTTTTGTTTGGGGTACTCGGTGATTTGCTGGAACTCATCAATGGCGATGACCACAGGCTGCTTAATCTCTTTGAGGAAGCTGCCAATCGCCTCCATGGACCGTTCCACTTCGGCGGGTTGTACTAGGCCAAATGTAACCTGGGGTGCCCCACTTATTGGGTCCAAACCGATGGTAGCTCCCAGTGAACTGAGCATGGCCAGCATTTTTTTACCGATACCGTCATTGAGGTTTCCAAACTTCTGAACGATGGCGTTTGCCAGTTTCTTATTTGCTTCCGGCATGCTGCTGGTACCCAAAAGGTCCAAAAATACTGTCTTAGCCCTTTTTTCTTTTTCCAAGTGATAGAAAAAGCGCTTAATCAGGGCAGTTTTACCCATCCTACGAAAGGCATAAAGAACAGCGTTACGTTCGTTTCGAAACTGCTCATCCAGCCAGGCCAATTCCTTCTGTCGGTTGCAGAAATAGGCTGGACTGTGATAGCCGCTAAGGATAAATGGATTACTGGGTGTTCTCATATTTTGTATAGTGCGTTACGTATGTTACGTAACGCAAGTTATGAAAAAATCGGATCTTGACAAAGTGGATGATCAATTACGAGTTTTCAATTACGAATTACGCCATTTCAATTAGAGCATTGAGCGATTAAGGGAGCAGTCTACCATTAGCGTGTTTTATAAACAACATTTATTGGTAAAAAATGTTGTTTTGAGAAAACGTTTTTGAGTTTATTCATACCCTCACGGCTTGGTGCCAATGACACTGGTGGGAGGCGTTATTGGGCTATGAAAAAACTGAAACGTGGCAAAGTGGTTTTCAGATTTTCGTTTGGGTATGAATGATTTACTCTCCGATGTTCCTGGTTAGAGGACCTTTAAGGTCTTCCCGACCTCGAAGGTCTTTACTAGGATCATTTGTTGATTTTTTGGAAATACTTTGGGAACCCGTAGGTTTTGCCCACCACCGAGTTGCCAAAACAAGTTTCAATTTTTTTTATCGAGGAGTTGCGTAGAAACATGTAAACAATTTTGTCAAGTAAGCGGCAATATAGTTTCAATTCTTTTTGGGTTGGATTTGCGGAGGGTGGTTAATTACGAATTACGGGATGTCTTATTTAAATTATTATGATTCGCTTAGGGGGCATCATAATTCTTCATTCTATATTGAAAGACTCAATTCCAGCATGGTGCCATTAAGGGCCCTGCGGCCCCTGAGTGTAGTCGAAGGGAGCCGCATTTCAATTCCAGTAAGGTGCCCCCTCAATCCTCACCCCTCAATCCTCATCCCTGAATTTCAATTCCAGTATGGTGCGATTAAGGGTCACAATTTAGAATTAAATTCCATTATGGATATATTATTTCAATTCCAGTATGGTGCGATTAAGGGTGGACCTAGCCTATCCCTTCATGTCAACTCAGGCATTTCAATTCCAGTATGGTGCGATTAAGGGCAAAATGGAACGCTATTGGTCAGGCCTTCGCTGCAAATTTCAATTCCAGTATGGTGCGATTAAGGGAGTGACAATCAAAGTGACGTTCATGGCGTTTATCCTATTTCAATTCCAGTATGGTGCGATTAAGGGACCTGATCA
>DATHWC010000204.1:0-32523 GCA_035460985.1 Lunatimonas sp.
CCAGAATCTGGTGCTTGGGCCGAACCCGGTCCCGCATCCAAGCCATACACGGCCAAATTAAAAGATGGGTCCACGGTAACTTACCAGTGGTACCGCTTTGTGGACCAACCTTCTTTTCAGCAATTTGGATGGAGCAAAAAGGAGAAAGAATCGCTGCAGAGGTTTGTCGAAAAGATCCACCAATCCTGGACCATCGATCAGGAATATATGGCACCCCCGACTACGGGAAAATTGGTTGCCATCGATCCCTCACTTATCGTCATACCGCCGAAGGGAATGGAAATAGGCTATGTACCTATTGTAGTCAGGCAGGAACTGTGAGTGTTTGCGCCTCCCAATTGCTCTCAACTGGTAACTCCGTGTTAGGTGAATCAATATCAAAAATAATTTAATCAAAAGTTGCTTAACCCCGTCAATTATAGCCAATGAGTTGTAACGGAAAACCCGATGATCAATCAGGATCAGGGTTTTCCGTTACGTATGGCATGCCATTTCAAAAGTAATCCGATATGACATTCTCTTGATTTCACTTTTCATGATAAATGTAAAACTGAATTATATTTTATCTTTTTTGGGTCTTGCTGTGTTTGCAATTCAAACCGGTTTAGGCCAAACTTTCACCATAGAGAACTCCCGGCCCAACATCATCATCTTCCTGACGGACGATCTCGGATACGGGGATCTTGCTTGCTATGGAAACCCCATTATCAAAACCCCATTTTTAGACCAATTTGCAAAAGAGGGTGTACTTATGACGGATATGCATGCAGCCGCGACCGTCTGTTCACCCTCAAGAGCTTCTATACTTACAGGAAGAAACGCCTACCGCAGTGGATTTTATAACATTACCGGATTTTTTGGAACCACGCTTAAAAGAGATGAAATCACATTGCCCCAACTGCTTCAAGAAGTAGGCTATGAGACGGCGTTTTTCGGTAAATGGCATTTGTCACGTTTAGAATCCCCAACAGAAGTTTCTGTGCATGATATGGGCTTTGACTATTCCTTGGCTACTTCTGTAAACGCCTTCAATACCGGTCCTAGAAATCCGGACAAATTTCTGAGAAATGGCAAGGCGGTAGGAGAAATGGAGGGCTGGTATATAGACATAATCACCGATGAAGCCGCCGACTGGATCGCTACCAAAAGGGACAGGGAAAAGCCTTTTTTTATGATTATTGCCAGCAATGAACCCCATACACCCATAGACCCTCCGAAGCGGTTTTCCCAACTGTATGACCACGCAAGTGTGGATGCAATGGAGCTTCTGACAAAGTATGGCGGTGTTGACCGTCCGGCTAAAGATATCTCTTCGAATAAGAAGGAATACTATGGCACGGTTTCCCAGCTAGATGATACATTCGGTAGATTCATGCAATTTATTGACGATGCCGGCTTAAGGGATAATACGATGGTCGTTTTCACCAGTGACAACGGGCCGGAATATCCGGTCACCTTGGCAGAATCAAACGGAGAGTGGGAGGATCCCATACGGGATCTATGTTTTGGAACACCAGGGAACCTAAGAGGGATGAAGCGATTTCCCTATGAAGGAGGCCATCGGGTCCCGGGCCTTATCCGATGGCCTGGGAAGATTCCGGCCGGAACCGTAAGCGACAGGCTTTTTAACGGTACTGATTTTCTCCCTACCATTTGTAGGCTGGCAGGGGCTTCTATCCCGCAAGACAGGCTTCTAGACGGAACCGATGCCTTCCATGCCTTTCTCAACAAAGACTATGAAAGATCCGTGTTGCCAATTTGGTTTTTTCTCTTAAATTCCTCCCACATGCCTGGGATGGCGCAAATGTCCATGCGGGACGGTGATTATGTTCTAATCGGGAAATTGGCCCCAGAGCGAAAGTATTTCAGGGCAAGCCAAGCATCGCAAACACATCAGGCCGTCGATTGGCTGAAAACGGCTGTTCCTGCCTCCTTTGAGTTATACAACATAAAAACTGACGTGGAACAACAACATGATCTCGCGGATGTTGAATACACTACACTGCTTAATCTAATCCCAAAAATGCAACGACTCTGGCTGGAAATCAGAGATGAAGGCCCTTGGTGGGGGCGAATTCCGAAGTAATACCAAATCACCCTTTTGATTACCCAAATTTTAATTTATATTTTGCCCCAATTCCATTACACTATTTAAAAATGAACACAAGACGATACAAGCTTCTCGTTCCTGCGCTATTACTAGGTCTGCTGGCATGTAATTCTAAGCCGGATAGTGCAAGTCAAAAAGATAGTTCTACGCCTGGCTTTATCCTTCAGGAGGCTGATCTCCCAGATTACGAAAAAGATATAGACCACAGGACTTTACTCACCGCATGGGGAGACAGGCACGGAGAATCCATCCGAACGGGAGAGCATATCTACAACAATATTTGTTTCAACTGTCACGGAGATCCGGAGCAGGTGGGATCAATTCCTACAGCTTTCAAATTTTGGTCTGACGAATTCAAAGTTGGAAAGGATCCTTATTCCATCTACCAAACCCTTACACGGGGCTATGGATCCATGCCGCCACAGGTTAATCTGACGCCAGTTGAAAAATATGATATCATCAATTTTATTCGGGAGACGTATTTGCTTAAGGTAAATCCGGACCAATACGTTGAGGTAGATGAGGACTATTTGGCAAGCTTGCCTTCGGGAACCACACAGGGCCCCGCTCCCAAGGAGTTTAAACCTTGGGCAGAAATGGACTACGGCAATTTTTTGATCAACACCTATGAACTGGTTGGTCGGGACGCACCTGAAAGGCAAAGATCGACCGGCCCCGTACAGCCCTTACCGGATGAAGATTTTGGAGATGCTAATTTTGCATACAAGGGTATCGCAGTTCGATTGGATAAAGGAGCTGGGGGAGTCGCCGCCGGAAATGCCTGGATGATGTTCGACCACGACCTGATGCGTGTTGCCGGGGCTTGGACGGGTGAGGGATTTATCGATTGGGAAGCCATTCTATTCAACGGAAAACACAATATCTCGCCCAGAACGGTTGGAGATCTTCATTTTGAGAATGAAACGGGACCCGGATGGGCACATCCAAAAATGGGCACCTTTGAGGATCCCCGTTTTACGGCTAGAGACAAAAGAAAGTTTGGGCCATTGCCTAGGGATTGGGCCCATTACAAAGGCCTATACCAATATGAAGATCGTGTTATACTTTTTTATACCGTGGGAGAAGCTAGTGTGTTAGAAACATTTGGATTGGAAACCGCCAAGGAAATGCCTGTATTTACCAGAACGTTTAATATTCGTCCATCAGATGTGCCTATGAAAATGCGGGTAGCACCAACTGGAACCGCTGTGGCACTTGTGGGAGAAGGGGCTGCTTTAAAAGAACAGGATGGGTTTATCGTTATGGAGATTAACTCCTCCCAGCCCTTAAATATCAAATTGTTAATTGGAAAGGCAGGCATGGAAGGACTGGAAGACTACGCCAAGACTAGCTTACCCGCTGAGTCCCTGGAGAAATACACCAAAGGGGGTAAAGCCAGATATCCCCAAAAACTTACCACCGAAGTATTGCAGGGAGAACAGGAAGGGGCTTTTCAGGTGGATATTTTAAATCCGCCTTTTAACAGCCCGTGGAAAAATCAATTGAGATTGAGCGGTCTGGACTTTTTCAAAGACACTAATAAGGGTGTCATTTGTTCCTCCGATGGGGATGTATGGCTCGTGGAGGGTTTTACCAAAAAATCCGGTAAACTTACTTGGCAACGGATCGCATCAGGAATGTTTCAGCCGCTAGGGATAAAGGTAATCAATGAAGAAGTGTTTGTCACGTGCAGGGATCAGATTGTCCGTTTGCACGATTTGAACGGAAATGGGGAAACAGATTTCTATGAGAGTTTCAACAACGATCAGCAGGTCACGGACCACTTCCATGAATTTGCCATGGGCTTGCAGGTGGACAAGGAAGGAAATCTGTATTATGCCAAAAGTGCCCGCCATGCAAGAGAAGCGCTTGTTCCCCAGCACGGAACGCTCTTGAAAGTAAGCCCGGATGGACAGAAAACCGAAATCATAGCCACGGGTTTCCGGGCGGCAAACGGGGTATGTATTAATCCTGACGGGACATTTATCGTGACCGATCAGGAGGGGCACTGGAACCCCATGAATCGGATCAACTGGGTAAAGAAAGGGGGCTTTTATGGCAATATGTTTGGCTATAACCCACCTGCTGACAGTACCAATTCCGGCATGGAGCAACCTTTGGCTTGGGTGGAAAGAGATAGGGATCAATCCCCCTCTGAATTGCTTTGGGTGGACAGTAAAAAGTGGGGCGAGTTGAACGGCCAACTGCTTAATTTTTCTTACGGTTATGGAAAAGTGTTTTTGGTTCCCCATGAAAAAATTGGAGATCTGGTTCAGGGTGGGGTGTTTGAGTTGCCACTTCCGAGATTTTCCACCGGGGTAATGCGGGGACGGTTTAATCCAGGAGACGGGCAGCTCTACCTCTGCGGATTATCTGCCTGGGGATCTACCCAGCCGCAATTGGGAGGACTGTACCGGATTAGAAAAGTTGATAAGCCGCTGACGATTCCCGTTGGAATAAAAGCTCGAAAAGATGGTATACTGCTGACCTTTACCGATAAATTGGATGCGGGAAGTGCCCAAAAAGTCACCAACTATACCGTGAAAACGTGGGACCTTTTGCGGTCCAGAAAATATGGATCCAAGCACCACAACGTTCAGACCTTGGAGTTATCCGGGGCCGAGTTGACAGCGGATAGGAAATCTGTCCTACTTTCCTTGCCCGCCATCAAACCTACTTGGGTAATGGAGATATCCTATACACTGGAGGACGAAAACGGGGTGCCTATTGAAGGTATAGTGCAAAATACCATCCACCAGTTGGGAGAAAATAAAACGATTTCTATGGCGGAATAAAAGGGATAGCCACGGAGGTTTTTAATCCTTTGTGGAAAAATTGCCAGGAATACACGAATAGATAAAAATATTTGCCACATAGCGCACATGGTTTTTAATCCAGAAACAGGTATTTTCTAAACGACCCTATGTGTGCTATGCAACTATGTGGTTTAAAAAACAGGGAGATTTTTTATAAACCGTATCATCCCGAGCGTCATCGTTGCGCCCGTTGCGTGAAAACAAACTTTGTGTCCTCCATGCCTTCTTCGTGTCCTTAGTGGTTCTTTTTTTAACGATTAGCCTTAACAGCTTTTATAAAACTGGTTTTGACCCAGTTTCCGTTCGATTTCTTTGGCTGTCTTGGTGATGGACAAGCCACCGAGATTTGTGCATCTCAAGGTATTGGGTATACTCTTCCCTACCGTGTACATGGTCTCTATCACCTCATCCATGGGGATCAAATGGTCGTAATCCGCCAAGGCCATATTCGCGCAGGACAAGGCATTGGATGCCGCCATGACATTTTTATTCAGACAGGGAGCTTCTACCCGGTTACCAATGGGATCGCAAATCATTCCCAAGGAACTCTGCAAAGCCATGGATGCTGCGGCGATACTTTGATTCAAATCACCCCCGGCCAAGTGGACAATAGCGGCTGCAGCCATAGAGGAACCCGATCCGCATTCCGCCTGACATCCACCCACCTCGGCTGCAAACGTGGAATGGGCCGCAATAAACACACCTATCAATCCGGCGATAAGGAGTGCTTTTACAGTCTCTTCATCTGAAAGGCCCAAGGAATCAGCCACGCCCAGCACCGCTCCCGGCATGGCACCGCAGGAACCTGCAGTCGGTGCCGCGACAATTACCCCCATGGAACTCTTCACTTCCATAATGGCAGAAACGTACATGATGATCCGGTTAAGCACATCGCCTTCGATCAGTTTTTTGTTTTCCATCTGCGATTTGAATTTTACCGACTGTGGTCCCAAAATTCGGTCTTCGAATTTTGTTCCCTTTAACCCGGTTTCAACGGCATTTTTAAGGATAACACGGATTTGCTCCATTTTAGAAAGCACTTCTTTCTCAGATATATTCCCACGAATGCTCTCATAACGAACCGCCAATTCCCATAATGTCAGGTTTTTGTCCTGATTGTAAGCCGTCATCTCATCACAGGTAATAAATGGAACGATTGGCTTTTTGCCTGAAAGAATGGGTAAAACCGGTTTGATTTGCTTGACTTGGGTGACATCCTCCAGTTCCAACAGGTCCTCAATAGAACTTATATTTAAAAATTTCTGAGCTGTGACCTTAATAAAAGGCTGATCGCCCTGATGTATTTCCAGATTATCATAGGATGTATTTTGCTGAAGATATTGGAGTGTACTTGAGGTATTGGAAGTATAAATCAACGTGATAAAACTATCTCCCGCAAAAGATACTGCTGCCCCATCAACTTCTATTACTTCTATCATACCTCCACCTGTAGAAATAGCGACGACCTGATGCGATTCCCATGGGTTGCTTAGTGTAATCTTGTAGGTATTGGGGTGTTCTGCTTGAATGTCCTTGATATTGATTTTGACCTGAATGCCCGCTGCGCCAATATGTTGCTCGGAATTAACCAGCCGCTCATCATACGCCTCCCAGCCCAAAAAACCCCCAAACAATCCCATGTCCGAGCCCTGTTCTTTGTGGGTGGTAGCCAATGAGCCATTGGGGTCAAAATCAATCTCGATCTTTGAAATACTTCCGTTCATCAAATCATGGCAAATTCGGCCAATTCTAAGTGACGCAGCACAATGGGAACTTGAAGGACCTCGCATAACAGGCCCTATTACATCATTAAATATACTTGGAAAACTCATACGACTATTCTTATTTGAAATTGTAATTAAATATAGACTTTATCCAAGGGTTTACATTATCATAAATTAACAAATGTGTGTGCTATCTTAGCCATACGGGTTTTCTGTATTTACTTTTTTGCTTATTCTGCGCAATTCTGCTAATTTGTTATTCCATTATCTTATCATCTGAAAATCCTTAATACCATGCAGCCACTTCATTTTAAGGTCCCAAGATTAAAAGAAGAGACCATCCGGGTGGAAAGTTGGGACCTGGACAATTTCTTTGAACCGATACACTTCCATGAAGAATTCCAAATTTCCTTAATTCTGGAAGGAGGAGGATCCCTATTCGTTTCCGAAAGTGTCGTTCCCTTTCGGAATGGTGAAATCTATCTCTTGGGAAAAAATTTACCCCATGTATTTAGAAACAGCGGATTTGATTTTCCAAATCACGGACATAAGAATGCCAAGGCCATCTCCGTGTTTTTCAATCAGGATGTGCTAAAAAACGCGTTGAGTGAGATCCCTGAAGCATATGCCATCCGGCGGCTGTTGGACTTCTCTGTCTATGGGATCCGGGTATCGGAAAAACAACAGGCGATCATAAGTGAAAAATTAAACTCCCTGACAGATAAAGGTTCTTTTGACAGAATTCTTGGCCTGCTCGAAATTCTTGAAGATATATCCAAAGACAATAAGTTGACGTTTCTTTCTTCGTTGGGGCTTCCCATTCACACCGTTCAGGAAAATATTCCAAAGATCAACAAGGTGTTTGACTTTATCCGAACCAACTACAACGAACGAATAACTTTAAAGCAGGTAGCGGAATTGGTAAACATGTCCCCCACAGCTTTCTGTAGGTTTTTTAAATATAAAAGCCAAAAAACCTTTTCCAGATTTTTAATAGAAGTTAGAATTGCAAATGCGTGCCGTCTTTTATACCAGGATGACTTCAATACCTCAGAATGTTGCTACGGTTCCGGATACAACAATTTGTCAAATTTCCACAAGCATTTCAAAAGTGTAACAGGCATGACCCCCTTGGAGTATAGAAATAATATTTTAAAAAGAGCGAATTAATTGGATTTTGAGTTATTGTCAGAATAGACTAGTGTCAAGTCAACCGTTAGTTGCCCAATGATTTCCCGCAGAACTTGTCCCGACTTTTTCGGGATATGTCTGATTTACGCAGAATTTATCAGCACTTTTAACGGGGGGCTACACACCATGGTATTCTTCACACAACCCGACAAAAAATCAACCGCATACTGAGAAATATTCAAGTGGTTTTTTTGGTTGAAATCAATTCTTAACAATTAGAAATTGTCTTCACTTTTTTTGTTTCCGCTAAAATAACATATCCTTTGGATAAAATGATGGAATAGTAAACAGGTTCGAATGACATATCTTTATGCTAGTTATTGATGGATTGTTTTTGTTGACCTTGTCTAATTTCCGTAAATAAAATGAATCACATACTTCCATATTTAACTTTAGAAATTGAATGAAGAGAATTATTTTATTGAGCTTATTTTTTCTATTTACCAGTGTCAATTTGCTGTTTTCGCAAGCAACACTGACCTTGGAGGATATCTATAAAAACGGGCGATACAGGCAAAACCGTTTTGGCCCCATCCATTGGATGAAGGATTCCAACGGATATTCAAGTATAGAGAAAAACCAGGAGGTTGGCGGAGACGATATTGTGCAATATGACGCTAAATCCGGTAAACGGTCTGTCCTAATTGCTGCCGGAGAATTGATTCCTGAAGGGGGACAAGAGCCTTTGTCCGTGGCGAATTACGATTGGTCCACGGATAATACCAAGATGCTGGTTTTCACCAACACCAGAAAGGTATGGCGGTTTCATACCCGTGGGGACTATTGGGTATTGGATTTAAAAACCCGCAAATTTCGTCAATTGGGAAAAGATCTTCCCGAGGCCACCCTCATGTTTGCCAAGTTTTCTCCAGATGGATCCCGTGTAGCCTATGTCAGCCTGAATAACATCTACGTTGAATCCATAGACACAGGAGAAATCACCCAACTTACTTTTGATGGAGATGACGACATCATTAACGGGACCTTTGATTGGGTCTATGAGGAGGAATTAAGTTGTAGGGATGGCTTTAGATGGAGCCCTGACGGAAAAAATATCGCTTTTTGGCGGTCGGACACCAAGGGTGTAGGGGTGTTTTATCTGATAAATAACCTCGATTCAATTTATTCCAAGCCCATACCCATGCCTTATCCGAAAGTTGGGGAGCAACTTTCAGCCGTTAAAATAGGGGTTGTTCCCAGTGAAGGAGGGGAGGCCAGGTGGTTTGAGTTTCCCGGGGATCCCCGAAATAACTATCTCGCAAGAATGGATTTTATTCCCAACTCCCAAGAAGTGATGGTACAGCAATTGAATCGTCCCCAAAACCGGAATAGCGTTTGGATCGGGAATATTGAATCCATGCACCTGTCAACCATACTAGTCGAAGAAGATTCCGCTTTTCTGGATATTCATGACAACATCCTTTGGTTGGAAAAGGAAAACTTTTTCACCTGGAGTAGCGAGCGGGATGGCTGGCTTCATCTCTATAAAGTGTCCCGGGATGGCAAATCGGTAGAACTGATCACCGAAGGAAAATTTGACGTAGAGCGGATAAGCCATATTGACCCCAAAAGTGGGTATGTATATTACATCGCCTCCCCGGATGATTTCACCCAGCGCTACCTCTACCGCAGTTCCCTCACAAAGCGGGGAAAAGCGGAGCGGATTTCTCCCTTGGAGAATGCGGGGCAAAATGGCTATCAAATTTCCGGCGACTCAAAATTTGCGATTCATACTTTTCAAAACACAACCACTCCCCCCGTTATATCCCTGGTGAGTCTGCCGAAACATACTCCCGTTCGGGTCCTGGAAGAAAACAATAAACTGAGAGAGGACCATGATCAACTGGGACTTCGTGCCAAGGAGTTCATAAAGGTTGATATCGGGGAAGTCATACTGGATGCTTGGATGTTAAAACCGATCGATTTTGATCCTACAAAGAAGTATCCCCTCTTATTCTATGTCTATGGCGAACCCGCCGGGTCTACCGTTCAGGATGCTTGGATGGATGGGGATTTGTGGCATCAGTATATGGCTAACTTGGGGTATATTGTCATTAGTATAGATAACCGGGGCACTAAAACCCCTAGGGGTAGGGATTGGCGCAAATCCATCTATGGACAGATTGGCATTCTTGCCTCACAGGACCAAATGGAAGCAGCTCGCCAGCTTTTCAACACCTATGAGTATATTGACACAGCCAGAGTAGGTATGTGGGGGTGGAGTGGGGGTGGTCAGATGACCCTAAATGGGATGTTTAGGTATCCCGAGATTTATAAGGCTGGAATAGCCATCGCATTTGTGTCGGATCAGCGGCTTTACGACGCTACGTATCAGGAACGTTATATGGGCCTGCTGGACCAAAATCCCAAGGGATACCACGATGGTTCGCCCCTCAATTTTGCCGAAAATCTGAAAGGCGACTTGTTGATTATGCATGGCACAGCGGATGACAATGTACATTACCAAAGTTTTGAAATGTTGGTTGATAGGCTAGTTAAGCACAACAAACTCTTTTCCATGATGTCTTACCCCATGCGTGCCCATGGCATCAACGAAAGGGAGAATACCTCCTATCACCTCCGGCAGACGATGGAAAAATTCTGGTTGGAAAAATTGCCACCGGGAGCGCGGTAGCAACCATTAGAAGCCAACGCTGTGATCAATTAGAAATCCATTAAATAATATATACTAAACAATTGAGCTATGATAAATTGGAAAGGAGTATTTCCAGCGGTTACAACCAAATTTACAGCAGACGATGAGCTGGATTTAAATGCATTCCATACCAATATTCAAGCCCAAATGGAGGCTGGCGTGGATGGTATTATCTTAGGTGGTAGTTTGGGAGAGGCTAGCACCTTGACAGATGCTGAAAAACAAATCCTTGTAAAATCCACCCTGGAGTTGGTGGAAGGAAAGATTCCCGTGGTTCTTACCATTGCGGAGCAGTCGACCAAGAAAGCCATAGAGGCGGTAACTGCCGCCAGCAAAAGTGGAATAAATGGATTTATGATTCTCCCTCCCATGAGGTACAATGCCGATGATCGGGAAACTGTCACATTTTTCAAGGAAATCGCCAAAGAAACCGAGCATTCCATTATGATATACAACAATCCAATAGACTACAAAATCCTGGTTTCTCTGGATATGTTTGAAGAATTGGAAGCGTGTAAAAATATCCAGGCCGTGAAGGAATCTTCCAGGGATCTTACGGTGATTACCAAGATGATAAACCGATTTGGACGCAGGTTCAAAATCCTCGGTGGCGTAGATCCATTGGCCTTTGAAAGTTTAAGTTTAGGCGCAGATGGCTGGGTTGCTGGACTGGTTTGTGCATTTCCCCATGAAACGGTTGCAATCTATAGGTTGATTATGCAAGGGAGGTATGAAGAAGCCTTGGAAATATACCGATGGTTTTTCCCCTTGCTGGAGTTGGATATCCATCCCAAATTAGTTCAATACATCAAATTGGCTGAGGTAGAAACGGGTTTGGGAACGGAATATGTCCGGGCACCCCGACTGCCCATTATTGGTGAGGAACGAAACAGGGTACTTAAAATCATCAGGACTTCCTTGGCCGTTAGGCCTGAGTTGCCCCTATGGAAAAAATCGATTTCTGAGGAAAAACTCTTTCGATGATTGGGACCCTGACATCACACTGGTTTCCTGCAAAAATTTTGATAGATTTAGGTTCTAACATAGGGATGAATTTCAATGAATATATTTTCAAGAGAGACATATATAGAAAGAAGGAGGCAGCTCAAACTTCTGGTTGGCAGTGGGAAATTACTGTTTTTGGGAAATGAAGAAAGCAGTATGAACTTCAAAGACAACTGGTATCCTTTCAGGCAGGACAGCAGTTTTCTTTATTTTTTTGGGTTGGATTTACCAGGGCTGGCGGCAGTAATTGATATTGACGAAGACATTGAGATCCTTTATGGTGATGATCTTACCGCCGAAGAAAGTGTTTGGCATGGTGCTACCACCCCACTCGTAGACTTGGCCAGCGTGGTAGGCATACAAAAAGTGTCGCCTTTAAGGGAATTAGGCACTTCTCTGATAGGGATGACGAAATCGGCCATTCATTTTCTCCCACCATATCGGCCTGAAAATACCCTGAAACTTGCCGAATGGCTGGAAAGGTCTGTCTTGGAAATACCATCCCTTGCTTCCGAAGCTTTTATTAAAGCTGTCGTCAAGCTAAGATCAGTCAAATCTCCGGGGGAAATACAGGAGATCAATAAGGCAGTTACCTGTACCGCCGCAATGCACAAAAGGGTCCTGCAAGAGGCAAAACCGGGAATGAAGGAATTTGAAATGGTGGGCCTAATCACTGGAGAGGCAATACATTTCGGGGGAAATCTTTCTTTTACTCCCATAATCACCATTGACGGCCACATTCTGCACAATCATAATTATTCCCAAATTCTGACGGAGGGTAAAATGCTGTTATGTGATTTCGGCGCAGAAACGGCCATGCATTATGCCGGGGATATTACCCGAACTCTACCTGTAGGACCTGCCTTCACAAACAGCCAAAAGGAAATGTATCAAATCGTACGGGATGCCCATCAGGCAGCCATTGATGCGTTGAGGCCGGGGGTACGATTTAAGGATATCCACCTGCTGGCCTGCTATAAATTGGCAGAGGGTCTTAGTGCTATCGGGCTGATGAAAGGGAACTTGGATGATGCGGTAGAAAAAGGATCCCATGCGCTTTTTTTTCCCTGTGGGCTTGGCCATATGCTGGGTCTGGATGTGCATGACATGGAAGACCTGGGCGAGCAATATGTGGGGTACACGGAAACCCTGAAAAAAAGCACCCAGTTTGGATTGAAGTCGCTGCGGCTTGGAAAGGAATTGGAGGAGGGGTATGTGCTTACCATTGAACCTGGGATTTACTTTAATCCCCTTTTGATTGACCAATGGCAGGCGGAAAAAAAGCATAGTGACTTTATCAACTACGACCAATTGGCTAATTACCGAAACTTTGGAGGTATTAGGATTGAAGATGATTTTGTAATTACGAAAACAGGATCGGAGCTCTTGGGGGAACCTTTGGAGGTGGAAATCAGTGGTTTGGAGGCAATACGTAGGGGTGCGTTAAGTGCTAGCAAGATGTTCAAATTTAACTTGTGAAACCTGAAAGGTTTTTTTCCTACTTGCAGGAGAGTGTTGTGGATTCTAAGCATTAATATAAATTAAAATCGCCACAGGATAATCTTCTGTGGCAATTATTGAATTTTATAGCAGATGAAAAAATTGTCCTGATTCTTCGGTTTAGGTTAGCTCACTTTCTAAAAACAAAAATAGCAGCTGTCAATAAAAACAGCTGCATTTTTAATGTTGACTTACTCCTTATATTTTTAATACCGAAATATCCCTGCTAATCCCGTATCAGTCGGCATCTTTTCAGCGGGCACAATCACTACTTTTCCACCCATTTTCATTACTAGTTCGCCCATATCATCCGTCAGATCGTCGACACGGGGATTGTCCAAGTCTTTCTTTTGGGTGTTACCTGTGGTAAGGTTGGTAATCCGGGCCTCAATGATCTTGTCAGCTTCGACCAATAGAGTATCTATACGACCTTCAATTGCCGCAATGGCCAGGTCCTTGTAATCGTCCGAACCCTTTCCTTCCGCTTTAGCTTGGGAAAACCGTTCCCCATGGGCCTTCAAAATGGCATTATAGCCCGGCTCCATAGCTTCCCAGGCTAATTTGACAAGTTCTTCTTTGTCAAGGGCAAAAGGATTAATTTTAACCCCTTCTGATTGCAGGTGGGGATTTTTGCTCACCTCATGAAATAGATGGTGATGCTCCGGCAAAGCAGCCAAAATCAACGGGAGATTAAATGGCTTCGAATAATGCTCCTCAACTTGGTTGGAAACTTCCCGAAAGAACCGTTCCGCATCTATGTCCACTTCATCCTTTTTGCCTCCATGTCCGTGATGCATGGCACTGCTTTCCCCACTTGCTCCTCCATAGGAAGCCGCAGTGATATGTTCATCTGTCAACTCCTCACCTAACGCCTCCTCTATGGTCGTATCAATATCCCCCTTAAGATCAATTTCTTCCAGCGAATGCCTGTTCCCCTCGTAAAGTTTAATTTCGTGCAAACTAAGCCCCAAAAGGTGGAAGCGGTCAACTGACTGCAAATACTTTCGGATGGGTTTGGTATGGAAGCTGTCCGCCACAATAACAAGCGGCTCCACTTCAATCGGCAAAATTACTGTTTCAAACTTGTCTGTGGACTTAAATACACCTATTCCATCTTTGGTGTGGTTCCAGAATTTTGGACTGCTCAAAAGGGCTTCAAGGGGCTCAAGAAATTTGCGTGTTTCCTCCGAACTGTATTTTTGTAACAGGGACTGTTCAGCTTCTTTGAGCAGATTCTTATATCTGACCGGATCCTGTTGGTTGTCAGGATGGTGGCGATGGGTGGGCATATAGAGTGATAGGCAAGGTGCCTCTTCGACCTGCAGTAGCTCTTGAATCAGTTTTTCTGTTATCTTGCTCATGATGTTATTTTTATTAGGTGTAGCAATAAATCATTTAATTCAACCCGATAGGTGAATGGCGTTTACCGAATTTGGGCAATAATTTTCCCATCGCCAGCATATCGGGTTGATGTTTAATAAAAAAGGAATAATTTTAATAATCCTAGATAATATACCATATCAAAGTGCAAGAGTTATGCCATATCCCAAGTGAAGCGAACGACGATACGATTACCTCAATCCATTGATCAATAGGCACTCTTTTTTGAGGAGGATGAAATTTCTAAAAATAAACGTTGATTTCCCCAAACCTAAAAATATCCCGTACATTTATCTCAAATCCGTATTCTTTGGCCATCAAATCACACGCCAACTCCTGCATTCATTTCAGTAATTAATCGCAATCCCTCAACTGTCAGATGTCTGTCTATATGGTCAAAGCGGTGGTCCAGTTTGGGTAAAAACTGTGATAGCCCACCCGTGGCAATCACTGGAGGCGCATAGCCTAATTCCTCATTGATGGCATCCAGCATACCGTTTACCAAACCTACATATCCATAGATAATCCCAGCCTGAATGGCCTGGACAGTGTTCTTCCCAATAGCCGAATCAGGAACTTTTAATTCAATCTCCGGTAACTTCGATGTACTACTGGAAAGTGATCGGATAGCTGTTTTTATTCCAGGGGCAATGTTTACTCCGAGTACCATCCCGTCTTGCTCTACTACTGTAAATGTAAGTGCAGTGCCGAAATCCACGATAATACAGGCGGATTTATATTTTTGGTATGCTGCCATTACATTACACATCAGGTCAGAGCCGATTTCGTCGGGCCTGCTGGTGCTTACCGGTAATGTGGCGTAGCTCCGTCCGGATATCAGATAAGGATCAATTCCAAAAAACTTGCTGCTGAACATTTCAAGAGTCTTGTTGATCTCCGGTACGACGGAGCTGATTCCTACTTTTGAAATTGCCTGGGATCGGATGTCCTTTTCCATCAGGAACAAACCAACCTTTTGTTCCATCTCTAATTCGGTGATGTCCCGTCTGGTTTCCACCCGAAATTCGTTGGTCCAGGCATTAGAGGCAGAGTCGTAAAAGCTGAGGACAATATTTGAGTTTCCCGCATCAATGGATAAAAACATGGCGATTAGATTTGGGGGCAAAGATAAAAAAGTGTTGAATATTTTAGGGGCTTTTTAGTAATTTCAGCCTATGTATGTAATCAGAAGAGGAACAAAAGCCGATATACCGGCTGTATTTGAATTGATTAAAGAGTTGGCCCTATATGAAAAGGCTCCTGAACAAGTCACCAATTCCATTGCGATGATGGAGGAAGACGGCTTTGGAGTGAATCCGGTTTATGGGTTTTTTGTGGCAGTGAAAGAAGCCTCTGGAGATATAATTGGAACTGCCATATACTACTATCGATATAGCACCTGGAAGGGAAAGCGCCTCTATCTGGAAGATTATATCGTCACCGAAGCAGAGCGGGGCAAAGGTGCGGGGAAACTGCTTTTCGAAAAGGTCATGGAGCAATCTCTGGAAGACGGGTGTACTGGCATGATGTGGCAGGTGCTGGACTGGAACGAACCCGCCATCCATTTTTATAAGAAGTATGATGCCGAATTTGAAGATGGCTGGGTCAACTGTCATTTACAGGCTCCCGAGATACGACAAATGCTGGAGAGGTAGGCGTGAAAAAATGTTTTTGGTAGAGTAATCAAACCCATCAGACCTTTATCGTGTTATAGTACCTATGAGAGGCTTCAGATTTACCAAATTTATTCCGGAGAAGGATCCGGATAAAAACACCTTCGAGCAGCTGTTGGATATTTTCCTCCAGTTAGTTACCATGACCGGTGGGGATGTGTCGGAAGCCCTTAGCTGGCTTACCAACTTGGATAAGCGGTATAATATGACAAATCCGGGGTATGGAATAGGGGATTTTATCGAAGACTTGAAGTCTAAGGGTTACTTGGACGAGAAAAATGCCAAGGGCGAATTGCGAATAACCGGCAAGTCTGAGCAGACCATCCGGAAAAGTGCTTTGGAGGAAATCTTCGGCAAATTGAAAAAAGGAAAGGGAGGACAGCACAAATCCACCCATACAGGTCCCGGAGATGAGGTGGGTTCCGATAGGAGGCCTTTTCAGTTTGGAGATAATTTGGATCAAATCGCCCTTACAGATTCCCTGCGCAATGCTCAAATCAACCATGGCTTCAGTGGAGATTTTCTGCTGACGGAAAACGATCTGGAGGTAGTGGAAAAAGAACTGAAAACCCAAACTTCCACCGTCTTGATGATCGATATTTCCCATTCCATGATTTTGTATGGGGAAGACCGGATCACTCCCGCCAAAAAAGTAGCTATGGCTCTTGCCGAACTGGTCAAAACCCGCTATCCAAAGGATACGCTCGATGTAATCGTATTTGGTAATGATGCTTGGCAGATAGAAATCAAAGATTTGCCCTATCTCCAGGTCGGTCCTTACCATACCAATACGGTGGCTGGATTGGAGCTGGCCATGGACTTGCTACGGCGCAGGAAAAACCCCAACAAGCAAATATTTATGATCACCGACGGTAAGCCTACTTGTCTGAAAGTGGGGATCAAATACTACAAAAACAGCTTTGGCATAGACAGCAAAATCCTGAAGGAAACGCTAAAGCTGGCGGCGCAGTGTCGGCGGCTGAAAATCCCCGTTACCACCTTTATGATTGCCTCCGATCCCTATTTGAAGGAGTTCGTGAAAGAATTTACCACCGTCAACAACGGCAATGCCTATTACAGCAACCTAAAAGGATTAGGTCATCTGATTTTCGAAGATTACAAAAAGAACCGAACGAAACGTTTTTAACTGATGGAATATAGCCAATTGTCCAGCAAGGACTTATTACACATAAAAAATCTAGGCCAACTCAAAGCTTCGGGATATCAAAGTAAATCAATCAAAGAAGAGCTCCGCTCAAACCTGATTCAGAAAATCAAAAACAAAGAGAACGTTTTTGAGGGAATTTGGGGATATGAAGATACCGTTATTCCCGATATTGAGCGGGCCATTCTTTCTAAGCACAATATTAACCTGTTAGGCTTGCGTGGTCAAGCGAAGACCCGAATAGCGCGCATGATGACTCAGTTGCTCGATGAATATGTGCCCGTGGTTGCTAATGCCGAGCTGAACGATGATCCCATGCAGCCATTGTCCAATTTTGCCAAGCAGCTGATTGAGGAAAAGGGAAATGAAACACCCATCACCTGGTGGCACCGAAGTGATCGGTACACAGAGAAGCTGGCCACACCGGATGTTTCCGTAGCCGATCTGATCGGAGATGTAGACCCCATCAAAGCAGCCACGATGAAACTTTCTTACAACGATGAACGGGTGGTCCATTTTGGATTGGTGCCCCGGTCACATCGTTCCATTTTTGTGATTAACGAGCTACCGGATCTGCAAGCGCGGATTCAGGTGGCTTTATTTAATATCTTGCAGGAAGGTGATATACAAATACGAGGGTTTAAGCTTAGACTGCCTTTGGATATACAGTTTGTCTTTACGGCAAATCCTGAGGACTACACAAATCGGGGAAGTATAGTAACGCCTCTCAAGGATAGAATCGAAAGTCAGATTATTACCCATTATCCAAAAAGCATAGAGATAGGCAGGAAGATCACCGAACAGGAGGCCCGCATCAAAAACCGCCCTTTGGATAAAATTCACGTGCCCGAATTGATGAAAGACCTGATTGAGCAGATAGCCATCGAGGCCCGTCATAGCGAATATGTAGATGAAAAGAGTGGGGTGTCGGCTAGATTGACCATCTCAGCCTATGAAAATCTGATTTCCTCCGCCGAGCGTAGACTTTACCGAAACGGCGAATCCGAGACAATCATCCGCATCGTAGATTTAATTGGCGTTATCCCCGCCATTACAGGCAAGGTAGAGCTGGTGTATGAAGGTGAACAGGAAGGAGCTGGACTAGTAGCTTATAACTTAATTGGAAAAGCAATCCGGACATTATTTGTCAACTATTTTCCCTCACCCGAACAGAAGAAGAAAAGCAAAGAAGCCAATCCCTATGTGTTGCCGCTTTCTTGGTTTGGAGAGGGAAATAGCATGGATCTTTTGACCACGCACAGCGACAAGGATTATAAGATTGCCTTACACCAAGTGCCCGGTTTGGAAGAGGTGGTGACTGAGTTTGTCAAAAATCTTCCGGAGAAGGAAAAGGAATTCTTTATGGAATTTGCCCTTCATGGACTTGCGGAATACAGTCAATTAAGCAAAAAACTGTTGGACACAGGGATGCAGTTTAAGGATTTGTTCAGCAGCATGTTTGATATGGGTGCTGGCGGTGACTTGGAGGATGATGAGGACGATGAGGGATTCAATTGATCTCCAATTACAAGATAATAACTTAGGTTAGGTTAAAAAAAATTCATTTTGAGTTACTCTGTTTTGATCTAATTTGTTGACTATCTTTAAACTATGGAAAATCAAGCCAATGAAAACCTAAAAGCGAATAATAAATCCGATTTCGAGGTAGACTCCCCTGCTGCGGATAGTTCTAAGCTGCTAAGTGATGAAAATCGGGTTGAAGAGCCATTTACAGAGTACGGTACCTACACCTATGCCGATTACCTCAGTTGGGATATTGAGGAAATGGTTGAATTGATCAAGGGTAAGGTTTTTCGTGCAGCAGCAAGTCCGAGAAGGGTACATCAGGAAATCTATGGGCATGTTTTTAATTCCTTCTATAATTATTTAGTAGGACATCCTTGTAAAGCTTACGGGGCACCGTTTGATGTGCGCTTACCTGTCAAATCCAAAAAACATAAAGATATTGACACGGTAGTGCAGCCGGATATATGCGTGGTTTGTGATATGGAGAAACTTGATGACCTGGGCTGCGTAGGGGCACCTGATCTGATTGTAGAGATTCTTTCGCCGGGTAATAACCGCAAAGAGTTGCGCAACAAATACGAGGTTTACGAAGAATCCGGCGTTATGGAATACTGGATCATTCATCCAAATGAGCAAACGCTAATGATCAATTTTTTGGAAAACGGTACCTATGTTCCGTCTAGGCTTTATACCGTTGGGGACATAGTGGAGTCAATGGTGATAACGGGATTGAAATTAGATCTGGATCTAGTTTTTGGTGATTACTAAAAAATCAATTTCCCAATTAAAAAATGGAAGATAGCGTTGCGAAGAACTGGGGATTTCCCGATTCTTCCCAACGCTTTTTGTCTGCTTAATAATACCTCCCGATCATCGGATGATCTACTATGGTCCTCCTCAGAGCAATCGGATCAATGGTTCCGGGAATCCGCTCATGTACCTTACCTCCCGGCTCTATCAGCAGCGTCAGAGGCAAACTTCCATCCCAATCATTTTTCACTACCTCGATGGCGGCATATTTGTCGTCACTATTAACTAGATAATTGGTCGTGGCGGAATATTTGTTTTTCAGGAACTTCAATACTTTATCCTCCGCATCGGGACTGTCCAAACTGACCGAAATAAACTCAAAGTCGCGCTCGCCGTACATTCGCTGCAGCTCTATAAATTCTGGATACTCGATAATGCAGGGACCGCACCAGGTAGCCCAAAAGTTTACAAGACGAAGCTTGTCGCTATCATTTTCCAGCAGTTTACCGAGTTCGTCTACTTCAATTTTATCCAGCGTAACTGGCTTCTTTTTCCAATCCTCGTTGACCTTGAGTGTCCACTCATTTTTCCATGCCCACTTTATAGAGCAGCCAAAGGCGGGGGTCACTGCCCGGTCCTCAGCGAGAGTCTCTCCCGCAAGGGTTTGTTCGATGGCATAGACCAAGTCCTCAGCCTTTGCCGTTCCGGGTTTTTCGGATGCATCAATCCTGCCTTGATAAGTGAGTTTTCTGTCTTTATTAAAAACAAATACATGGGGGGTTGCAGTAGGGCCATATAGGGTAGAGAAATGGTGTTCATCTCCATCATATAGGTACGGATATTGATAATCCTTATCTTCAGCCCGGATAATCATGGATTCGAAATCATCATTTAGATCACTGTATCCCAGTTCTTCCGGCAAAACAGCGATCGGGCTGTTGGGGGAAATTGCCACAAAATCCACGCCTTGATCCCGGTATTTTTTGACCAAATCATTATACCGGTCCTCATAGGCTTGTGCGGTGGGACAATGGTTGCAGGTAAAATTGATTACCAGCACAACTCCGTCAAAATCGGCTAGCGTATAATTTTTCCCATCGATTCCCGGTAATTCAAAATCAGGAGCAGAATCCCCAGGTTTCAGGGTAGCAATGGGTTTTTCTGAAACCACTATAGGATTAGGCGCAAAGCCGCTGCTAGTGGTGCCTTCTGTGTCAGAGCTTTTTTCGTTACCAGTGCAGGAATACATTACTATTCCTAGCATTAATAACGGAAGGTGTGTTCTTTGAGTGATAGCTTTAGAGAGGTTCATCGATGGTCAGAAATTGTTAAATGATTGAAGATAACGAAATTAATGTCAACTGTAAAACTTTGGCGATGAATTTTGATCTGAGGGGGTTGTATTTGCCATGTGGAATTTGATTTCAAACCACCTATCGGGAAGTCAGTAGAAATACAGTATCAGTTACCTTTTCTGTTTTAATCGTCCCATATAATACCTATGAGGAATAACTGAGAGAATAAAGGGATCAATGGAGGAGAGTCCTTTAGTTGATACTTACTGAAAACATTAGTTGGGCTTCTGAAATATCGAAAAAGCAAGTTATGTCTCGGAAAATAACATTGACACGTCAAATTTGGCTGTTAATGCAAATAGGAGCTACCTAATATTAAGCATCTTCCACATTAAACTTGTCAATACTGAAGAAAACAACAGATTCTTTTTCATAAATATGGCCCGCATTTGACCGAATGTTGATATAACGCCCTTCCTCGTCCATGATCTTTAGGAGTTGATGATCTCCAAAATAGGTGGATTTAACCAGCTTGCCGCTCATGGGCTGGGTTTCATCTTTACCTACGGTTGCATTTTCGGGGCGAAATGACAGGCGGACCTGATTCGAAAAGAGTTTAGACCGTTCGTCGGGAAGAAATCCAAAGGTGGAGTAAAACCCATCATCAGTAGATACAGCGAGAATTTCGTTTCTTTTACCAAAAAAATTAGCCACGTATCCATTGACCGGATATTCATATAGGTTTCTGGGTGTGTCAATTTGCTGCAGGTATCCCTTGTGTAAAATGGCTATGCGATCCGCGGTAGAAAGGGCATCTCTAGTGTCATGGGTCACGAAAATTGCCGTTACCCCAGTTTTCTTTATAATCTGGCGAATTTCCTCCCGAACTTGGTCCTTCAGTACTGCGTCCAAGTTGCTAAAAGGCTCATCCATCAGGAGAATTGCAGGACTTGGAGCAATGGCTCGTGCCAAAGCTACCCGCTGTTGCTGGCCTCCGGAAAGTTGATGAGGGTACTTTTTAAAGTTTTCTGATAGACCGACCAAGCTGAGAGTTTCTTTGGCTACTTTGTCGGGGTCAGGGATTTTACCCTTTAATCCAAACATCACATTCTCCAAAAGAGTAAGGTGTGGAAAAAGGGCATAGTCCTGAAAAACCATTCCCACATTTCGCTTGTTTGCCGGAACCGACTTTTTTCCCTCCACCACCTTGTGGCCTTTAAGGGATATATACCCGGCATCTGGATGTTCCAAACCAGCAATTAGCCTTAACAGTGTAGTTTTACCAGATCCGCTTTCACCTACGAGGGATAAAATTTCGCCCTTTTCCACCTCAAAGGAGACGTCATTGACGGCGTATTGATCTGCTTGTGAATATTTTTTAGTGATGCCCTTGAGCTCTAATAGTGTCATCCAGAAATACCTCTTTTCCTAAAACACCTTCCTACGGATCAGTCTGTTCAGGAAAATTATCGGAATAATTCCCGTCAAGATGATGATTAGCGATGCATTGGCCGATTCGGCTATCATTTCGTTGGTGGCCATGTCAAAGGCTTTTGTTGCCAAAGTTTGATAGTTAAATGGTCTTAGGATCAAAGTTAATGGTAATTCTTTTAAAACATCTACAAAAACCAGTAAGATGCCACTAAATAAGCTGGTTTTTATCATCGGTAGGTCTACTCTCCAGAGCGTTTTGCAGGTACCTCGTCCCAGCAACCTACTGGCTTCGTTGACATGAATACCGATTTTCTGAAAGCCTGCATCGATTGGATTATATCCAACGGCCATAAAACGAACCAAATAGGCAAAGACCAAGGCAACAAGTGTACCGGACAACATCAAGCCGACGTTTCTACCGGTAAAGCGATCCATATACCAATGGTCGAACCCCAGCAAAGGAATCATTATCCCAACCGCTATTACAGCACCCGGTATGGCATAGCCCAATGTGGAGATTTTTGTGATATTTTTAAGCCATTTGAAAGGACTGAGGCGAAGACTGTACAACAAGATGACAGAAAAAACCGCAACGATTACCCCCGTACCGGCAGCGAGGCTGAAGCTCCTTACCACAAGTAAAATGAAATTTTGGTCCACTACCTTGGCATAGGTAAGCATTGCCCATTGGACTATTTGCAAAAAGGGCACAAAAAAGCTAATAAGGAACAATGAGGCACAAAAAAGGCTGACCGTCCACTTGGCGGTGCCCGTTAGAGTTAGACGCACCAAAGGTTTACTTGTCCCGTTACCCTGTGAAAAGCGGCGGTTACCCCTTTGTAAGCTTTCAAGATAAAGAATGATAAATACCAATATCATGAGTATAGCTGCCAAGTAAATGGCAGTGGCGGCATCACCCATAGAAAACCAGGCCCGGAAGATGCCGGTGGTAAACGTTTGGACGCCGAAGTATTTGACGGTTCCGTAATCATTCAGCACTTCCATGGATGCTAACGCAATACCACCTACGATGGCAGGTCGGGCCATGGGCAACGCTACCTTGAAGAAGGTATGCCAATTTCCTTTGCCCAGCAAAGCGGACGCTTCTTGGAGCGTTTTGGATTGTTGTAAAAAGGACGCCCGAGCCAATAAAAAAACATAGGGGAAAAGGGTGATTGATAAGATAAATATCGCTCCCGGCAGGTTCATTATGTCCAGCAAGCTTCCCGTTATAGTGATATCTAAACTATTCCTCAAAAATGACTGGATGGGTCCGGCATAGTCAAGCAACCCCACATAGGTATATGCCATAATATAGCCCGGAAATCCCAAAGGTAAAATCAACAACCATTCAAAATATTTCCTGCCCGGAAACGAATAATTGGTAACAAGCCAAGCAGTGGAAACTCCCAGCAAAAAGGTGGAAAAGGCAACACCAAGCAAAATCAATACGGTATTCTTAAAATAACCGAAAAGCAAAGTTTCCGCCAAGTGGGTCCAGCTGCTTCCCGGTGGCTCGAAGATTTTAAAGAAAATCGTGAGTAAGGGAGTAGCAATCAACAGCAGGATCAAAAGAGCACCTGCCATCCAATAATTCCACCAATAAAAGTTCTGCTTAGCTAGTTGCAAGGGTATTTGGGATTATTTGGTTTTAACTTGACAAATCAACCGAGCATGCCGCTTATGTAAGGCGCAGCCTGTCTCATTTCCATTTTACTTGGTCAAATATGACCACAGCGGCCCGGTTGTTCTTACCCAATTCGGACAGGTTGATGTCATCGGATTTGAAGTCTCCCCAAGAAGCCAGCAAAGGTGATTTTTCCACATTTGGATTCACAGGAAATTCATAATTAGTAGCTGCCAGAAAATTTTGTGCGTCCTCCCCGCTCAAATATTCAATAAGTTTGACAGCGTTGTCCTTGTTTGGCGCATGGGCAGTCACGCCGGCTCCCGAAACGTTGATATGAGTGCCCCTATCGTTTTGGTTAGGAAAGAATATCGATATCTGCTCAGCAGCCTTTACTTCCTCCGGGTTGGAATCGTTCAGCATTATGCCGATATAGTAGCTGTTGACAATGGCTACATCCCCTTCTCCAGCAGCAACTGCCTTTACCTGATCACGGTCTGATCCTTTAGGTTCTCTTCCCATATTGGCCAATAGTCCTGACGCCCATTGCCTTGCGGCTGCCTCACCGCTATGCGCAATGATGGATGCCAGTAGGGATTGATTGTATATGTTTTCTGAAGATCTTGTCAGGATGCGGCCTTTCCACTTTTCATCAGTTAGACTTTCGTAACTGTCAAGCTCCTCCGGTGAAACCCGGTCTTTATGGTAAGCCAGAATCCTGGCTCTAAAAGTAAGCCCAAACCAATAGCCATCAGGTTCTCTAAACTTCGAAGGGATATTTGCCGATAACGTTTCTGACACGACTGGCTGAAGCAATCCCTTTTCCTGCGCACGGTGAAGCCGACCAGCGTCCACAGTAATCAAGATATCCGCAGGTGATCCCTGCCCTTCCAGTTCGAGCTTTTGAATCAATTCATCCGCACTGGCGCTAACCACATTAACCTTTATTCCAGTGGCTTCCGAAAATCTATCAAACAATTGTTGGTCTGCCTCATAGTGTCGGTGGGTGTAAACATTGACAACTTCTTCTTGGCTTGTTCCGCAGGCCAAAAGACCTGATATTATTACTGTTAAAATACTTAACGTTATATACTTATGCATGTCGTAAGGTATAATTTGTCTCAAAATTAATCATTATTTAAATCAAATCTAAATAAAAGGAAAAAACATTTTATATTTGTTTTTGAATGTGAAATACGCAGACAAAACATCTTTTAGATGAGGCAACCCATGACTATTCAGCAACTGGAATACATCATCGCAGTAGACAAATTTCGACATTTTGGGCATGCGGCAGAAGCTTGTTTTGTCACGCAGCCCACGCTTAGCGCTCAGGTGAGCAAATTGGAAAGGGAGCTGGACGTCATACTTTTTGACCGGTCCAAGATGCCAGTCATTCCTACTGAAATGGGTGAGATCCTCATCGCCCAGGCAAAGCGGGTAGTGATGGAAAGTAAAGGCATCTTCGAAACCATAGCCCAGTTGAAGGGAGATGTTGGAGGTATATTAAAGCTGGGTATAATTCCGACGCTGGCACCATACCTTCTGCCTCTATTTATCAAAACCTTTATAGGCAAGTACCCTAATGTCCGGTTACACGTGCAAGAAATGGTCACGGAGGATATTGTGAAAAAAATGAAAAATGATGAATTGGATCTAGGGATTGTGGTCACTCCTTTGGCTGAGGCCGGAATTGAGGAGAAACCCATTTTTTATGAAAAATTCTATGCCTACCTATCCAAAAATCACCCACTTCTCAACAAGGAATCTGTAAAAATTGCAGATATCCTAGGCGAAGACCTATGGGTGCTTCAGCAGGGGCATTGCTTCCGGGACCAAGTACTTTCCCTTTGTGACCAGAGCAAATTCAAAGGGCTAAACTTTCAGTATGAAAGCGGTTCTCTTGAAGGATTAAAAAATCTGGTGAACCGCTACCAAGGGATTACTCTACTTCCGGAACTGGCTACATTTGGGCTTTCATCGGAAGAAAAAATCCGGATGAGACCTTTTGAAGGGGAACAGCCCATTCGTGAGGTTAGCTTGGTGTTGACGAGAAGTTATCTGAAGAAGCGGCAGGTTGAATTGCTCTACCAAGAGATCACGGCGGCAATCCCCGCATCCATGATCTCAAAAAATCACGGCAAAGTGGTTAAATTCAAATAAGGGGTAGATTTTGAGTAAAATGAATTAATTTTGACTTGAAATCGAGCATGACGAGATCGTCACACAGTGGGATGATTATAATTGCGAGATTCCATCTGACCATTGAAAAAAGAATTATAAACAGATGAAACTATATATATCCTTTTATGTCAGTCAAAGCCTATATCGAAAACAACAAAGAACGCTTTCTAAACGAACTGCTGGATTTACTCCGCATCCCCTCCGTCAGTGCCGACCCCAAATTTAAGTCAGATGTGCATCAGGCGGCGGCCTTCGTAAAGGATAGCCTGGAAAAAGCCGGAGTTGATAAAGCCGAAATCTGTCCAACAGCCGGTTATCCCATCGTTTACGGAGAGAAGATAATTGATCCCTCCGCTCCCACAGTTTTGATTTATGGACATTATGACGTGCAGCCGGCTGACCCTTACGAATTATGGGATTCACCTCCGTTTGAGCCAATAATTAAAAAGACCGAAAGCCATCCTGAGGGAGCCATCTATGCCCGGGGATCTGCGGATGATAAGGGCCAATTTTACATGCATGTGAAAGCCTTTGAATCCATGCTCGCCAAGGATCAGCTAGCCTGCAATATCAAATTCATGATTGAAGGGGAAGAGGAGGTCGGATCAGAAAACCTCGATTTGTTTGTCAAGGCCAATAAGGAGAAGCTTCAGGCAGATGTGGTATTAATCTCTGATACAAGCATGATATCCATGGACCATCCTTCCGTAACCGTGGGACTTCGCGGGCTGGCATATATGCAGGTAGAAGTTACGGGCCCAAACCGGGACCTCCATAGTGGCACATACGGCGGTGCGGTCGCCAATCCGATCAACGTGCTTTGCAAACTAATAGCCTCCCTTCACGATGAAGACAATAAAATCACCATCCCTGGATTCTATGACAAGGTGGAGGAATATGATTCCGCTTATCGTACTCAGTTAAACAAGGCTCCATTTGAGGAGGAAGATTACAAAAAGAAATTGAATATAGCGGAAACATCCGGCGAAAAAGGATACTCGACCATAGAACGGGTTGGCATCAGACCAACCTTGGATGTAAACGGCATTTGGGGTGGATATACCGGAGAAGGTGCCAAAACCGTCCTTCCATCCAAAGCTTATGCGAAAATATCCATGCGTCTAGTTCCCAATCAGGATCACCGGGAAATTGCAAAGCTGTTTGAAAATCATCTAAAGGCCATTGCACCGGCTTCGGTCAAGGTTAAGGTTGTGCCCCATCATGGGGGACAAGCTGCCGTGGTTCCGACGGATTCGACTGGATACTATGCGGCTGAAGCAGCTATTGAAGAGGCTTTTGGAAAAAAAGCTATCCCAACACGCGAGGGAGGTTCTATCCCCATCACCTCATTGTTTCAGCAAGAGCTTGGATTAGATCCGATTCTGATGGGATTTGGTCTGGATACCGACGCCATACACTCGCCCAATGAACATTATGGGGTAAAAAACTATTTTATGGGCATAGAGACCATTGCTCTTTTCTTCAAGCATTTTTCCAAGATGTTTGGGAAAAAGCAGGGGAACTAAGTTATATCCGGATTATGTATTAGGGTTCGTCGCAGCCTGTCACGACCAAGTCGGGAAGGGCTTAAAACACAAGAAAATCAATCACTTTGGAGAGTGAGGCGTAGCCACCCCTACGGTAAACTCCAAAAGTGAAGCGAAGCGGCTGATTTTAAAGCGTTTTAGTTCTGCCGCAGAAATTCTAATGCATATTCCGGGTTAAAGTGGAGGTGGGTGGAACTAATAGCCTCCCACCTTTCTTTATTATAGCATCATAAACAAGAAATTGAAAAGGCACCCATGAAATCGAGCATGACGCCAGCAACAAACAGTGGGATGATTATCGTGGCGAGATTCCATCTGACCATTGAAAACTAATATAAACAGATGAAAAGTTGGATACCGGTAATCGTTGGTCTTTTAGTAGCAATTGGATTTAATTTTTCGGCTGCGGCACAGATAATCTCACCCCCTTCTTGGGAAGTGTCGCTATCTGCCGAAACTCCCGCGGTAGGAGAAGAGGTAGAACTTATCTTCAAGACCACTATCCCTCCCGGTTGGTATGTGTATACCAACGATTTTGACCCGGATTTGGGGCCTTTATTGACTATTTTAAACCTTGAGCCTTCGGAGGAATTTGAACTCTCTGGCGAATTGCGGGCCATTGACCATAAGACCAAATTCGAGGAAATCTGGGAAGGGGATGTGAACTACTTTGAAAAATCAGGTGAATACAGACAAACCCTTGTAGTTAAAGAAACCCTTACTGAATTGAAGGGAAGCCTGGAGTACCAAATGTGCTCCGATGTTACCAATCAATGTATTAACTACGAAGAAGATTTTGCACTGGCTATAGGTCAATCGGCAGCGGTACTGGGAGATTCGGATCAAGAAGTCGAACCCACCGATGCGCTGATCGATGGGGATGAGTCGGAACCTGCGGAATCGATCATCGGGTTTATGGTTATCGCTTTTTTGGCTGGGCTAGCAGCCTTGTTGACTCCATGTGTTTTTCCAATGATACCCATGACGGTGACTTTTTTTACCGGAAGGTCTACTTCTAGGGTGAAAGCTATCCGCAATGCGTTTATCTATGGATTTTCTATTATTGCCATTTATACCGTCGCCGGCACACTGGTGGCGGCGATACAGGGTCCTGAGTTCGCCAATTGGTTAAGTACGCATTGGGCACCCAATATTTTCTTTACGCTTGTTTTCCTCTTTTTTGCTTTTGCGTTCTTGGGCATGTTTGAGATTACGCTGCCATCCGGTTTGGTAAATAAAATTGATGCCAAAGCAGACCAGGGGGGATTGGCAGGCATTTTCTTTATGGCTTTTACGCTTGTTTTAGTTTCCTTTTCATGTACAGGCCCCATTGTTGGATCCATTCTTATCAGTTCCGCCGGAGGTGAATTACTAAAGCCTATAGCTGGAATGTTTGCCTTTTCGCTGGCTTTTGCCCTACCATTTACCCTCTTTGCGATTTTCCCTGAGTGGCTAAATTCTCTGCCTAAATCAGGTGGATGGCTAAATTCTGTCAAGGTGGTGTTGGGCTTTTTGGAATTGGCTCTGGCCTTTAAGTTTTTGAGTATTGCCGATCAGGTATACCATTGGGGAATCTTGGACCGGGAGATTTATTTGGCAATATGGATAGTGATTTTCGCATTGATGGGGCTATACCTTCTGGGAAAACTCCGCTTAGCGCACGACAGCCCGATGGAATATATTGGTGTGCCGCGCCTGATGCTTGCAATTGCCACCTTTGTATTTGTGATATACCTGATACCCGGCATGTGGGGTGCCCCGTTAAAGGCTCTCAGTGGATATCTTCCCCCCATGTCTTCCCATGATTTTGACATGGTCAAATACAGTCGGGAAGGTGGTGGAAGCGCTGCATCAAATACCTTGGACGAGGTACCTAAGTATAGCGATTTCCTTCATTTTCCCCATGGAATACAGGGTTACTTTGATTATGACCAAGCCCTTGCGGCTGCCCAACGTCAAGGTAAACCACTGTTTATAGACTTCACCGGACATGGTTGTGTAAATTGCCGGGAGATGGAAGCGCGGGTCTGGTCTGACCCGCGGGTGCTGAGTCGCCTAAAAGAGGATTTTGTGATTGTCGCATTGTATATTGACGAGCGCTATGAACTTCCTGAATCGGAATGGTACACATCCAGCTACGATGGCAAGGTCAAACAGACCATAGGAAAGCAAAACGCTGACTTTCAAATCACCCGTTTTGACAATAACGCCCAACCGTATTATGTCATACTTGGACATGATGAGGAAAAACTCCTCCCTCCAAAAGCATATGATACCGATATTTTACGCTTCATAAAATTTTTAGATGATGCCAAGGAGGCATTTGAGCGATAGGTGATTTTTAGGGAGGCTTACAAATATGTATCTTTGAAATATAACTAAAAACCAATTATTTCGATTATGCTTTCCTCTTCCCTTCCAAATCTAAAAATCTCCCAAGACAACCGATATCTGCTAACGGAAGACGGAGCACCCTTTTTCTGGTTGGGTGATACGGCATGGGAGCTAATTCACCGACTGGATGAGGCAGAGGCAATACAGTATATGCAGGACCGGGCGGACAAAGGCTTCAATGTGGTGCAAGCTGTCATTCTCGCTGAACTCGACGGCCTCAATGATCCCAATGCGTTGGGTGACCTTCCTTTGCTTGATCAGGATCCTTTGCAACCTAACGAGCCGTATTTCATCTATGTGGATTTTCTCGTAGACGAGGCAGCCAAAAGAGGCATCTATATGGGTCTTTTGCCCACTTGGGGAGACAAATACAATAAGGCTTGGGGTGTGGGACCGGAGATTTTTACTCCGGAAAATGCGTTGGCTTATGGGGAGTATTTGGGAAAGAGGTATTCAGCTAAATCCAACATCATTTGGATAATGGGTGGTGACCGATTACCGGCCAATAGCGAGGATTACCAGATTGTTTGCCAGATGTCCTTAGGCATACGTAGGGGCGGTGCCAAGCAGCTAATGACCATGCACCCCAAAGGCGGGAACATTGCCTCAGGCATTTATGGTAAAGAGAGTTGGCTGGAAGTGGACATGTTTCAGTCATACCACATGAAAGGTTGCAGAGAATACCGTTTCACCAAAAGAGCCTTAGCAGCAATACCTAAGCGGCCGGTGATAGACGGTGAACCCGGCTACGAAAATATCCCCAATTTCCTAAATAAAATTCATAGAAATAGGCTTGATGCCTTCGATATAAGGCGGGCAGCTTATTGGAATATGCTCTCTGGCGCAGCTGGCCATACTTATGGCTGCAATGAGATTTGGCAGATGTTCAGTCCCGGAAAAAAACCCTTACACGGCGCTGAGATGCCGTGGTACCAGGCCATGAACCTTCCCGGTTCCCGTCAGATGGGATACATGAGGTCTTTTTTTGAGCGGCTGCCTTGGCAACGGCTCCGGTTGGTCCCTGAGTTTTTGGGTGGATTTAACTGGAAAACTGCTGGCTATATAGTAGCGTTGGTTGACGGAAAGAGGAAATTTGCCCTAGCCTACAGTCCGGCCGGACGGCGAATCCGGGCAAATTTGCAACTTCTTGAAAGCAGGGAAATTGTGGCATTCTGGTTTGAACCAGCTACAAATAAGATTACTGCCATTTCTGAAAAAATTGAGCCACGGCTGACTACATTCCAACCCCGAAACCTTTCGGCAGAATCTTCTGACCGTTTGCTTTTGGTCATTGACAAAAGCTTGTCTACGGCATTGGCTATTGAAATTTAGGCATCAAAATGCCAATCGAAACGGATCAAAACCTGTCTAAATTCCCCCACCCTTCAACCTTATTTTGATAAAAAGGAAACTGATGAAGGCAGTTTTACTTCACTGCTATCAAGCATTTTGCTATTGAAAGCCAAAAATAATGTGGATAAAATTGTGGATAACACGGAAAAAAGCGGTTTAAGTACGGGTTTTTACTGGAATATCCCCTTATAGAGTTCCAAAAGCAGTGAGCACCAATTTTCGACTCCCTCCACGATCACGGAATTCCCCCAAATAAATTCCCTGCCAAGTCCCGAGATTTAATTTGCCGGAGGTAATGGGGATTTGGACAGAGCAGCCGAAAATACTGCTTTTAATGTGTGCCGGCATGTCATCTGGGCCTTCGTAGGTGTGGATAAAGCGGGGAAAATCCTCCGGAACCAATACATCCGTAAAGCTGTCAAAATCAGTTCGAACACTTGGGTCGGCATTTTCATTGATTGTAAGGCCTGCCGACGTGTGTTGAATAAATACCTGCAGCATGCCTTTACGGATTTTCCGCAACTCCGGGAAGTTATCCACAATTTGTTGGGTAATCAGGTGAAAACCTCGTTTAAAAGACGGCAAATTCATTTCTTTCTGGAAAAATTCCATAGCTAGATGCGATTAAACTGATTCCCAAAGTTATAAAATTCCTGTTTATCCCAATTTTTTTTATCTTTAGCCTATTCAAATCTACCTTTTCTATTTAAACAACCTACCTATGAAAAAATTAGTAATACTCGGATGCCTGATTCTGACCGGCCTTTTATCCTACCCTAATTATCTTCAGGCCCAAAATGCCCAAATGCTTACTTTGGCTAATGCTGAAAAAATCTCTGATGCGGCGGAAGCCAGGGCAAGGCAGGACAACTGGAACGTGGTCATTGTGATAATGGATGCCGGCGGAAATCTGGTCTTGCTGCGCAGAATGGATGGTACCCAAATCGGAAGCATAGACGTGGCCCAGAAAAAAGCAGAAACAGCTGTAAAATTCAGACGTCCTACCAAAGTTTTTGAAGACGGAGTAAAAGGCGGAAACGTGCACATCATGAGTTTGGGAGTAGCTGCCGTGGAAGGGGGTCTTCCCCTGATGCATGACGGTCAAGTAATCGGATCTATTGGCATCTCTGGAGTCACATCGGCTCAGGATGGTATCATTGCCGCAGCAGGTGCTGAAGCATTAAATTAATCA
>DATHWC010000205.1:0-11798 GCA_035460985.1 Lunatimonas sp.
ATGCCGTATTTGCTTGGCAGTCCTGCATTGATGCGCTGTATGACAGGCCTTTCGAATATTAATTTGGTCATGGCAGAATAATTTTGTCGGTTATAGTTCTCCTTTTGTGGAGAGCTGTTCAAATTCTTTCAAATCGCAGATCATGTCATAGGAATACCTGATGAACATTTTCCCGACTTCATAATGGGTGAAAGGTTTTACGTCCATTCCCATAGCCAACAATACCAAAGCCTCCGGTAGATTCTGTCCGGCTGCAACGGCCAGGTAAACCCAGGCTGGCAATCTGGGGTTGATTTCTATCATATACAGTTCATTGTCGGAAGTCCGGATAAGTTCCAATTCCATACCACCTCTCCAGTTGGTTTGGGAAATGATTTTGTTGGTCAATTCCAGCATCACAGGATCTTCTAACGTGATTCCTCCCCAGCCTTTCCCTTTATCTGTGATATACGTTTTCCGCATGGGTACCGCTCCTATGGTATTTCCATTCCCGTCTCCCAGGGCCACCACATTGACTTCAGTGCCCTTAACAAATTCCTGTATCACGATGGGTAGACCCCATTTGGCTGCGATTTTATTGAAATAAATCCCTACTTGTTCGAAATCATAGGCGATGTAGGCATCATAGAATTTTCCCTTGACGACCACAGGATATTCAAACTTGTCCTCAATTTTTCTAAAATCCATGATACTTCCTATGGGTTCACTGTAAGGAACTTTAACCCCATATTTCCCACCAAACTGAGGCAGGTTGGATTTATGTCGTTCTTCAAACTGCTGCATGGTAGGAAGAAATGTCCTGATGCCCATCTCTTTTAGCACTTTTTCTGATTTCATGAACGTGAAAAGTTCTGAATCAAAATTGGGGATCAGTACATTGATGTTTTCCTTTTCATGGATGTATCTGATTCTTTCCAAAAGCGGCTCTACACCATCCGAAGGGTAGGGGACCTTGTAGGTTTTATCAATTAGTTCGTGCATATAAGATCCGGGTTCCAAGTTGTCATAGGCCAATCCGATGATTTTTGGATCAATTTTAAGCGAATCCCTTAATCCCCGTGTGACAGGTATTCCCGGTCCGGGGCTGTCAATATTATTAAGGCCGGATAAAGCGATCGTTAATTTAATCTTCTCCATGGGGTTCGGTAAGTCTCATTTGCTTGAGGGTAGTGGTGAAGTCAAAAAAGTATCTTTCAAAGGATTCCCCATCCATTTCATATTTCACCAACATCTCCTGAAGTATTTCTTCATAAGATTTGCCCGATTTGATCATTTGTACTATTTCCAATCCGGTCGGATTCAGTGTATAGGAATCTCCCGTACCGGGGTCGAATACAAATCCGGAATCACTGATGGCGATATTTTTTTTGATTTTCAGCATGGCAAGTAGTCTATAAAAGTCTTTAAATAAAAAATTGAAGGTAGTTATAAACTGGTAGAGTTTTTATGACTTTTGTCACTTGATTGAGATAATCTATTGGTAATAAACTTTTAGTGCGCTGCGACGCACTCGAGGGCTTAAACTGACGATTTAACAGGCTTTTGTAGAAATAAAAGTTCCTCTACTTGGTCCTTGAGATTGTAAATTACGTTGAGCCGCTGTTCGACATTTGTAATGCCGAACGACATTTAAAAAGGATTTGTAATCCTGATATTCCTCGTAACGCCGCTACGGGAATTGCATATTCCCAATATCTGTCCTGGCAATTACGAATCACGAGGAGCGAAAAAAGGGTGATATTATTTTTTGATAGACAAACGGCCTATTTGTTTGGGTATTTGGTTGAATTTTCACCGGAGCAGGTTGGACAGGATTTGACTTCTCCCGCTTGAAGGCGTATGCCATCTATATGCTCTTTTACAAAGGCCTTAATAATCATGTCTTTTTCTTGACGGTTGTTAATTTCAATTTGTTTATCCTTTATCAGGATTCTGATTTTCCCATCATATTCCTGAGTGCCCCAACAAACTGGACATAACCCTTCAGGTGCTGTGTTTTTTGTTTCTTCTTGAGGCTTATTTAAATGCGCTAAGAGTTTCTCGCTGATATTCATGGCCTTGAGTTTTAAATTATTGAAAACATTTTTTTATTGAATAAACTTTGGATTTGCTGGACAAAATTGAATAATGCATTGTCATTCAGTTTTTATAAGTTGATAACTGTTTACGGAATAGAACTTACCGAACTATTTTGATGATATTGAATTTTTGTATGGAATATTTCTGCCATTCTATTTCCCTGCCATTTGGCTTTTTCTGCCTTCTCCCCAAAAAACCTCTCATCTATGGTTTCGAAGAAAAGCTGAACCCAGCGGTCAAAATGTTCTTTTCCCACCGCCAACCGGGCATGTGGCACAAAGGGACTGCCGAAGTACGTGTGTTCTTCAAGCAAGACCGTTTGCCAGAATCGGTACATTTTTTCCAGATGGTCAGGCCACCTTTCCTCTATTTTCTCATTGAAAATATCCCTCAGCAAACCGTCTTGTCGGACCTTTTCATAGAAGGCATCCACCATTGATTTGATGTCCTCAAGCGTAGAAATTTCTTTTTTTGTTATCATTAGAAATAGGATTTATACAGGTCCGGATTCCAAAACATGGTGAAATAAAACGCCGCAAAGCCTACAAAGGAAATGATGAGCGCCCAAACCCATGCGGGAATTGCCTGGGGTGTTTCTGACCCCCTAATCATAAAAAAATCGTTGCGCTCACTTCCATAGGAATTCACCGTAATCGGAATTTGCTGGTTGACAATTTCACCCTCCTTTATTCCCATAACCGATATATCAGGTCCGTTTCTCACCTCAAAAGAAATTGTTTTGATGCCCTCTTTCCCGGAAGTGGACTTGGCGAGAATTTTTAGTACATGTTTTCCATCCGGAATTTTTGTTGTGTCCAAAACAAACTTTACAGGAGGAGCGAATTCCGCAAATGGTTTTGGGTCTGAATCAAGAAAAATTTTGACTGTTCTGTTATCTTCCATGGATTCTACTTTTTATTATTCCAAAACGATGTTTTTAATATGCCCAGGCTTGTTTTCTTTGGGCTTGACGAGGTATATTACACTGAAAACCAAGGTAAAAGCTACAAGTATTGCGGCTGACCAGGTAATCAGATAATCCACATTCCCCTGAGGTCCTTGTCCATGTGTAATGTTTTCCAGCATTTTAGGTTGATTGGATTTACATACTTCACAAGCAAAACTTATAGGCGCATACAAGAAAATGATGAGAGTGATAAGGAGTGTTTTTAAATTCCGCATTATTTCCAGTAATTATTGGCCATGGCAATCGTATGAAACTCCGTGGCTATTACCAACGAGGAAGCAATCAGCTGCGCGGTGTCCTGGGCATAGTCACTTCTAAGATTTTTGCGGATATCGCTATCCGGCTGGATTGCTGCAATTGATTTTCGGGCTAATTTAATTGCCAGTTCACGTCCTTCCTGAGGTGTGGCTGTTATCAGTGATTCCAAATAAATTTCTTTGGTTTCCATACTAATTATTGTTTAAGTGATTTAACAAAGGATCTGATTTCTTTTACCTCATCTAGAGTAACTGCACCGGCCGTATTTCCCCAATTTGAACGTTCATGGTTAGCAATAGCGGCGATTTCCTCATCAGAAAGCGTTTCCTGAAAGCCAGGCATAACACCAAATTCCGGCCGCGCATCATAGCCTTCCATGATGATTCTGATCAATGTCTCCGGATTTTCGTCGTTGATAATGGGGCTACCGATTAGGGAAGGAAAGGCTCCAGGAAGTCCACCGCCATCAGCTTGATGACAGGCAGCACAATTATTCATATATAATGTCTGACCATTGGGTAGTACTGCCTCCCCCGTATTGTTTGTTGTCTCTTTTTCCTTTGAGGAAGGAATGAAGCTGACCGCAGGGTTTTGAGGCATTTCAGCTTGCTTAAGGGATTGAAGGTAGGCTACGAGATCAAGGGCTTTTTGCGAAGCAACCACTTTTTTGGTGGATGCATTAAGGAATGTTTGGGGAACGGGAACTAAATAGTCAGTTTCTTTTATTTTTGACTCCTCCTTTAGCTCAAAAAGCCAGGGATAGGAAGGCATGATTGATTCCTTGACTACAATCCTTGGATTGTACAGATGCAATAAGTGCCATTCCATGCCTGGTTGTCTTTGTCCCACGTTTGTAAGATCAGGTCCGGTTCTTTCACTTCCCAACAGGGATGGAGATTGTCTCCACAGGTCCTGCCGTTGTTTACTGAAGTAATAATCAGAAGGGATAGAAGGCCTTTTTCCCCAGGTATTATCCATTTCGATATTTCTCACTTGCTGTGTATGGCATGACATACAATTTTCCTGTACATAAATGTGTAGGCCATTTAATTCCTCCTCCGAAAACGCCTCCATGTTGGGGAGAGGTTGAGTCTTTTGAATCTGAAAAGCAGGAATTAGCGCAACGAAAATACTCAGCACCAAAAACCCGAATATCGCAGTGCCTACTAGAAGTTTATGATTTTTATGGAAGTCTAACATTTCATATGTTTATAATTGTTCCTCAGTTGCCATATGGAATCTCGCCATGATAATCATCCCACTGTGTGACGATTTCATCATGCTCGATTTCATGTGTTTATAATTTGTTCTTCATTGGCTACATAGCCTGTCCCGAGTTATTTCGGGAGAATCTCGCATGCAGGATAATCATCCCTCTAATTGACGCTTTTGTCATGCTCGATTTCATATCCTATTTAAAGGTGACTGTTTCATTTTTAACTCTTGTTCGTTCAATTCTGAGATCACCGACTTCGGCATGTTTCCGTTAGGATTTATTATCGTTTTCTTTTGATCCTTGATCATCACGTAGAAATTATAGGCAAACAAGAGGTGGGAGATAAACATTAGGGTGCCACCAATTGCCCTCCATAGCCAGAAAGGCTGCATTAGGATCACAGAAGCAATAAAGGGTTCTCCCTCTATCCAACTCAGTCCCTTGAGGGTGCCACCAATCATCAGCGAAACCATATAGGCAAATAGGCCTATAAATGCCATCCAAAAATGCATCCCAACTAATATTTGCCTTGGTTCCCTGCCAGTTATTTTGGGAAGTATGGCATACACGCAGGCCCATAGAATAAAAGTGATTATCCCGTACATGGTCATGTGGGAATGTGCCACATTGAAATCTGTGAAATGCCAGACGAAATTCGTAAACCGGAAGGCTTGCAGGCTTCCCTGCGCGGATCCTACAAAATAAAATACAACGCCAACCAGAAAGAAGGGCAGGACATAACTCTTTGTAATTTCATTCCAACTACCCCTCATGGTCATCAGAAAGTTGGTTGTACCAGCTACTACCGGTATCAGCATGCCGGCACTGAAGACGATAGCCACTGTTTGCAGCCACCATGGCAAGGGACTGAAAACAAAATGGTGGGTGCCGATCAGGGTGTAAAACAGCATCTGTGTCCAGAATGCCAAAACTCCCAACGAATAAGAATATATGGGTTTGTTTAGGGAGGAGGGGAGATAATAATAAATCAATCCCAATGTAAACGTCATAAACCACATGCCTACCCCTTGGTGCATATAATATCCTTGGATGACGGTCTCACCCAAACCATCCTGATACATGGGCAGATACCCTATGATCACCAGAATAATTGTCCAACCCAATCCACCCAGCAAATACCAGTTGGATACGTAGATTTCTTCGATTTTACGGCGTGCGACGGTTTGGTAGAAATTGTAAAAAGTGATGATTATACCAAGGGCAAAAAGCAATGCCACCGGCCAAATATATTCTCGGTATTCACCTCCGCCATTGTTGATCCCTGACATGAGAAACAGTGTGCCAATCGTAACACTGAGGTTCATCAACCACCAGGCATACCAGGCGAGCCTATAACTGTATAAGGTATTATTGGAGGTCCTCGTAATGACAAAATGCCCCAAACCAATCATGGTCAGAGAGGCCCAACCCCAAAAGACAGCATTTGTATGAACAGGCCGCAATCTCCCAAAGGAAAGCCAAGAAACGGAATCCATTTCGGGCCATAAAAATTTCAGCCCCAGATATTGACCGATCAGCGTACCGAATACCAGCCAAAAAACTGAGGCGCCGATATACCATATCATAATTTTCTTAAGCTGGTAGGGGGTATCGTAGGTGATGGGGGACTTTTTCTTTTCGTCTACGAGGGGATTGTTTGGTTCATGGGTCACACCGGCAATGATACCACGGGGATCGTCTACCTCGAGACTACTTCCGAGTTCGTTGTCGGATAATCTATAGGATGCCGAATTTTTTCGCTTTTCTAGGATCGTAGCAATTTCTGCTTCATTCATATCCAAAAGTCTCTCGCTAAATTCATTATTTTTATTTCTCTCAGTTTTGGTTTGAAGGTGAGAGAAATATGCTGAAGCTTTGACGATCAGTATGAATATTGCGATGATCAGTACCGTAACAATGAGTAAAATCGTCCCAATTATACCCGGACTTGTCATCCAGTTGGAAGTATCAGGATTCGGTGTGGGTTGGGCTGAGATTTCCGATGGAATGATAATTAAAATAATCAATAGGCTGGTATAAAAACTCCTGATTTTCATTTTGGATAAATTTGTCGGAAATAGGTTTAAATTTTTTTTTATCGTATCAATAGGGTTTTGCCTGATTTAAGTCCGCTAGCCAAATCGAATATTGTGGTGGTTTCAAGCATCTCCCGGAGATCCTCTCTTATTTTTATAAATTTATCATGCATTGGACAAGGCTGGTTACTGTTACATTCCTCCAGCCCAAGGCCGCATCCTGTGTAAATATCATCCCCATCTATTGCTGAGACGATATCGCTGACTTTAATTTCTTCTAAATTTTTGGGGTCAATGATAAAACCTCCATGGGGGCCTTTTTTGGATTCGAGGATTTTCTTATTTATCAAAGAAGTCAAGATTTTGGCCGTGAATGCCTCAGGAGCATTGATCCCTTTACTTACCTCGCCGATTTTAACCCTTTCTCCCTCCAAAGATTTGGTGGCTATATAGATTATGGCTTTTACACCGTATTCACAGGATTTGGAAAACATGATATTGATCAGTTAATTGAACAAATGTAATGTATTTTTTTTAATTACGATAAATTTATCGGAAATAAGGTCGATAGATCAAAACCTTCGAATGGTTTTAATATTTCTAAAAAAGGTCTAGTTCATAAAAATCTCTACATTTGGGAAACGAATTAAAAAAGCAGGATTATCCACCACTCACTGTAATATGGGTACTACGAGTAAAGTGGCGGATAATTGCAAATGATAAATAAAATGTCTTACGCTTAAAAACCACCATTAGGCTCTCAAAAAGTAACACATAATAAGCTATTGGCTAGTGGTATGATTCCTGCTTTCTAGAGATTGGCTTTCCCTGTACTCGCTGCCTGAGTTTCTCGATAGCCTCATACACTACCGGCACCAAATAAACCGTGAGTATCAAAGAGGAAACAAGCCCACCAATAATCACCCATGCCAGGCCGTTTTTCCATTCAGAAGCGGTACCCGCAGCGAGGGCGATCGGCAGCATCCCAAATACCATGGAAAGAGTAGTCATCAAGATAGGGCGCATCCTGCCTTTACCGGCTTCCATCAGAGCATCTCGCACGGAATACCCTTTTTCCCTAAGTTGATTGGTGAAATCCACAATCAGGATGGCATTTTTGGTGACCAAACCCATCAGCATGATGAGGCCAAGCAGTGCAAATAAACTGAGGTTGTTCATGGATAGGTTAAGTGCCAGGAATGCTCCAATGACTGCTACAGGGATGGAAAATAGGACTACAAACGGATAGATGAAACTATCATATAAGGCCACCATGATCAAATAAATCAAGAGAAAGGAAATCAAAAGAACAGATCCCAAAGCCCCGAAACTGTCATTTTGCCTTTTGATATCCGATCCCCAGACGTAGCTAATATCTTCAGGAAGGGGGTTTTCCTTGAAATGGGCTACCACCTCATCGGCTACTGTTCCCGATGGTCTACCCAAAGCATCTGCCGTGATGGTCACAGCGGGCTGTCTGTCTTTTCTTTCCAAAAGCGATGGGGATTTGTCTTGTACGATTTCTGCTACCTGTGAAAGGGAGATAGGCATTCCCATCGGATTGACCAAGAGCAATTGCTTCACGTCTTCAAAATTCCGTCTGTTGAAATTATCCAGCTGTACACGTATAGGGTATTCTGTTCCCGCTTGAGTTAGCGAAGCATCATCATTACCGCTTAGGGCATTTCTCACATTCAAGCCAACATAGGCGTTGTTGAGTCCTAACCGTTGTAGCCTGTTCTGGTCGGGAATGATCTGAAATTCAGGGCTACCTTCTTCCACTGATAATTTGACGTGATCTGCCCCAGGAATATTTTCTATAGTAGTCTTTAATTTTTTGGCTTCAGCCATCACCCTTTCTTGGTCTGGACCACTCAAGGTCAGTTCGATTGGAGCAGATCTGGGAACCAAGCCCAAGGCGGACATGGCATAGCTGGCTCCTGGGAATTCTTTTTTGAGTTCTTCCCGGACATTTTTCATGTAGGTTTCCGTCGGAATCTTGTCCCTTTCTTTGGCACCTTTCAACTGCACAGTCAATTCTGACTTATAAGCTGAGCCTACCCCCAAGCTTCCGATGCCGGTCGAAGGACCGCCCACATTGCTGAATACGGTGGCTACATTAGGCTGCTGAAGCAGAAATTGTTCTACCTCCAAGGTACGGATGTTGTTTTCCTTGATGCTGGTAGACTTGTCATATTCCAGATACATCCTGAATTTCCCCTGATCTCCGGTAGCTATCAGCTCTTTGCCGATAATTCCCTGTTTTAAAATAAGACCCGTCATGGCAAATAGGGCGAGAACGATTCCGGCAAAAGCCAGTTTATGATCCAGCACCCAGGCCAATTGTCTTCCATACCAAGCAATGAATCGGTCCAGTTGTCCTTCAAACCAAATCAAAAACCGGTTAAAGGCATTAGTTGGCCGTAGGTCTTCTGACTTGCCAATCCGCGAAGCCATCCAGGGAGTAAGCGTAAAGCCGACCAACAAACTTGTCATGGTGGAGGTAATGACGACTACAGAGAATTGCTTCAACATGTCGGCCACAAAGACTTGTAGAAATAAGATTGGCAAAAAGACCACCACATCGACCAAGGTGATGGAAAGAGCCGAAAAACCAATTTCCATTCTTCCTTCCATGGCTGCTGATCGTTTTCCTTTGCCCATGTCCAAGTGTCTTTGGATATTTTCCAAGACCACCGTAGCGTCATCCACCAATATACCGATGATCAAAGACATGGCCAGCAAGGTCATCAAATTGAGGGTATATCCTAGGATCCACATCATTGCAAATGCTGTGACCAAAGAAGTTGGAATAGCAACCAAGACGATAAGGGAGTTTCTAAAACTTCTCAAAAACAGTAACATCACTAGCGAAACAAGAATAACCGCCAAGATCAGGTCAAAAACCACTGAGTTGACCGCGGCGATGGTATTGTCTGTGCTGTCATCGGCGATAATGAAATTTACTCCGTCAGCAGCATGTAGATTTTCGAGTTGCGACAATTTTTCCCGGACAGTGCGAGAGACGTCTACCGCGTTAGCATCACCCTGCTTTTTGAGCATTAGGCCGATGCCTTCCTGACCGTTGTATCTGCTGACAGAAGTAATCTCTTTGATGCCGTCTTTTACAATGGCCAAATCACGTACATAAACAGGGCTTCCTGGAATTGGCATGGCAACCTGTACTTGTTGGATGTCGTCCAGGGTTCTAAATTTCCCAGTCAGCCTAACGGCACTCTGTTCTTTGTCCGTTTGGACCAAACCTGCCGGGATGTCCAAACCTGAACGGTTGATGGCATCTACTACTTGGCTGAGGGATACTTTGTACTGACGCAGTTTTTCCTGATCTACTTTGACCTGTACTTCCCGCTGTTCTCCTCCCAAAACGGTGATTTCAGCTACTCCTTTGATTTGTTGGATTTGCGGTAGGTATTCGTCTATCAAGTTTTGATAAAAAGCCGTACTGCTCAGCTTACTGGTAGCAGTGATCGACATGATGGGTAGATCATTGGGAGAGACTTTGCTCATTTCAGGGGATAAAACCTGATCGGGTAGGTCTTTCCGGATGTTGTCAATGTACCGCTGTGCATCCAACATTGCCTGATCCAAGTCAACACCATATTTCATGTTGGCAATAATCACTGAGGCGTTGGGGAGGGATTTAGTGACCAGATAATCCACCCCTTCCAAGTTGGAAAGTGCATCTTCGATTTTTTGGGAAACGGAACTTTCCACTTCTTCGGGTTCAGCACCTGGATAAACCGTTTTGATCACCACTACAGGCTGGTTAAAGTCCGGCATCAACTCGTAGGACAAGTTGGTGAATCCGATATAGCCAAGCAGTATAAAAATACTGAATAGTACAATGATCAGCGAAGGCCTATTGATTGCTATGGAGGTAATGTTCATGACTTTCGGATTAAAGATTGGTGATGACAGAAGCACCTTCAAATACATTGATCAGGCCTCCAATGATGATGATATCTTTTTCTTGTAGACCTGAGCGGACAAGTACCTGACCCTGGATTCTTTTTTCAATTTGAATCCCTTGGATGTGGGCTTTGCCATCTTTGACTACATACACCTGTGGCTCCAAGTCCGAGCCAACAATTGCCGCTGAAGGGATTAATATGCCGGTAATGTCAGTATCGGTTGCTAAGGTCAGGTGTCCGTACATGCCCGCTTTGATTTCCTGTTTGGGAAGGTTGGGAACGATGATTTCGACCGGGAAACTATTGGCGGTATTGCCACGGCTTCCGATCATATGGACCTTACCGGAAGTTTCTATCGGAATAGAAGGGATGCTGACCGGATAGGTTTTGCCCAATTCGAATAGTTTAAGATCCTGTTCCGGTACCTGAATGCCCAGTTTCACCTGAGAAATATCGGTTAGCTGCAATAGTGGCTTTCCGGGAGCCGCAAAATCCCCTTCCTCTGTAAGCTTGGCTGTCACAACGCCATCGAATGGAGCACGGGTTTGGCTTTTGCTGATTTGTTCCTTGAGTGTGCTGACCTGAACGTTGGCCGTTTCCAGCGCCAAATCGGTTTTTTCCAGTTGAATGCCCTGAATGGCATCATTTTCCACCAAGATTCGGAAGCGTTTGAGATCGGCTTCCAATCCTTTGACCTGAACTTCGGCTGCTTTGAGCTGCCATTGTAGCAGGGAGTCGTCGAGCTGAACAAGGACTTGGCCCCTTCTGACAGTAGTACCTGATTCTACCAAGACACGGTTGACTTTGCCTTGGATTTCTGCACTGAGTTTACTTTCTCTATTCGGTTCAAAGGTTCCCGTGAAGCTGTATTCAGGCTGAATTTTGGTTTGAGAGACCTGTAGCGCGGTAACTTGGACAGGCTGTTCCCGGTCATAGAGGTAAACGCGCTCTTCTGCGATTTGCTTGTTGGTAATCAGTTTGGCTACCATCAGGCCCACAAGAGCCAAAGGGATCAGGATAAATAGGATCTTTTACATCTGTTTATAATTGATTTTTAATGGTCAGATGGAATCTCGCTACGATAATCATCCCACTGTGTGACGTTTTCGTCATGCTCGATTTCATGTGTTTATAATTGTTTTTCAGTTGCCACATGGAATCTCGCAATTATAATCATCCCTCCGTGCGTCGCCTGCGTCATGCTCGTTTTCAACGTTTAAAATGATTATTGAGAATTCATGATATTATAAAGCCAAAAGTCTATTTTGTTGACATTAAAATGTTACGTTATACTTTAATGCTGTTAAGCT
>DATHWC010000206.1:0-18451 GCA_035460985.1 Lunatimonas sp.
ATGTCCGTTGGTTTTGTCATGGCGTTTCCTGCCAGTAAGGTTCGGCATAGCGTAGCTGATGATGGCCAATACGATCATGACATAAGCACCCCAGAATGCATAGTGACCATGCATTGCCGTTACCAAGGTTCCGTGGGTATAAAGATTGGTCTGAGGTAGCGTATGTGCAAAGCCCAACAATCCAGCACCGATAAAGGAAACGATAGCTGCTCCGATGGTCCAGAAAAGGGCAATTTTGTTGGGGTGATTTTTCTCACCTTTGCGGTACATATAGACTGCAAACAAGGCCATAGCAAGAAAAGCAAGTGGCTCTAAGGCAGAGAACACTCCCCCTACAACCAACCAGATTTTGTTGACACCTATATAATAATAGTGGTGACCTGTACCCAGTATTCCGGAAAGGAAGGTCAGACCGACTATAACATACAGCCACTTTTCGATCACCTCTCTATCCACACCTGTCAGCTTGATCAATAGGAAGGCCAATATACCGCCCATGATCAATTCCCAAACACCCTCTACCCAAAGATGGACTACCCACCATCTGAAGAAGGAGTCTGTCACCTGAGAGTCAAACCATATCATACCGGGCAAGTACAAAAGAGCAGCAAATACCAGCCCCATGGTCATGACCAATGCAGTAGTGGTCTGTCTTTTTCCTTTAAATAAAGTCGCCAATATTATTCCCAAAAACAGCAGTACATTAACGACTACCAAATAATCCAGTTCACGGGGGATTTCCAAAAACTTCCTTCCTTCCCAAATATTAAAGTGATAACCTGTAACTGCCGCCACCCCAACTACTGCAAGGGATATCAACTGTACGTATGCCAACTTGACACTGACCAGTTCCCGTTGCGCTTCCTCAGGAATGATATAATAGGCTGCACCCATAAATCCGGTCAGCAACCAGACTACCAACAAATTGGTATGCACCGCACGGGCGGTATTGAATGGAATCCAATCATGAAGCCCATCCATTCCTATTCTGGCAAATCCCATTATAAATCCATAGACGATCTGCAAAGCGAAGAGCAGCATACATAGAGCAAAAAACCAGTAGGCTACCTGTTGTGATTTATATTTCATGTGTTTATCATTTGGTTTTTAAGGTCGCTTAGCTTATCCCGGAATTGATTGGGGAGAACCTCGCATGGTTGATAATCATCTTTCTGTTTGACGTTTTTGTCATGCTTGATTTCATACTATCATTCTTTTATTTTGTCTTTTGCCAGTGGTGAAACAATTCTGTCAAAACCATTGAGATCGATCTCCCCTATCCATTTGAAGTATTCGACCATGGCCTCTGCGTCTTCGTCGTTCATTTCATAGGCGACCATTTTTCGGCCATTGGGTGCCCATGCTACCGGAGATTGAAGGATAGCCTTAATTAATGGAGCTCCCTTTCTATCAATGACTTTGGTAAGCTCGGGAGCATAGTAGCCACCTTCACCTAAGATGGTGTGGCAACCCATGCAATTGTTGGTTTCCCATAGGTGCTTACCCTTTATTACCTGTTCGGTAATGTTGAGATGATTGGATTGATCGTTACTTGGCGCCATGGAATAAATAGTCAGCCCAATAAATATCAGGAATGTGACTACTGTTCCTCCAAGAAAGAAAGTCCGAGCTTGTGATTTTGAAAGCATAACTTATCGGGTTTAAGTTGATTAAATATAAAAAGACCTTTTTATCCTTTATTTAAGCGAATATACAACTGCTTTTGAAAACAAAAATATCTAAGGCAGAAAAATATTCAATTTTCGGCAAAACCCTGATTTAAATCAGCTTTTGAAACATTCACTTCGCCCATCCATGATTAATTGTAATTTTACTCAAAACTCCCCCCTACCCCTATGTGTACATTATGTGATAATCCAACCTGCTTAATCATTTATTGCAATCCTGAATCAGTAGCTACAGGACCACCAATTTACCCAAAAGGACAATTTATCTTTATGGAAGGCAGCTTGGTTATGGGGGCTTGTTTTATTTTGAAGGGTAAGGTTAAAGTCAATAGATACTAAAGAACCAGTCATCATTGTAAAAGACATTGCTTTACTATTGGGATGAACTTTCGATTTATCAACTCCCTTCTGTGTGGAACACATAAGATGGTGCAACCATTGAATTAAAGGAAATGCAAAGTAAACCCCATGTGGCGGTCATGATATACACGGCCTGCGGGACGGCGTGCCCAAGACTGGTTGCAGATATGCGTATGGTCAAAGAGAGGGTTTCCTGCACCTATCGAGACCAGGATTTCAAATCCTGATTATCTGGGTTCGCCATTGCAAATGACGAACAGCCAGAACACTGCCAGAGATAACCAATCTCCGGAAACCTTCGAGGTCTTAAAGACCTCAAAGGTTATATCCTATTTCCAAAACTCATCTTCCCATACCGCACAGGATGGTTGCCCAGCATGGTTTTTGGCGATAGTTTCAAGCTCTTCTTCAGTAGCTACATCCTGTATCTTATTGAACAAAACCCGTTCTTCAAAGCGGATGTGTGCTTCTAGGTCATTTTCGATTTTCTTCAGGAGGTCATAATCCACTTGTCCTTTCTGGAAAAGGGTCTTCAAGTGTTTGTGTTCCTCAAGTGCTCGACGGACCAATGCATCATCATTGCCCAAGACGGGAAAAATAAACTGCTCCTCCTCTGAGAAGTGTGGTGCCAGATGTTCTATCCAAAACCAATCACAATACTTTTTGATCCTCTCCTCTTCTACCTCCAATTTGATTCCCTGACGGATTTTGAAACAAAGCAAAAGACCTTGATGATGGTCTTTGCTTAATTCCTGCAGGGCTGGGTGGCGCTTAATGGGTTTGTGCTTGGTCATTTTTAGAAATCAGAGTTGTAAGGAAACGTACGGCAATTTGCTTATTTTTGCGGCCATGAAAAAGGAAAAGCTGAAAAAGTCCTTACAAAAAGCGCGATATATTGTCTACAAAGAAACAAGGCACAATCCTACGGATAATGCATGGTCTTTTTTTGGAGGCTTTTTAGGATTGAGTGCTATTGGCCTACTTCAAAACGTCTTCCATACAGATGACGACACTGACATCTTATTTTTGATCGGAGCTTTCGGGGCAACCTCTGTTATTTTATTTGGTAATCCTCACGGTCCTTTTGCTCAACCTAGGAATTTATTTTTTGGCAGCTTGATTTCAGCAGCTATTGGAGTCACTGTTTATAAACTATTTTTCATTCAAGAGTTCCTTTGGTTTTCCCCAGCATTGGCAGCCTCTTTGGCTATTCTGGCTATGCAATACACCAAGACATTACATCCGCCGGGTGGGGCTATCGCAATGATTGCCAATATCGGTTCGGATGAAATCAAATCCATGGGCTACTTTTATGTCATCAACCCAATCCTGACCGGTATCATCATTTTATTTATAATGGCCATCTTATTCAACAACCTGTCCAAAAACAGGATTTATCCTTACAAAGAAGTGGAAATCCGTCCTTTGAAATATGTGGAAAAAATCTATTTCTGGAAAAAAGAAACCAACCAACCTGACAGCTTCAAAACTTTATGACTGATATTTCCGAATTTCAAAATCTACTTCAAAAAATCCATGCAGGGGAATTTCCGGATCAGATCAATTCAATACAGAAAAATCTGGAATTGGTTTATATTCCTGAAAATACACATACTCCCAACCTTTGCTTCAGGGAAGCAGAGGATGTTCGGGATGAATATAAAACCCACTTTTCCAGCCTTGATCTCGCATATTTCCTTGTTGGAATTGATTTCAAAGGGGGAAACAATGGAGAGAAAGAAGTCTTTCCTAAATCCACAGAGGAATTTTGGAGTTTTGTGAAAAAAGGGATCGAAAAGGTATCATCTTAATGATTTGATCAAGCTGTTTTTTTCAGCACTTTAAAGTCCAGCAACATGTCCATTTTTAGGTCATTTCCTGCAACTGTCACATGCAACACATAACCATGACCATGAATTTGACTACAAAGCCCATCGTAATCTGAAATGCGATGGGCCGCCTCAAAGGTGAAATTTTTTATAATGCTTAGCATAAATGATACTTTGATTCCAACATGGATTTGACAACTGTAATTACAGCTTTAGGTGCTGAGGTAACAACTTTATTGACTATCTCCGGTCTATTTTTGTGCCGTCCCGCCTCCATAGTATCTTTAGCATGGAATTCAAAAGAATCAGCCGTCCAATCAAATACAGCGGCTATACCGCCCTGAGCCAAGTGAGTTTTTGAGTTAAAGCCATTCCCCTTATCCAGGATCAAGATCTTTTTTTTCCGGGCAATACTGATTTAGATACATTGCCGTACTCAAACCAGCAATCCCTGCCCCAATGATCACAATATCCGCCACCTCATCTTTCATCAGGATATTTCTAACATGCGTTTAAGAGGTTGGAGGGCTTCTTCCTGGATAGAAGGGCTTATAACAATTTCCGGGGATTCGTCCAATAAGCAATCATAAAGTTTTTGCAAAGTATTCACTTTCATAAAAGCACATTCACTGCAAGAACAAGCGTTGTCTTCATAAATAGGAATAGGGATTAGGGTTTTCTGGGGAACCTTCATCGACATTTGATGTATTATACCCGCCTCAGTTCCTATCAAATATTCATTTGATTCATCCTCCTGCACATATCGAAGCAATGCAGAGGTACTGCCCACAAAATCCGCTAATATTAAAAGTGGCATTTCAGATTCTGGGTGAACAATGATTTTTGCAGCTGGATATTCCTTCATAAGTTCTACGGTCTTTTCAATTGAAAAAGCCTCGTGAACAATACAGGCACCTTCCCACAAGCGCATCTCTCTTCCTGATTTTGCCATCAAATATTTTCCAAGGTTTTTATCCGGGGAGAAATATATTTTTTTGTCTCTAGGTATTGATTCGATGATTTTTTCTGCGTTTGCTGAGGTACAAATGATATCAGACATGGCCTTTACCTCAGCAGAACAATTGATATAGGTGACAAAAATATGATCGGGAAATAACTCTCTCTCGTTTTGAAATGCTTCAGGAGTACAGGAATCTGATAAGGAACAACCTGCAGAAAGGTCCGGTATCAGAACTTTTTTTCCAGGGTTTAAAATCTTAGCCGTTTCACCCATAAAATGAACTCCAGCAAACACTATTATTGATGCGTCAGTTTCCATAGCTTTTCTGGAAAGTTCCAAGCTATCCCCAACAAAATCCGCAATTTCTTGAATTTGAGAATTTTGATAAAAATGTGAGAGGATAACAGCGTTTTTCTCCTCCTTTAATATCATTATTTGTCGCTGAAGTTTGCTTCTTGATATATTTGATGACATTTGATTTTCTTTTTTCCGATCCATTGAATTCCATAAATTGGGTACAAACACTATGGATTAAATCTTTGCATTTAAAAGACAAATCTATCCTTTAAAACAATGTCTTTAGGTTATTTGTATCATACCATTATATGACTTTTGTCAGCTTCTACCCATTTTTCCTGGTATACCTTTGCTTTCATTAAAGCAGAAGAACTATGGCTACTTGGCTAAAAGAATGGAATCCTGAGGACAATAACTTTTGGGAAACTACCGGAAAAAAAATCGCTTGGCGAACCCTGACCATCACCACCATTGCATTGACCATATCCTTTGGAACCTGGTTTATGATGTCAGCCATTGTGACCCGTCTTCCCGGAATCGGCTTTTCATTTACAGATAAGCAATTGTTCTGGCTTGCTGCTTTGCCTGGACTGGCTGCAGGCACATTGAGGATTATCCATACTTTCTTGATTCCGATTTATGGCACTAGACATACCATTACGGTGTCAACTCTCCTTAAACTCATCCCTGTGATCGGTATAGGTTTGGCAGTGATGAACCCAGGAACTCCTTTCTGGGTATTTGTTGTACTCGCTTTGACAGCAGGTTTTGGAGGGGGAGACTTCTCTTCATTTATGCCATCTACCAATATGTTTTTTCCCGCACGATTAAAGGGAACTGCTTTAGGGATTCAGGCCGGCATTGGCAACTTCGGTGTCAGCATTGCCCAATTTATGACCCCAGTCATGATTGGAGTAGCGCTATATGGTGCACCACAACTCTTTCAAAGCGTGGATAAGGCTACCGGAGAAATGTTTTCTAAAGAAATTTATCTTCAAAGCGGAGCTTTTTGGTATGCACCATTCTTAATCATCATGGCTATCATCAGTTGGAAATACCTCAAAAGTATTCCAATCAAAGCTTCATTTAAAGAGCAACTAGACATTTTCGAGGACAAACACACTTGGTATTGTACCATCACGTACTTTATGACCTTTGGTACCTTTGCGGGGCTTTCAGCCGCCTTTCCACTGCTTATGAAGGTACTCTACGGAAGCTTTGACCCTAGCTTGGATCCTTTGGAATATGCCTTTTACGGACCATTATTGGGTTCGGCATCAAGAATTCTCTTTGGGTTTGTGGCAGATAAAACTGGAGGAGCTGTATTGACTACCATTACAGGTATCGGACTTTTGAGCGGAGTGATAGTTATGCTTTCTTTTGGATTAGTCAATCCTACCGGGATGGAGCAGTTTCCACTCTTTGTAGGTACCATGATGGCCCTGTTTTTTTTCACAGGAATCGGAAATGCCTCGACTTTTCGACAATTTCCTATTATATTTAAGCATAATCCTAGACAAGCCGCCGGAGTAATTGGTTGGACAGCGGCAATTGCGGCATACGGCCCATTTATTTTCTCTTTGGCCCTTGGAGCCTTTATCGGAAGCACCGGACATGCAGAGGGATTCTTTTGGATTCTGGCCATCTTCCTGATCTTTGCTACCTTGATCAATTGGTATTTCTATGATAGAAAAGGGGCTGAAAGGCCTTCATAAATTAAGTTTTAGGAAATAAGTAACTTCCAAAGATTCAAACGGTTACCGGACTCTTTGATATAAATGGATATTTGATATAAGTTGATATTGGAGCCAAGACAAAGTTTTGGCCATTATACCAAGATTGCTGGATAAGCAATTTGTAAACATAAAATAACCTTTTCCTAAAACCACACTATGCTGAAACTATTTCAAACCTTAAACCGGGTCGCCTTTATCAAAGCCGCCATTGCGGCCTTGGCAGTATTGATTTTGGTGTTTATTGGATCCAGGAACCTCCAGAATTTTGATGCTGCCCTGATAGCCTATCTATTCGGAACCATCTTCGCTGTTTTTGGAATAGCTTATCGCTATTCAGTTTGGTTGCAAAGACCACCCACAAGGCTATATTGGAGGCGCAGCATGCAGTTTTTGTTCAGCAAGGATTTTATCTCCTATGGCAGCAGATCTATTTACTTGCTTTTTAGAAACATCCTATTCCAAAGATTTATTGCCTATAGGAGCCGAACCCGTTGGGTAGGGCACTTCCTATTGGCTACTGGCGTTCTTTTATCATTCGCTATTACCATCCCATTGACCTTCGGGTGGATACATTTCACCTTAGAGCCTGGAAGCTATGAAATCTACAATGCCAATTTCTTTGGGTTCCAAGTAGGCTCATTCGAACTGGGAGGTCCCATTTCAATATTGGCCTTCAAAGCATTATTCTTCACCTCCTTCCCTGTTATCGTCGGAGCGGTGATTATGATGAAAAGAAGGGTAAAAGACGGTGGCGTAATCGCAACCCAATCCTTGGAAGGCGATTGGCTTCCTTTGGTATTGTTGATAGCTATTTCCGTGACAGGTTTGGGCATTGGCTATGATTACACCTTTCTAGATGGAAGAACACATCAATTTATGGCCGTCACCCATGCGATTACCGTAATTCTTTTTTTAATATGGATGCCATTCGGGAAATTCTTCCACATTTTCCAAAGATTGGCCCAACTCGGTGCCAACCTGTATAAAATCGAAGGAAAAAAACGAGGCATGGCAGTCTGTCCGCATACCAAGGAAGAATTTGCTACCCAAACCCACATCAACGATCTCAAGAAAGTCACCAAAGAATTGGGCTTTGACTTTACTTTGGCAGACGGCAGTAGTCATCTAGACTTGTCTCCTGAAGGAAAAAGATCTGCCCTGGCAAAAGCTCACTTTGAAGCAAGAAAAGCTTCTGGAAAATTCTTCGGCTAATCAACATTCTGAACTAACACAACATGGCTAAATTACCAGTATCTGCTGAAAAAATAATAGAACAATACGGTCCCAAAAAGAATTACACTCCTTTGGGTGGTTTCGAGGGATCCCATGAACCTGACCGCCTAGTCAAAACACACTGCTGCTTCTGCGGCATGCAATGTGGCATCCAACTCAAAGTAAAAGACAATCAAATTGCAGGTTTTGAACCATGGATGGAATTCCCATTTAACGAAGGAAGACTCTGCCCCAAAGGCGTACAAAGATATCTACAAAACAACCATCCGGACAGAATACTAAGCCCTTTAAAACGAGTAGAAGGTAAAGGTTTTGAACCTATTGACTGGGAAACGGCTATGGGCAGAACTGTCAGTGAAATCAAAAGGATCCAATCCACCTACGGCAATGACGCATTTGCCATGCTCTCCGGTGTATCCCTAACCAACGAAAAAAGTTACATGATTGGCAAATTTGCACGGGTAGCTTTGAAAACGGCCAATTTGGACTACAACGGAAGACTTTGTATGGTGAGTGCAGGAGCAGGGAATAAGAAAGCTTTTGGGTTGGACAGGATATCCAACTCGTGGGCAGACCTGAAACATGCCAAGGTGATTATTATTGCCGGCGCCAATGTGTCAGAAACCTTCCCGACCCTTACCCATTACATCTGGGAAGCTAGAGATAATGGCGCAAAATTGATCGTGGTGGATCCAAGGGTTACTCCTATTGCAAGAACTGCTGACCTCCACCTTCCAGTAAAACCGGGCACTGACTCGGCACTTTTTGGAGCCATTCTCAAGCAACTGGTAGATAATGATTGGATTGACCATGATTTTATTGAAAATCATACCTCAGGATTTGACCAGGCCATAGATGCTGTCAAAGATTACGACCTGGACTGGGCTGAAGCAACCACAGGCATAGACAAAGAAAAAATCAAACTGGCTGCTGAATGGTGGGGAAACACGGACACTTCTTTCCTTTTACATGCCAGAGGCATAGAGCACCACACCAAAGGTGTAGACAATGTGGTAAGTTGTATCAATATCGTGTTGGCGACAGGAAGAATAGGCAAACCGTATTGTGGCTATGGCACCATCACCGGACAGGGTAATGGTCAGGGTGGTAGAGAACATGGCCACAAATGCGATCAGTTGCCGGGAAATAGAGACATTACAAATCCGGAACACCGAAAATACATCGCTGATGTATGGGGAATAGATGAAAAAGACATGCCCGGAAAGGGGCTATCCGCCTATGAAATCATCGAAGCTATCCATAGAGGTGAGATCAAAGGCTTGATTTCCATATGTTTTAACCCCTTGGTTTCCCTGCCCAACAATAACTTTGTGAGGGAAGCTTTGGAAAAACTGGAATATTATGTCTGCATTGACTTTTTCCTTAACGAGACCGCCCGCCATGCAGATGTAATCATGGCCGGTTCATTACATGAAGAAGAAGAAGGCACTGTGACAACAGCCGAAGGAAGAGTTGTGAAAATCAATGAAGCCATTACCCCTCCCGGAAAGGCAAAAAGAGATGGCGAAATCATCATGGAATTGGCTAAAAGGTTAGGGGCTGCTGATAAATTCAATTTTGAAAACAGTGAAGCCATTTTCAATGAATTGAGAGTCGCCTCCAAAGGGGGAACGGCTGATTATTTCGGGATCACCTATAAAAGAATCGAAGAAAATATGGGAGTCTTCTGGCCTTGTCCTTCTGAAGACCATCCTGGAACTCCAAGGCTTTGGGAAGATCATAAATTCAAAACGGCTGACCAAAAAGCCCACTTCAATCCAGTTCCCTTCAGGGAACCCTCTGAAACAACAGACAAGGAATATCCGGTCGTCTTGACCACAGGCCGGGTGGTATCCCAATACCTTTCAGGCACCCAAACACGCAGGATCGGAAAATTGGTTGATCAGTATCCTGAACCACTTTTGGAAATACATCCAAGTCTTGCTCAGCAGTTTGGAATCAAGGAAAGAGAACTGGTCAAAGTATCCACAAGAAGAGGAGAAGCAATATTCCCAGCTCAAATCGTGGAAACCATCAGACCCGATACCGTTTTCCTTCCATATCACTGGGGAGGCAGCCAATCTGCCAACCAATTGACCATAGGAACCCTAGATCCCGTGTCTAAAATTCCCGAATTTAAAGTCTGTGCCTGCAAACTGGAGCCTTTGAGAAAATGGGCTGCGCCGGCCACAGATTCCTTGGCCTATCAAAGCCATGAAACCATAAAACCATAAACCTCACCAATTATGCCTAGTAGTACAAAATATGATCAGCAAATGGGATTTTTCATCGACATGCAGCGGTGTATTGGCTGCCATGCCTGTGAAATGGCCTGTGCGGAATGTGAAACCAACGGCCAAGAAAGCATGATCCACATTCATTATGTGGAAAGGGCAGTCTCCACACAGACCACAGTACAAGTATGTATGCATTGTGAAGACCCTGCCTGTGCCAATGTCTGTCCAGCAGATGCCATTTCCAAAGATGAATTTGGAGTGGTGCATACTGCCGAGACTTCCCGCTGCATAGGTTGCTCCAACTGCGTACTTGCTTGTCCTTTTGGAGTACCTAAAAAACAGGAACAAGCCGAGTTGATGATGAAATGTAACATGTGCTATGACCGCACCTCAGCAGGCAAAAAACCTATGTGCGCTACTGTTTGTCCCTCACAAGCTTTATTTTACGGCACCAGGGAAGAAATCGAGAAAAAGAGACCTGACAGCGTTCCCGTAGACACATTTATCTTCGGGGAGCAGGAAGTGAAAACCAAAGTAAAAATCATGATGCCTAAAGGCAGCAATTACCTCAAAGTGCACTAATCAGCCAGTACTATGAAAGAAGAAACAGCAGATGGAACACAAAAGTGGAAAAACGATTTCCCCATAGACAAGGAGGAAGCAACCCATGTTTCCAGAAGAGAATTTGCCAAATTCCTCACCCTTTTTTCCGGAGCCTTAGCTTTAGGGAATGGTGCGATAGTTCTTAAAAGCATTGCGTTCCCTGAAAAAGAGTTGGAAGGACAGCACTTCATTTGTGAAGAAGGCAAGGTACCTATGGGTGAAATGCTCCAGTTTGATATTGAAGGAGATAAGGTTATTCCGTATATCTTGATTCACTTGGAAGATGGAGAGTGGCGAGCCTTTGAACAGAAATGTACCCATTTGGCCTGTGCGGTCATTTATAGAAAGGAATTGGATTTGATCGAATGCCCCTGTCACAAAGGTTATTTTGATCCCCGTACCGGTGTCGTCACGCAGGGGCCACCACCAAGACCATTGCCACAATTGGACGTAGTATTGGAAAATGGGAAAGTATTTGTAAAGGCCAAAAGCCATAAAGCCTAACCATCATGAGTAATTTTAGATATTCACAAAAAGAAGCCCATCCTAATAAGACCAATACCCTGATGACAGGAATCACCTTATTGCTGATTTTATTGGTCAGTATTCAGATTTGGTTCTTATATTCGGCATTGAACAATGCATTGACAGATAATTTCAAAATCGCGTTGGGAACATTTATTGGTTCCTCGGTATTGTTTATAGCAGCAGCTTGGCTCTTGAGGTATTTACCAGAGCCAAGGAAACCTAAAATCAAAGAATAAAAAGCAGTATGCTTCAAGATCGATTTCAACGTGTATGTAATTACCTGAGAATTTCTCACACAGACGGTCGCATTTTTTATGCCATTCGCTGGTAATTTGTGGGGTATTTCAAAGGTATTGACCGCTCAAAAGATACTTGAAATGGTCAAGCAGGAGTTAGATTTGGTCAAACTAAAAGACGTGCCCCATGACTCAGCAAAAAATTATAAAGCTATCGGACATGAGGGTACTTTTACCTCTATCACGACCAAGAGCGAGCATTTTTGTGGCAGTTGTAATCCTATGCGAATCCCAGCTGATGGCAAAATGAAAAACTGCCTGTTTGGCAAAGAAGAAATGGACCTTTTGGGGACTTTAAGAGCAGGCAAGGATATAAAGCGTCTTAGTTGATAAGTAGTGACAGAAATTGCTTCCGGTGATGGTACTTTGCATGTATTTCAAAAGGGTCAAACGAGCTTAATTTTCACAGGGGCTCCAATCCCATCTGGTTCGGATACAGTCATTCCACAGGAATGGATTAAACCTTTGGAATTGCTAAACGTCAACACACCGGAATACAGAGAAGCAGTATAGCTTGACTGTCACAAGGTCATTGATTATCATAAAAATACAAAAGCAAAAAACCTAAAGCCACTTACTATGCAAGAGCAAATCAATTCTCTTTCGTACAGAATGCTATTTCTGAATACCCTTGCATTCACAATATGTTTTGCAGTTTGGACATTCAATGGCGTCATGGTCACTTATCTGACCGACAATGGAATCTTTGAGTGGGGTCCTGTGGAAATTGGGTGGTTATTGGGGATCCCTATTCTTACTGGGGCAATTTTCCGTTTGCCTTTGGGAATTCTCACAGATAAATATGGGGGGAAATGGATTTTCGCCAGCCTATTGCTGTTTTGTGCCATTCCCATGTACCTGATTGCTTACGCTGATAGCTTCATGGCCTATGCTGTCCTAAGCTTCTTCTTCGGATTTGCGGGTGCTGGATTTGCGGTAGGTATTGGCTACACTTCAGTATGGTTCCCAAAAAGCTGGCAAGGAAGAGCCCTGGGAATCTTTGGTGCGGGCAATGCTGGTGCGGCCTTGACTACCTTGTTAGCTCCTACCCTTTTGAATAATTTCACCGTAAATGGATTAACACCTGAAAATTGGAGGCTTTTGCCGCAATATTATGCTGGCGTCCTGGTACTGATGGCTTTGATTTTCATTTTCTTTTCTGTGAATAAAAAAACAGGAGCCCCTACAAGAACGATGGGACAGATTCTCAAACCACTTCAAAGCATCCGGGTGTGGCGCTTTGGGTTTTACTATTTCTTGGTGTTTGGCTGTTTTGTGGCTTTTGCGCAATGGCTCGTACCCTACTTCGTCAATGTGTATGGAGCAAGTTTGGTTGTTGCTGGCCTCTTTGCTTCCCTTTTTTCCTTTCCATCAGGTGTAATTCGGGTATTAGGAGGCTGGATGAGTGATAAGCTGGGAGCCAGAAGAGTCATGTTAGGTACTTTCCGATGGTCAATTATTTTAGCGGCCCTCTTGATGGTACCCAAAATGGACATCATCACGCCCGGGAAAGGGATAATGGCAACACAGGGCGGTGAGGTGAGTGCAGTGACAGATCTAGAAATTCAAGTAGGGAATAAAAGCTATTCGCTTGCATCAAAGAATGCTGCCACAGAAAAAATGACTGATCCGCACACCGTTGCTTCTTTTCTTCCACATAAATATAGCTGGCAGGAACCCGTAGTTGCTTCAGGACAGGAAGTCAGCAAAAAAGAATTATTGGCAAAAGGTGTGACACAGATTTCCTTTGAAGCCAATATGTGGGTTTACGCCGTTTTGGTTTTATTGATTGGTATTGTTTGGGGTATTGGCAAAGCGGGAGTTTACCGTTTCATCCCTGACTATTTTCCCAACGAAGTAGGTACTGTCGGCGGCATGGTTGGGGTAATTGGAGGATTGGGAGGTTTTGTATGTCCAATTCTTTTTGGCTATTTGCTTGATTGGACTGGACTTTGGACGAGCAGTTGGATTTTGATTTTTATCCTTTCTGTAGTCTGTTTGTTTTGGATGCTGCGGGTGACCCGAAATATCATCAAAACTGAGTCCCCCGAAATCGCCCATAAAATTGACAGGGTGGAATGATCTGGACTGAACGCAGAAAAATCTTGCTGGAAGGAGTCACTTTCCGACATGCAGCCGACAGAAAAAACCGTAATAATAGCCCAAACATCGCTGCTACCAAAAAACAAGAAAACCGCCCACCTCATCCGAGTACGCACCAAATTCCCTAAAACAGAAGTATATGGCTGTTGGGCGGTATTCACAGTTTTAGGCATGCCGGCTTAATCGGTCAAATTCCTCGTTGGCGTTCGGAAACAAAATTTTATTTTCCAAATGGATATGCGCATGCAGATGCTCCTCAAACTCCTTCAGCATGGCATAGGCTACGCGATAGGTCTGGCAAGCATCTTGAAGTCATGGTGTAGTCGTCGCTCAGCTCTGAAATACCTCGAAATCGTTATAAAAAAGCTCATACCCGCACTTACCCGCTGGATAGTCTCCGACGACGAAATTCACTGAAAAACAGTAACGCTTAGCCTATTTCAAATTGAATCGGCACGTGAAGAAATTTCTCCAGCACATCGGAAAAACGCTGTGCCTCCCAAAGTTCCAGCTCCATGCTCCCTTCTCCAAACAGCCGGATACTCAACTTCTCACCTTGCGGGAGACAATAGACATTTTCCACCCACTGATTCCTTGTCTTGTCCAAGGCTACCGCAATACGAAGTATCCCTGCCAATCCTTTTACCATCCGTCGATCCCCTTTGACCAAGTTCCGGAATGACTTGTGGTTCTTTTTTGGGCCGGCCTTGCGGTGGTATCTGGCCAAATGTCCCAAGACATAGATTTCCGAATTGTTAAAACCCCGAAGCCCGCCATTCAAGATGAGGTACTTGGAGTGTTTGTGGTAATCTTTGAAGTTCACATAGGTGCCAACATCAAAAATCAAACTGGCCTGGTATAGGAGATCTCTCGCTGTTGCATCCATTCCGTGTAAGTCCTTGAGCTGATCGAATAGCTGCAAAGCCAATCGAGCGACCTGCCTTTTCTGTTCCACATCAGTCTCGTATCGCTTGGCCAGCAGCAAGCTGCTACGTTCCCGCAAATTCTTTCCTGGAACCGAATCTTGGAGTTTTTGCCCGTTCTTTTCGATATAATCGATAATCAGACCTTCCCGAAGCGAAGCGTCCGATAGGGTAAGTTCCTCTACTCCCGCCAAGTGAAGCAACTCCACTAGCAACAACCCTCCCAGGTGAATGGCATCCCCACGGCTTTCACTGATACCCGGCACCTCGCTGCGCTTTCCCGCATCCATGTCCAGTAAGCGGTCGGTAATCTTCTCCAAATCCTTCAAACGGACAGCCTCTGCGTTTACCGATTGGATGATCTCCTTTCCGTTCAGGTACATGACAGCCTCTCCCAAGGCACGTATACTTCCGGAGGTACCGATGACCTTAGAAAACCCCACCGACCTGGCGTCTGCCATGATTTTTTGAGACGAATCCTTGATGTGACCTAATAGGTTTGTACGCTGGGATTTGGAGAGGAGCCCTTGGGTACCCACCCGGTCAAGAAGTCTCAACACCCCTAATTTCATGGAGCTTTTAAACAGCACCTCCTCCTTATTACCTACCACAGCTTCCGTGCTTCCCCCACCGATGTCAATCACCAGTGCATTTTCCTTGCCCAAATCTATTGCCTTTCGCACGGCCAGAAAAATCAGCCGGGACTCTTCTTTCCCAGAGATCAACTGGGGAGAAAGTCCCACTTCCTGAATGAGACGGTCCAAAAATTCCCGGCCGTTCTTGGCCTCCCTTGTGGCAGAGGTGGCCGCTGTAATGATATCCTCCACCCCATATTCATCCGCTAGCTGTACGTAACGTTTGATGGTTTCCACACCTCTTTGAAACGCCTCCTCACTGAGCATCTTGTTTGCAAATACGCCAACCCCGAGCTTTACCATTTCCTTCTCCTGCACAAGTACTTCAAAGGTCTGTTTGGAGGTAACCTTCACGATGATCATATGAATGGAATTGGTACCGATGTCAATTGCTGCAAGATTCATAGGCAAATGGAAAAAGGGGTTTAAAACGGATGAATCATTAAGGTAAACTTTATTCTTATTATTTCCTGCATTCCCAGCGGGTAAAATTACGGAAAGGCATGGGCTGAATCAGGATTTTTTGGCACGGTTACCAAGGACCTCGTGTAACTCTGCTAGTTCGAAGATGTCACCGGCTTTTGCTTACTATAAAAAAAAATAATTTTCACGATCAAAGCATCTAGAAACAGAAGCATCGAATAAATAGTACACAGCTAAAAAGGTTTGTGTTTTCCAACCTTGCACTAAGTTTCAAAAACTCCTTCAGTGAGAAAATGATAAAAAATTCACTTTTCGATTTTGAAACCAAAAATAAATAATTATCTTTGTTAGTGAATACTAACTTACTAAAATGGAAATCTCTGAAAGACAATTGGAAATAATCAGCGCAGCTGGTAAAATCCTCACGGAATCAGGTTTAAGTGGACTTACCACTAAAAATCTGGCGAAGGAGATGGGGTTTTCGGAAGCTGCTATCTACCGGCATTTCAATAGTAAAGAAGATATTATACTTGCCCTGCTCCAGTACCTTCGTAACAATATGGACGATAGGCTGGAACAGATCTGTCTTCCAGATGCTGCTCCTGAAGTTAAATTTGCAGCTATCTTCCAAAGCCAATTTCAATTTTTCAAAGCTAATCCACATTTCGTGGTAGCTGTATTTTCCGATGGTTTGTTGGAGGAAAGTGAAAAAATCAATCAGGCCATCATGCAACTGATGCAGGTCAAAATGAAGTATTTGATGCCCCTGATTATGCAGGGGCAACAATCCGGCACGTTTACTCAGGCTATTACCACAGAAGAACTTGTGCATATCGTCATGGGTTCCTTTCGCCTGCAAATGTTCAAATGGCGCATTGCCAATTTCCAATTCGATAATATCCGACAGGGCAAAAACATGCTCGAAGCATTGATGACATTAATGAAACCCTAAAAAAATTTACCTCAAAATGTTAGTAATTACTCACATACTAAAATTAACCTTGGTAATGCTGACGCTGTTCAGCATCCAAGCCCAGGCCCAGGTAACAACATGGACCTTGCAGGAATGCCTTGATACGGCTATGGTGCAAAACAAAAATATCCAAATGGCCAGGAACCAGGGTGAAATCGCCCTGCTTAAAAACCGGGAAGCCAGGGCGCAGCTCCTCCCGAAGCTCTTTCTTCAGGGGGATTACCGATATTTTACCGAACTTCCTTTCCAATTGATGCCACAATCCGCATTCGGTGGGCCTGAAGGTATTTTTAGGGAAATCCAATTTGGTGTGCCTCATAACATCAGTGCCAACCTGACCTTCAAAATGCCGCTCTATGACGCACAGGTGATGGGCGGCATTAAAGCTTCCGAAACCTACCAGGAACTGACCTTATTGCAGGAAGGTAAAACCAAAGAGCAGGTTTACCTGGAAGTTTCCAACCTGTATTATAATGCCCAGATTTTGAAAAATAAGCTGGCATTCATTCAAAAAAACCTCACAAACGGCCGGAAACTGGAAAAAAATACCAGTCTGCTTTACGAACAGACCATTGCGCAGCGCACAGACTGGGACAAGGTGCTCCTCCAAATCCAACAACTCGAAAGTGCAGCCCTTCAAGTCGAAAATCAGTACGAGACAGTCCTGAAGGCACTCAAATTTGTCATGGGATTGCCTCTAAGTACCGAAATGGAAATTCCCCTAGCCATTGAAATAAATGAATCAGGGGTTTGGAATACGCAAAAATCGCTGGATGAATTGATACAGGAGAAGAAACAACAGATCAACCAACAGGAATTGTCCACCATTAGGAACAGCAGAATCCCAAGCCTTGCCCTTTATGGAAATTATGGACGAACCGGATTTGGTTTTACAGGTGAACCGGAATCGTTTCTGAATTTTTATCCCGTGAGTTTTGTAGGCCTCCAGCTGAACCTGCCGCTATTTAACGGCACAGTTACCCATAAGAAAATCAGCCAGAAAAAAGTAGAACTTCAGAACAACCAACTACAGCGGGAACTGATCGTCCAACAGACGGACATGTTGCACCAAAATGCGCTACTGCAGAGTCATGTGGCCAAAAACCAATTGCAGACCAGCCAGCGACAGATCCAATTGGCAGAGTCAGTTTACCAAAGAATCCTAATCCAACAGCAAGAAGGATTGGCCAGTCTCACCGAGGTCTTATTGGCCGATAATGCCCTGAGAGATGCCCAGCAACTCTACCTCAATGCGATGGTAGAATACCTCAAAGCAACTCTTGACATCAAAAAAACCAGTGGAAACCTCTTGAATTGATATTAAAATGAAATCGAGCATAACGAAAACATCGACTATTGAGCTGAGTACGAAACATGCGAGATTCCATGTGACCTCTAAAATACAATTATAAACACATGAAATCGAGCATGAGGAAAATCTCAGACGGAGGGATGATTATCAAAGCGAGATTCCATCTGACCTTTGAAAAACAAAAAATAAACAGATGAAAAAGATCCTATATATCCTGATCCCATTGGCTCTTGTGGGCCTGATGGTGGCCAAACTGATTACCAACAAGCAAATCGCAGAAGAGCGCGTTTACCTCTATGACCGGGAACAGCCTG
>DATHWC010000207.1:0-12440 GCA_035460985.1 Lunatimonas sp.
AAATATATCTGCGGAAATCTGTTCAATCCGTCAAATCAGCGTTCCATTTCTTTAGGATTAAAATGAACCGTTGCGGCCGCCGCGTCATCGCTGCGTAGGTTGCGTGAAAAAGAAAGGAACACGGATGATGCGGATAAAGCGGATTTTTTGTCTGCTGCATGAAAAATTGACGTCTATAAAAATATCCGTGAAAATCCGTTCTATCCGTCAAATCAGCGTTCCATTTCTTTAGGATTAAAAGGAACCGTTGCGGCCGCCGCATGATCGCTGCGGATGTTGCGTGAGAAAGAAAGGAACACGGATGACACGGATAATGCGGATATTTTTTTGCTGAAATAAAAATTGACGTCAGTAAATATATCTGCGGAAATCTGTTCAATCCGTCAAATCAGCGTTCCATTTCTTTAGGATTAAAATGAACCGGTGCGGCCGACGCATCATCGCAGCGTAGGTTGCGTGAAAAAGAAGGGAACACGGATGATGCGGATGACTCGGATAAAGCGGATTTTTTGTCTGCTGCATGAAAAATTGACGTCTATAAAAATATCCGTGAAAATCCGTTCAATCCGTCAAATCAGCGTTCCATTTCTTTAGGATTAAAATGAACCGTTGCGGCCGCCGCGTCATCGCTGCGTAGGTTGCGTGAAAAAGAAAGGAACACGGATGACACGGATAATGCGGATGATACGGATTTTTTTTGCTGAAATAAAAATTGACGTCAGTAAATATATCTGCGGAAATCCGTTCAATCCGTCAAATCAGCGTTCCATTTCTTCAAACATGAAGGCAAATGAAGGACACGAAGTTTTTAATATTTTCTTCGTGCCCTCAGTGCCTTCTCCGTGATCTTAGTAGTTCTTTTTTTTACGTACCCACATCATCCTAACTACCTGAAATCCTGTACCAGTCGATATTTCGGGTGAGGTACATGGTGGTGCCGAGAATGATAAATAATCCCAAGCTTCCTAACAGCAATGCATAGTCCTGCGAATTGATAGTTACAAACAGAAAACCAAAACTTCCAATCAAAATAAGACCAAGAATAAGGACATACTTCAATCGGTTCAAAAGGGAAATAGCGTAAAGGCAAATCATCGTAATGATAGCTACCGATGATATTACATAGGCAAAATCAAAATTAGTATGCTCTGAGATTGATATCAGTAGGATATAGAACAGACAAATGGCAACTCCCACCATGGCATATTGAAGAGGATGGATGTTTTGCTTTCCCAGTATTTCCACCAAGAAAAACATCAGAAAAGTCAATCCTATCGTCATAATGGCGTATTTTGTGGAGCGGTTGGATTTTTGATAATCATCCATGGGCGATATAAGCTCCACGCCAAAAGCACTTTCTTTCAACGAAGAGGCGAGATTTCCTTGCACCCAAGATTGCGGAAAATTTCGGTTGAGCTCAAGGATTTTCCACTGTGCCTGAAATCCTTCCTCATTCACCTCCCGGGTATTTGGAAGGAAGTTTCCGCCAAATTTTGGATCTTGCCATGAGGACTGCAAATTTACGGATGTGGTTTTCCCCAAGGGAAGGAATGACAGGTTGTGGCTTCCTTTTAATTTAAGTTGGATGGAAAAGGGGATAGTTTTTGTGGTGTCAAAGCTGAAATCCCTCAACGGTACCTGAAATCCCTGGGCAACCAAATGGGCAATGGAAGTGCCAGGCTGAACGGGGTAGGAGGTTTTGTCCCACTGGAATTTTACCTCGTCTTCGATCCCTCTCAGGTCAGAAATCCCGAAGGTCAAAAACGCCGCATTTTCCTTTATTCCAACCAGGTTTTCCTTATTAATATTTTCTATCAGTCGGGTAGATCCTGAGATGTTTAAGGAGGACCTGTATACCACTCCTTCGTAAATGCCTCTCTCCAAGATTTCCGGTTCAATATTGCCCGAAACATTAAGCTCTTCTGGTAAAATGTGGTAGTATTTGGTTACCAGTACTTTTTCCTTGTTGACTTCTTCCTCGTACACCAATGGTATTGTAAGGATGGGACCTTGCAGCTCTTGGTTGCCCGCCCATTTGGAGTAGATATCATCAATTACCTCTTCATTAAGGGTTTCACGTTCATGTATGATGGACTGAATCATGCTGGCAGGAATCAGAAGAAATAGGGCAAGGATGCCGATTAGGATAAGTTTGATGATGACCGAATATTTGGCCCATACGGATGTGATTTGTTCTTCTTTCATAGTCATGTATTTTAATTTAAAAGTACTTTGTATTTCAAAGTATATTGATAAATTTTTTTATTTTAATAAATTTTCCAGCGCGCTTAGATGTTTTTCGAATGCTTCCTTTCCCTGGGTGGTCACCGTATAGGTAGTCAAGGGCTTACGATCCACAAATCTCTTGGAAACGGCAATATACGCTTCCTTCTCCAAGGTTTTTAAATGACTGGCCAAATTCCCGTCAGTGGCATTTAGTAGATCCTTTAGGGTGTTGAAATCCACGGAGTCATTGACCATCAACGCAGACATTACACCCAACCGGATTTTGTTTTCAAAGGCCTTGTTAAAATCTTTCAGAAAATCTTTCACCTGTCATATTTATAATGCATCATAAGGCCATAAACGATGTGTAAAACACCAAACCCAATGGCCCAAAATAGAATACCATACCCGATAAAGACAGTCGCCGCCAGTCCCAAAATAACTTCCAAGATTCCCAGGCTTCTCAGCTCATCAAAGGAGTACTTGCTCGCATTAACTAATCCCAAGCCATAAAATATGAGCGTAAACGGGGCCACTAATCCAATGTAACCACGCAACAAGAAAATCAGGCACAAGACCCCACCCGTTCCCAAAGGGATAAGTAGGTTTATGATTAATTTTTTGGTGGGCTTATCCCAGAGTTTGGCTTGCTTTTTCTTTGCTTTTAATTGGGTAAAATAGATACCCCCACCGATGGCTAGCACAAACATGATTATGCCTAGGGCTACCAGTTTGAATATTATCTCATCGGTAAGTAACACCATACGGTACCCCAAATAGTCCTCGTGTATGTACAAAAATCTATAAGCGAAGGCAGCGCCGGCAAGTGCGATGATTCCAGCCGATACGCCTGATAATCCGCTCAACGAAATAAATCGTGAGGAGCGGTCCATGATGTTTCTTATTTCCTTTAAGTCCTGAAGGTAGGTTTCTTTTTCCATAAAAGTACTTTGAAATACAAAGTAAAAGTAAATTTTTGATTCAAACAAGATTTATTTTTTTTTACATAAAAATATTGGGTACCAGTAATCGATACCAATTTGGCTATTGATTTTGCGCTGGCTTTAAAGAAGCACAAACGGTGCGTTGAGCAATAGCCTAGCCTGAGAGGGCTAGGAAAAAAAGCGATTAATAATCCCGAGGCACTAATGGTTCAAAATAAATAACTGGTCATTAAAATAGCGCCAAAGGTGCGTTAGCAATAGCCTAGCCTGTAAGGGCTAGGTAAAGATGCAACCAACATCCAACACGCACCAATGGTGCGAAATAAGTTACCGCTGTAGCCTGGATTATCGGTATTTTACAAGGCCATGTTGTTTTTCCCGGGTTTTGATTGCGCACCGTTGGTGCTTGGGGTTTGTCGTATAATTTATACCTAGGGCTTCACCCTAGGCTAGTGATTTTGCGCCTTTGGCGCTGTGGTCTTTGCTATAGCTCCAAAAGTGCGTTGAGCAAAAGCTTAGCCTGAATGTAAAAATGCAACTTATGATCCACAAGCACCAACGGCACGGCTTCATGATGAACCCTAAAAAATCAAAATGCCTTCTTTTCCAGCTGGAAAAGAAGGCATTTGTCGGATATTTTTAATTAAAAGGAAATTATGGTAGCAATGAACTTTTGATCACCATCAGTTTTTCCCTTGTCATCTCGTGCATGGAGTATGGGATACCACCCATTCCCTCACCTGATGCGTCCCGTCCACCAAACGGCATCCAATCCACCCGGAAGGCTGTATGATCGTTCACCATTACCGCAGTGGCATTCAGCCTGCGTACTGTGTCAAGTGCTATATCCAAATCCTTTGTAAAAACCGCCGCCTGAAAATGATAGTCCAATGCATTGGCCTGCTTAATCGCCTCATCCCGATCGGAATATGGGTAAACACAAACTACGGGACCAAAAATTTCCTCCTTCGATACGTTGACATCTTGGGGAGGGTTAAACAAAACGGTTGGCTCATAGCAGGTTTCCCCGATTTTATTGCCACCGCAAAGCAGGGTTGCGCCTTTATCGACGGCTTCTTGAACCCACTCATGTACCCTGTCCACTTCACTGGTTCGAATCAGTGGGCCTACTTCTGTATCCTCCTTCAGCGGATCACCAACTTTCAGTTTTTTAGCTTGTTCTGCAATTTTATCAGCCAATTCCTGTGCAATTTCATCATGTACAAATACTTTTTGAACAGAAACGCAAACCTGTCCCGCGTGATAAAAACCTCCTTTAGTCAAAAGAGGCACCATCTCATCCATGGATGCATCTTTCTCAACGATTACAGGGGCAGCTCCGCCGTGCTCAAGTGCACAACGTGTACCGGGAGCCAATTTTGATTTTAGGTACCAGCCAACTTTAGCTGACCCTATAAAGGAGAGATAGTTTATCCTTTTATCAGTTGCCAACTTTTCCGCCAGATCGTTGCTGCAAAGTACGGACTGAACCCACCCTTCAGGTACCCCGGCTTCTGCAAGAATATCCATCAATGCCAGGCAGGATAGAGGGGTGTTGGTAGCGGGTTTGACAATTACCGGACAACCTGCGGCAAATGCAGTGATGGTCTGGTGTACAATCAAATTAAGCGGATGGTTAAAAGCGGAAAGAGAAGCAACCACACCTATAGGTTCCCGCATGGTAAAGGCCAGCCGATTAACCGACGCCGCAGTAAGCCCCATGGGAATTTGCTCACCTTTTAGGTGGGAAATTTCTTCGGTAGCTATCTTCACTCCGTTAATAGCACGGAGTACTTCCACTTTTGAATCCCGAAAAGGTTTACCCCCTTCACCTGCGGCGATTTTGGTCAATTCCTCCACTTTCCCTTCCATAATTTGCCTAACCTTCTCCAGGATGGCGATTCGCTTATGTGCGGGAATCCATTTAGAAGTGTCTGTGAAGAGATTATAAGCTGTATCAATTTTTTTCTCCAATGCTTCCCCGTCTATTAAGGGTAATTCTTTAATTAGGCTTTGATCGTATGGAGAGGTGACTTTTATCGTTTCACTCATAATTCTGCAGTTTTCTGTTTCAACAATACATTTAAAATGGGATGGTTTAGTGAATAATCCACAGGCAGGTCAATCACATGTACTCCGGAATTGGAAAGAGATTTCCCAAGAATCTCCTGAAAGTGGGCATCACTTTCTGCCCTATATCCATGGGCTCCATAACTTTCAGCATATTTTACGAAATCGGGGTTTTTATAGTCTAGCCCAAAATCACTGAAGCCCATATCCTCCTGCTTCCACTTTATCATTCCATAGGCTCCGTCATTAAGTATGATTACGGTTAAATTCAACCCTAATCGGACAGCTGTCTCCAATTCTTGGGAGTTCATCATAAATCCTCCGTCGCCGCATACGGCTACTACTTTCTTATCCGGGTATAATAAATTAACTGTCATTGCAGATGGTAACCCTGCACCCATCGATGCAAGCGCATTGTCCAATAGCAGCGTATTGGGATGATAGCAGGTATAGTTTCTCGCAAACCAAAGTTTATATACCCCATTGTCCAACGTAATCACATCCTTATCTCCCAATTTCTCCCGCAATAAATTAACCAGACGCTGGGGAAGCATGGGAAAGCGTTCGTCTTGGAAGTATTTGCTTAGATGGCCCTTGACTTCGTCCTTGACTTTCTTGTAAAACGAAAAATCCCAATCCGATTGGACTACCAATTGGTCGGTTAATTTATTGACGGAATGCGTGATATCACCCACGACATTCAATTGGGGAAAATAAACTGGATCCACTTCTGCCGGGTCAAAATTGACGTGGATGACTTTTTTTCCTCCTTTTTTCATAAAAAACGGAGGCTTTTCGATAACATCGTGGCCCACATTAATTATCAGATCAGCGGCGTCTATCGCCGCATGTACAAAATCGTTGCTAGAGAGGGCTGCCGTTCCGAGATATTGCGGATGTCGTTCGTCTATGACACCCTTGCCCATTTGAGTGGTGAAGAAGTAAATTCCTGTTTCATCTACAAAACGGCCTAAGGCTTGGCAAGTAATTTTTCGATTGGCACCAGCACCGATAAGCAAAAGGGGCATCTTTGCCTCTTGAATCATTTCAACGGCTGCATCAATGGCTTTGTCGTCCGGTTTCGGCATGATGTAATTCACTACGTCAAAAATCTCCACAGAGCAATCTTCCTGAGCAACATCCTCTGGAAATTCCAAATGCACTGCTCCGGGGCGTTCTTCGGTTGCCATTCGAAATGCCTCACGGATTTGGGAAGCAATAACATTACTGTCCACAATTTGCTTCGTATATTTAGTAATAGGCCGCATCATATCCACCACATCAATGATTTGAAAACGGGCCTGTTTACTTTTCTTAATTGGTTTTTGGCCAGTGATCATCATCATGGGCATGGCTCCCAATTGGGCGTACGCCGCTGGGGTTACCAAGTTGGTGGCTCCAGGACCGAGGGTAGCTAGGCAAACCCCGGGCTTTCCGGTCAGTCGTCCATACGTTGCCGCCATAAAACCTGCTCCCTGTTCGTGGCGGGTAAGAATCAGCTTGATGGTTGATTTGCTTAGCGATTCCAAAAAATCGAGATTTTCCTCTCCAGGTACTCCAAAAATGTATTCTACCCCTTCATTTTCAAGGGCTTTGATAAATAAATCAGATGCTTTCATATAGTAAATGGTCAGGTTTTAGTTTTTGCTTGCCAAGGAAGGTAACAAATTTTATACTAAAGTGATATGATTTTTAATTAAATTAGGATGGCAAAGGCACTGACGAATGGAAAAATAAACGAGACCAGCTGATTTAAAGAATGGTTTTGAAAATTTATTTGGGTGTAATCCGGGCAATAAAAACTGGTTTGCCATCGATAGACCCGGTCAGGATAATCCGGCTATCTTCTTCGTTTGCCATGAAGATATTAATTGTTTCGTTCAGAATTGCTTCTGCCAGGTAGTTTATTTCCAAATCGGAAAAGGGGACGTCACAGCTTGTACAAAAATCTTCTACCCAGCGGATATAAGAGACATTATTTACGTGATTATTCATATCTAAGTCCGAGGGTCGCACTAGAAAACCCTGGCCTTTGTGTGAAGTAGATGGTAAAGGTATCTTTTCGGGAAGAAGTTCGGATTCGGCCTGTGGGGGAAATAGTTCGGCAGGTAATATGTGGTTAGGCCGCTTGGGGCGCTTACTTCCGCTATCCAACAGCAGCCATGCGGACATAGCGGTGGCAAGTGGATTGCCCTCGGAATCCTCCACCAAAAATTCTCTTAACGCAAATAGCTTATTGATACCTCTTCCCGCAGTTTTTACGGTAATGACATCTCCCCAAGCGGGCAACTTTCGCACGTGAATTGACATACGCGACAATACCCAATGAAAACCCCACTCAAATAAGTTTTGTCCAAAATCCTTACTGTCAGCATGTTTCCACGCAATTTCCTGCAAAAGATCCCCTAAAGCACTCCAACGTAGTTGGCCCTGGGGATCTATTTGGTACGAAAGGACTTCAAATTTCTTTTCATATTGGAAGGAGCGAGTCGAATCAATCATGGTGTAAGGTTCATAATTCGCCAAAATAAGCTAAAACCATCTAGAATTCATTAGCTCGTTTTAAATATTGGGAAAAAAAACTGAATTTAGATTGGAAACACCCCCAAGCTGGGAATTGTTAAGTTATTTTTATTCAATCGATTTCATTTATGAAATCGTTGTGGTAAAAATCAATCTCCGCTGCTTTCAACCCCTGATGGACTAACAATTGGTTTCTAAACGAAAGATAAGGGGTATTTTCGGGAAGTGTAATGGGCGTTTTTCCGGGAAATGCCATGTTTTGCATACTGTTTTTACTTCGGAGGATCCAACCTTGATAGGAGGGAAGTTTGTCCGGTTCGCCTAATATAACCACACCGGGATCTTCGGGTCCATGTTGGGTAATGTTCATCCAAGGTCCTCCAGCAACAGGTAATTCCTGCGGTAGCACTTGCCCATTGGAATCGAAAAATCCAACTTTCTCAGATAATTTGATTCGGGGAGAAAATCCTCCATATCCTTTGGGATCCTCGGAGCCACCTAGTTGTACATTGTCAACCAACGGCTTTAAGGTCACGTCTACGGTCAACCTGTACAGTTCCGGATCCATCCGTTCGTAATGAAGGATTATATATTCCTCAACCACCGCTTTTTCATCCACTATCCACTGTACAGTAGCTTTAAGTTGCGCCTGCTCCTCATTAATTACTGTAGGGTTTACTTGGGTTACCTTCCAGGAAATGCCCTCACTAATCCACGGATCCGCCACCCTTTTCCCTTCCACATACAACTGGTGCCAAGTCCAGAAAATGCCGCGATGGTGCAGGTGATCGGCAGGAAAATCTTCTGAAATAATCTCCCCGTTCACATCGTAAAGGGGATGAATGTAGTTTGCCCGGGGGTACTTTCCATCCTGCGATTTTGTAGCCGATTGGTAGAACAGCCGTGGCGCCCCGGCTTCAGTTAGTTGATAACCCTGATCCGTGGATGTCCACGAAAGGTTCTGGGCTTGACTGTGTAAGGTAAAGAAGGAGATGAGGTATAAAAAACAGAAGAGCCTGAAACTTTTTGTTGGTTGAAAGAGGTGCATAAAAGGGAGGGGTGGTTCTTATAAAGAAATATTAATGTTATCACTTTTTTCCTAGAAAGGAGTCTGAATGGGTTTAACTTTAGCTTCTAAAGTAGGCATATATCATTAAAATAACCTTATTCATTACAATTAATTGTATGGCGGCACCATTTTTATCGGCATCAGACCGGAAAGCACTCCTGGATCAAACCTTGGAATTGCTCTTGGATTATTATGAACATACCCAAAAGTATCGGGTGACACCAATCTTGGACAAAGTGGCAATTAGAGATTCGGTTCGAGTATTTGATTTTCAAAAAAAGCTTGATCCCATAAAGTCTATAAATCAGGTTATCAATAGTTTAAGTCAATATTCTGTGCATACTCCCCATCCGAAATATTTCGGCCTGTTTAATCCAAGATCCAATTTTCCAAGCATTTTATCAGATTTGATCACGGCGGTTTTTAATCCCCAATTGGCAGCATGGAGCCATTCGCCGTTTGCCAATGAAGTCGAAAGATACCTTATTCAAGCTTTTGGAGAAAAATTTGGTTTTGATCCAGCAAAGATTGATGGGGTGTTTGCGGGGGGCGGGGCGGAAGCTAATCAGACAGCAACACTCTGTGCTCTGAATCACCTGGTGCCTGATTATGGTTCCAACGGACTTTTTGGGCTGGGAAAAAGGCCTTTGGTCTATTGCTCTGCGGAATCCCACCATTCTATTCACAAGGCTGCGATGACATCTGGCCTGGGTCATGGCGCTGTCAGAATTATCCCAGTGACAGATCGGCTGGAAATGGACCCTGTACTTTTGAAACAACAACTTGAAAGAGACTTTGCGGACGGTCAGCAGCCGCTTATGGTGGTGGCAACTGCCGGAACAACCGGAGTAGGGGCCATCGATGATTTGACCGCTATAGGGAATATAGCCAAGCAATTTGGGCTTTGGTTCCACGTCGATGCGGCATATGGCGGTGCGGCAGTGTTGCATACTGAATTGAAGACCTACCTGCCTGGTATTTCTGAAGCCGATTCGATAACTTTTGACGCGCATAAATGGCTGTCGGTCACTATGGGAACTAGCTTATTTATTTGCAGTCATTCTGATATACTGGCTAAAACATTCCGTATTTCCGCTGATTACATGCCTAAGGAAGCCAAGGATATGGGAATAGTCGATCCCTTTACACATTCCATCCAATGGTCTCGCCGTGCGTTGGGAGTTAAACTGTACCTATCCTTATTGATGTTTGGCTGGAAAGGGTATGAAGATATTATAGGGCACCAAACTGCTATGGGACATAGTCTTCGGAGGGAATTGGAAGCATCAGGCTGGAGTATCGAAAATACTAGTCCATTTCCGGTTGTCTGCTTCACAGACCCGATCCATGCAATGGAACCCGCGTTTGTTCCCACCATAATTCAAAACGTACTTGGTTCAGGAAAGTCTTGGATTTCCAGCTATCCAATTCACGGGATCCCGGTTTTCCGGGCCTGCGTTACCAATTTTGACACAGAAGAACATCATGTGAAAGAATTGGTGGAGGAATTGAATGATGCAAGAGATGAATATAAAAAAATCCGTTGAAGCGGATTTGAAAAGTAGAGTAGTATAATACCTAATTTCCGCATTACTTTCCTGTAACCAGATGATTCTAATGAAGAAAACCTTCCAGGTTTCACTCATTAAATTTGAACAAATAGATGATTATCAACAAAACCTGGAATCTTTATGGATTTTAGGTAATAGTGAGACAACAAAAAAAGCAGTAACCGTTAGATTACTGCTTTTTAGTATGATTTAAACTTTCCTATTACTTTCTTGCGATTGCCTTTTTTACTGCCTTGACAATATTCTCAGCGTTAAGACCGTATTTCTCCAATAAGTCAGTAGGTGTCCCGGACTCACCAAAGGAATCATCTACACCTATCATTTCTAATGGGGCAGGTTGATTTCGACTTAAGGTTTGGGCGATACTGTCTCCTAAGCCACCATTTAGCTGATGTTCTTCCGCAGAAACAGCACATCCAGTTTTAGCAACAGATGCTAAAATAGCTTCTGTATCCAGGGGTTTGATCGTATGGATATTAATTACTTCCGCAGAAATACCTTCTTCCCGCAGCATGGCTTCTGCCACTACTGCTTCCCACACCAGGTGGCCGGTGGCAAAAATGGACACATCTGTGCCTTCAATCATCTTCCAAGCCTTACCGATTTCAAATTTCTGATCTGCAGGAGTAAAGATAGGCCAACTTGGCCTTCCAAATCGGAGGTAAACCGGGCCCTCATGGTTAGCAATGGCAATAGTAGCCGCTTTTGTCTGATTGTAGTCACAAGGATTGATCACAGTCATATGGGGAAGCATTTTCATCATGCCCAGATCCTCCAAAATTTGGTGCGTAGCACCGTCTTCTCCCAAGGTCAATCCGGCATGGGAAGCACAGATTTTTACGTTTTTTCCTGAATAGGCTATCGACTGCCGAATTTGATCGTAGACTCTCCCGGTAGAAAAATTGGCAAAGGTGCCTGTAAAAGGGATTTTCCCACCAATTGTCAAACCGGCAGCAATTCCCATCATGTTAGCTTCTGCTATCCCAATCTGGAAAAAGCGGTCCGGGAATTCCTTTTGAAAAGCACCCATTTTAAGAGAACCTATCAAGTCTGCGCAAAGGCCTACCACATTGGGATTGGTCCTTCCTACTTCAAGAAGGCCATCTCCAAAGCCAGAGCGGGTATCTTTTTTTTCGGTATATGTGTATTTGGTATCTAGTGTTTTTTCCATGGTTTTGTGTCGTTTAATAGGTGTGTTTTATTCTGATTTCGAATCTAAAAATCACCCAAGGTTTCCTCAAGCTGGGCCAGTGCGGTAGCCAACTGTTCATCGCTAGGTGCGATACCATGCCATTTATGCGTGCCTACCATAAAATCAATTCCATATCCCATTTCAGTGTGCAGAAGGTTTAATACTGGCTTTCCTTTTCCCAATAAGCTCTTGGCTTTTTCCAATCCTTCAATAACTTCGGCTATATTGTTTCCATTTTTAGTTTCGATCACTTCCCAGCCAAAGGCCTCCCATTTGGCTTTTAGATCAAGTAGGTTCATAATTAAATCCGTCGGTCCATCAATCTGCTGCCGGTTTACATCGATGGTAGCTATCAAATTGTCCACCTTATGATGTGGTGCTGCCATGGCTGCTTCCCAAACCTGTCCTTCTTGCTGTTCCCCATCACCCATCAGGACATATACGGTGCCATTGTCCTTATTTAGTTTTTTGGCCAAAGCGGCTCCTATCGCCACAGACAGACCTTGTCCCAGCGATCCGGAGGCAATGCGTATACCGGGCAAATCCTCCTCGGTAGCGGGGTGACCCTGCAGTCTGCTGTTTATTTTTCGAAAAGTAGCCAACTCTTCCGGGTTGAAGTATCCTGAGCGGGCTAAGACACTATACCACACGGGGGAAATATGCCCGTTGGATAGGAAAAAAATATCCTCTCCTGTTCCGTCCATATTGAAGTCACTGTTGTGGTTCAACTGGTGAAAATATAGACTGACGAAAAATTCAGTGCAGCCAAGTGAAGCACCGGGATGTCCCGATTGCACCCCATGTACCATACGGACGATATCCCTTCTTACTTGGGAACAAATGTC
>DATHWC010000208.1:0-6223 GCA_035460985.1 Lunatimonas sp.
CAATCCGCTGTTGGTATTTTTCAAGTTGCCCCGGGGACATATTTCCGGTTACCAAAGGGGTGGGAAAGGATTTTTTCTTGTTATCTTCTGCCAGTAACTGTACTACATCGATCAGGGGCAGGGATAAAAACCGGGACATAACACTGTAGTCAAAGGCACCATCTCTCAAGGTTTGATAAGCCGCCGAACCTTTTTCCGCAAACCTCAAGCTGTCAGCTTTCTGATTCTGTTTAAGAGTTTCCGGATTTTTTGCGTCAAATACGGCGTCAAAAGGAGAATGGGAGTTGAAATCACCTAGCACCATAAACCTATCCTGCTGATTTGCTGCCAGTACATTTTCTATATATGTGGAAATAATTTCGGCTTCCTTTCTTCTAAATTGCCAATCGTGGGGGCTCAGGTGGACCACCAAAAAATCAATATCCCGCGTTTTTGCGTGTAGCATCCCGTGCCAGAATCCGCCCAGCATGCGGCTTTTGAGTTCCAATGGTGTCTTGGACGTAATGCCAATGGGATAGCCTTCTTCTTTTAAAAGGAGTGAATATGGATGGCCCCATTGACTGGCCAGTTGCGCGAGTTTCTCCGGTGTAAAGCTATTGAGCTCCTGAAAGCCGATTACATCCGCATCCTGCCCCTTCAGCCAGTCAACCATGGCTTTTTCCCTTTCGGTATCCTTACCCCAGTCAAAACCATTCCATATATTGTAGGTGATTACTTTCAAATCCTGATTTTGGGCTGGCAGGTGCCCGCAAAAGATCAATAACAGAACCGCAATAATAAAAAGCTTTTTCATTTTATGGCTTTAGGTGAGACTAAATATAGTGAATTTTAACAAGATTTAAATACTGACTTCGGCTTCGCTCAGTCACCGTGATCGAAGAGCGAGCGGGCTTGGAAGATATTTAGGAATTGGTGGTTTTGCAAGGTATTTTAGGTTTATGGGTGACCGATATAACCTTTGAGGTTTTTTAAACCTCGAAGGTTTTAAGGTAAAATCCACGCAATAAGTCATAATTTACCATAAAGGCATAAAATATATTTCTGATAGATAGAGAGAACCTAATTTAATAGCTATACATTTTAGGTATTCGTGTATCTCTTTGTGTACACATCTAATAGACTTAATCTTGATTATTGTCAGTTCCAGGGAATTTCGTCAAAACCAGAAAAAACACCTAGACTTAGTGGATAAAGATGAACGGGTGATTATCCAAAGGGGAAAGGACAAAACCTATGAACTAATCCAAAATATCAGGAATGACCGTTTTTTTGAAGATCCTACAATTCAAGAGCGGTTAAAAAATAGTAATCTGTCTTTGAAACCACAGATATATCCCGTTGGTCCATCCAAAACCATCCTGGTTGGGATACTCTCCCCCACCCGCTGGTGAATCGGGATCTACCACATTGTATTTTTCCATCATTTTTCCGGTTTTTTTGAAAACGTCATCATTTAGGGCCAACCACCGCTGCTTCAATTCTTCTGCGGTTTCATCAAATCCATAATTCCGCAGTCCCACATAGGTTATGTATTGCAGGGGTGCCCATCCGTTCGGATAATCCCATTGCTGCCCACTCGTATGGAGAGAGGAAACGACACCGCCCTTTTTTAAAAAACTATCGGTAATATGCTTGTGGACATGTTCGGCCTGCTCTTTCGAAGCAATATTAACGAAGAGCGGATATATTCCCGCCAGCGACATGATTTTGGTGGACTTATTTGAGGCTGAATCGTAATCCATGAAAAAATTTCTGTCACCATTCCAAAGATTATCCAGAATTGCGCTTTTCCGCTTCTCCGCCTTTTCCATAAAATAGGTGGAAGGTTCCGAAAAAGAACTATGCCCGTAAGCTTCGGATAAAGTTAGCTCCAAATCGTAAATTAGGCAGTTGAGGTCTACAGGGACTATTTCGGTGGTATGAATGGTTTCCATTTTAGTCTCTTCCCCAAACCAGCGGCAGGTGAAGTCCCATCCGGATTCACAGGCTGCCCTGATGTGCCGGTAGAGATCTCCGGGTTCAATACCAGTTGGAGCGGAATTATGCGCCATCTCTACGTCTTCAACGTAAGACTCTGGCCGGGGAGCTGGGAGGTCATCCCAATAACGGTTTAAAACACTGTCATCAGGCATTTTTATCACTCTGCGAAAAGAAGATTCCCTGTCCGAGAGCCGAAAATACCCGTCCATCCAATAATTATATTCCTTTTGGAGGTGGGAAAGATAGGTTGCATAAATTTCTGGTCCATCTATTTCGGCAAGCAGACGTATCATCAAAGCAAAAAATGGAGGCTGGGAACGCGTTAAATAGTAACTGCGGTTCGCATTCGGAATATGTCCGTAAGTATCAATCAAATGGGCGAAATTCTCAACCATATCTCTGATCAGATCATTTTCCCCGGCGCATTGTAATCCCAGCATGGTGAAGTAACTGTCCCAATAATACAATCCTCTAAACCTAGCTCCAGGAACCACATACGATTTGGGCACAGGCAACATGGAACAATTTGTCTGTGAGGAGCGGGTCAAAAGCGGCCAAACTTTGCTGATATGCTCCGTAACCGGCAACTGCTGATCACTTTCATACTCCGTCGTTATAGGCGAGGGAATTTCAAAATATTTTGAGACAAAATCCTTCAAATCGAAGTCTTTTCTGTGTTTTTCAATTTCATATAAACTTAGAATTTCTTCCGGTGCCCTCTTGGGGAAACAATCAGCAAAAATTATTGAATCTGAAAAGACATGATTCATCTGGACATCGTGGAACAGCGGTCCAAACAATTGGTCAGGGGGTAAAATGGCGGGAACTACGCTATAAACATGTGGCGGGTCCATAGATTTCATCTCTTTATCATTTTCCATTCATTTCTGCTTTTTTGGTTATCTCATTTTACGTTATCAGGTTTTGCGTCGGTTTGATTGCACTAGACGATTGGAACGCTTTATCGCGTTTATAAAACCTGCCAGTTTAAGATTGTTTGAATTTTAGTCAGCATCCCTTTACCTGCAAAAATACCCTGATTCGGTTGTCGAATTACACTGAGCAAATACAATACCCATTTTTTGGTTCATTTTTTGCCTTTAACTTGATTTTGGAAGATTTTTTAAAAAAATCTTTTGAGAATTTTAACTTATATCTATAATCAAAATAAAAAGAAATGAAAACCTTACCAACTCAACTACCCATAATACTTCATTATCTGAATTTGGAATCTGGTAACAAGAAAGTGATAGGAAGTTTGGAGAAAACCTATGACTGGTTAAAGTATAAATTGGCCCGCACCACTTTTCCTGATCAGTTAAAAGAGCTTCAGGATAACCCAGGTGATCCTGAGGTGCAAGATCAATGGAGAATGATTCTTGAAGAAGCCGTTGCAGAAGACGATCTGCTTTTCGAAGAATTGGATGTTAGGCTACGAGAAGCAGTGGCATTTATCCAGGATAATGATCCTGAGTGGTACCAAGCCCACTCCGCAAACCAGCTAAGCAGTAAAATGCCCACCAATAAAACAAAATCGGAGGACGAAGAAAATTTAGTTGGCTAACTTACAGGCTGCTTTTTTCGCTCTGCCTGTAGTCGGTCCGATCTGTGTCGTCCCAACCGTAGTCATAGTATTTGCCGATAACGAGCTGAAAGATTTCGGGATGGTCATCCCCTCCGCAGATAAATATGAGCTAGCCCTCCGGCAGGGATTTGGCGTACTCCCACTTCGGCGGGACAGGCTGTGAGCTTATGGCACGACCGTCAACTCGATTTGCGGTAGTATTGATTTAGTTGATAAAATATCCTTGCTTAAATCTTACATTTATTTTAGTTATAAAGTCAAAATTCTCAATTGGGTTGCCCTCAAGGACTATAAAATTAGCTTCGTATCCTTCTTCTATTGAGCCAATTTTTCGATTTGGAAATATTGTCTTGGGAGTAACCCCTGTCCAAACTCTCAGAAGTTCCAGGTTGTCGAAGACATTTAAGTCTTTTAAATACATGGCCTCTTTAACACTTGTATCCGTTGGATCATCGCTCCCAATGGCCACTAAAGCACCATGTTTTTTCAACATAATAAGGTCTTCAGCTTGAAATTGTTTTGCAATGGGGAAATCCACTTCATTGATAGTTCCCCCTTGAAATAAGCTGATTGCTAGGGTCGTTATGATGTAGGTCTTATTGGTTGCAGCGAGTTTTGCATCATCAGCTGATATTGGGACATATTTTATTCCACTTATCATCCGTGGCATATGAGCGATTTCATCCACCTTATTTATAAGCACATGGCGAAAATCAAATGTGTTATTTATATGTGCTGTAATTCTGAAGCCATTCTGATGTGCCCTTGCAACCAGATTAGGTACGAATTTGGGATTTAGTCCTTTATACCATACAGTTGTATCGTTCCTGTGTTTTTCAAACAAATTAGAATTCGCAAGAAGAATTTTTATGAAATCAGGTTTATATTTTAATATGATAGGCCATTTGTCCGCTATATCTTCTTCTGAGTCAATGGTGAAATATCGGGTATTATTAAGGGAATCAATCGATTTCCCCCTGTAGTAGCCTCGGATTTTAAGACTTTGGATTAATTTAATAGGATGTCCATTTGGGGCAGTAATGTTGCCTTGCGCAAATTGTACATCTATTGAACTTGGTTTATTTATCCCCAATTCACTTTTGTATTCTTCACTTACTGGTAAATTTCCTTGTATTTTAACATAGAACACACCTGCTTTAAGATAGCTATCAATAGCACTTTTGTCCCATTCTGTCACTCCTGTACCAATATTATGATTATGAGCCTCAGCAAATGGAGGAACAATAAAACTATTAGATAAACTGACAATCGTGTCAATTTTTTCAGGAGGATTGAAGCTGAAAAGCCCATCAATACTATAAACTGTTATTGATTTGAATTCATCATTTATTAGCCATTTACCATCTGTGAATTTCACGGCTTGGTAGTACTTATCTTGTGCGAAAGATTGTAATGTGGCTTGACCTAATACTAGGAGTATTATTAATATGGTTTTATTTATTTTCATAATATCTTAGATGCTATGTGTGCTCAACGTGAGCATCTTATATTAAAGATACCATATATTTCAAAAGGTGTAATGCGGGTGCCGAATTTTTTTCCGGCCGCAGAAGAACATCCACTACACAAGCCCTGAAAGATAGGGCCGAGCGTAAAAAATGTCCATTGGGACATTTTTAGCGAAGAGCCTGTCCCGAAACCCGCAAATGCATAAACACGGTGGCCAGTTCGGTTTCGCCCGTCATTGTCGTCTGTATATTATCTGCCATTTTAAGTCAACGATTGTCCACTGTCTATTAGTCAACAACCGTTATTTAAGTCTAAGTTTTTAATGGTATTGAGCCCACCTTTTGTCAAAGAGTCTTTTGTGCACTTAATTTATTCAACCTTTATGATTGTAGCCTGCCGTCCAATGATGCTCCATGTATTATTTTTATACAACCAAACATGGGTAAACCGCCTTGTTACAACCTTTCCAACGTTCGGCTGATTACCCTTCGGTTTTATCACTTCACCTCCCATAACAATGGCTACATTATCATTGAACGTTATTTTTTCAATGGTCCTTTCGAAAGACTCATAAGCTAGCCCACCTCCCCGGAGAAGCGTCTTTGTTCCTTAGACTGTTCCAACAACATTTGCCGGCGTGTTGATAACCATGTTAGGTGACCAAATTTTGACGAATAGCCTAGTTGAATCACTTTTTAACACCGATTCTCTCTCAAGAATCTCCAACCGCCTAATTTCACCTTCTCTAGTGTCTTGTGAAAAAGCAATGGGTAAGTCAATCACAAATAGGATTAATAAAATAAATAACTGTTTCATCTTTGTATAATTTAAAGGTCTGAATTTTCTTAACCAAATTTACAAAGCAAAAAATAATCGCTTGGGTAGAAAAAGGACATTGTCTTATCTTAGTTTGAGCTGCCGCTCTGGAGCCTTTAATTCAATATTCATCCACTCGTTAGGGGTTACTCCCAAAAACTCCTTAAATTCTTTTTCCAGGTGATGATAGTCGGTATAGCCGTATTCCTGTGCTATCGACGACCAAGTTGTGGCGGGGTTTATAAGCTTGAACCTAATTCGATTCTCGTCATTTCTAGCACTTTTGCAGCGGTTCCCGACGAAAATTTACCGATTTAAAAAAGTTTTACAAGTGAGGATTCCTCCATTTGCTTATCGAAATCATCCCTATTC
>DATHWC010000209.1:0-4230 GCA_035460985.1 Lunatimonas sp.
ATGAAATTCCTTCCCTATTCAAAAAGTTATTGAATATGGGCTCTCTAGAGTCAAATTTTGATGAGTTACAAAATATATTGGCTCCTTTTTTAAGCTTTACACATGTTTTAGGAACTGAAATTCAGGCTGATGTGATTGTGCTTGGGACAAACCAGCCAGGAGCAGTTTTGTATTCAAAACATGTTAAAAAAGGTGCCATTGTCTTGGATATATCGGTACCCCCCAATGCGTCTGAAGACCTGATCAACAGGGAGGACATCACCTATATTAAAGGCGGTATTGCCGCATTACCGGGAACAGGTGGCCGGGAACAGGTCCTGAACTCTGTCATTTTGCCTTTTGGGCCAGGCGAATGTTTTGCCTGTATGGCAGAAACCTTCGGTCTTGCATTTGCCAATATAAAGGGTAAGCGATTTACCGGTGATTTAACCAGTAAATCTGTTATGGAAATAACCAGAATTATCGAACAACAAGGTTTTTCTTTAGGAAGAAAAAAGACAGAAAGGAGTCTTTAGATATTTAATTGACAAAACTATTTTGCAACTAATCTTGATGGTATTCTGACCTGTCTCAGGATTGCAGAGGATATTTTCTCCACACTAGAGAGCACGCACTCACATTCGAAGTAGGATAGAGGTAGTTCGCTTAAAAAAAGAATAAATTTATAAAATATTCAACTTTTAATCCTTGTGAAAGCAAGTTTTAGACTTTTACAGTTCGCCAAAAGTCAATTTTTATGTTATTTATTCCGTCTATATATTACCTAATTCTTTATCAAAAATTTTTCAGTGAAGAGACAGAAGACGTTATGGAAACAAGAGTTCTTTTTATTCGTGTATTTATTACTACTTTACGGAGTTAAAAATTATTTGGTTAGGAGCTCCAACATTGCTAATATTCGGGTATATATAACGAATCTTAAACCATTACCGATTGAATTAAGCCCATGCTTTCTCAATCGGAGAAAAAAAATTTTGATTTTAGATTAAATATCTGTAAATCAACTGATAAGCTCCAGAATTTTGTCAATTTCTTCCAATCCTGTTTTTTCTGTCACCGGCACGACTGTTCTGTAGCTGTTTGTTAGCCACGGAGCTTGCTTTGGTAGTAGGCCTGTCTTGTCATGCCAAACCATGAGCACAAGTCGACTAAACTTATGCCCTTGAAGTTGTACTTCATTTCTTCGATGGTTTGGTACTGTACTTTTTTCTTATGGGGATGTTAAACTCCTTCTCGGCAATATCGACCATCGTGGAGAAGGCAACAGCTTTCATCTCTCAGGACGAGTCACTATTCCAGAATGCTTTAATACATTATAACCTAAATTCGATTCAGATTTAATTCTATATTTATTTATCTCATTACTGGTCTCACTATTTTGAATAGCTTCTAGGTCCAAAGGTTGAAATTGTAAATGCTCTCTTTTTGCCTGAATTATTTCCTTAAGTGCTTTCCTGTCAATATGTTTTACTTCAATTTTGTCATTACCTGAGGATATCTCAATTGAATTAATTCTCCCAACCAGAATTTCGGAAGCCTTGGACCCCAAAATCTTTGCATAGTTCATCAGCCTCCTTTCCCGACAACTGGACTATAGGTGGACATAAACCGGACCTTCCGGAAAATCTACAAAACAATCAGTCAATGACCGTAAAGCTGCTATCGCGTTTGATACTCAACATTTCATATTACCACTGAAATCAATTTGTTTTGACTAGCATCGGAAATTGCTTATAATAAGCATCTAAGGTAAAAATATATTAGCCATAACCCTTTCTGCCATGCATTCAAAAGTAATAATTACCGGCATTATTTATTCGCTTGCAGCTACTTTCTCCCTTGGTCTGGTGTGCGCTCAGGAGTTGACTTTAATTGAGAAAGGGAAGAGCGGGTATGACATCATCCTTCCCAAAGATGCAACGGTACACGAGATTCAGGCGGCCAAGGTTTTACAGGATTATTTACACCGGATTTCAGAGGCCATTATCCCAGTCAAACACGATGATGGCCAACCCTCTGGTATGGAGATCTTAATTGGTTGGGTAAACCGGCCGGAAGTGAAGGAGGTTATGCTTGAAGAGTTGGGGCCGGATGGACACTATATAGGTACCAAGGGTAATAAATTGGTCATCCTGGGCGGGCCGGATAAAGGGGTGATTTATGGAGTTTACGCTTTTCTGGAAAATTATTTGGGCTGCAAAAAATATACGTCGAAAGTGGATCATATCCCCCGGCAGTCTACCATTCAATTAGGTCAAATAGATGAGCTGGAGGTTCCAGTGTTTTCATTTAGGGAGGTGTATTACGAGGATGTCTATGACCCGGAATTCATGGATTGGCATAGACTCCATTCCTTTGGGGGACGGGGTTCCGCACCTACTGCCTGGGGATATTGGGTACACACCTTCCACCAACTCCTTGACCCCAATGAGTATGGGGAGTCCAATCCTGAATACTTCAGTTTTTATGATGGAAAGCGACACTCCGGCCTGATACCTTCATGGGATGGGAAGAACGTGCAGCCGGAGTCCCAACTTTGCCTGACCAACCCAGAGGTGTTGGAAATCGTTTGCCAAAACCTGCAAAAGGCCATTGAGAAAAATCCCGAGGCCAAATACTGGTCAGTAAGTCAAAATGACAATGTCAATTACTGCCGATGTGAACACTGTGCGGCCCTGGATGCCCAACATGCCGCCTTTGCACCGGAAGAAAAGATGTATCAAACACACGGAAGCGAATATCCTGCCCTGGGTATGGGGTCCATGCTTACTTTTGTCAATAAAGTAGCCGAGCGTTTTCCCGAAAAGATCATTTCTACCCTGGCGTACCAGTATACGCGTGTTCCGCCCAAGGATTTGGTACCTGCCAAAAATGTAAACATTATGCTTTGTAGCATAGAGAGCACGCGGAATGAACCGCTGGAAACTGGGGACTTGGCCTTCAGCGAAGACTTAAAGGGATGGGGAAAGTTGACGGATAATATTCTGGTTTGGGACTATACCATCCAGTTTTCGAACCTGCTTTCCCCCTTTCCGAACTTGCGTACGTTACAACCCAATCTCAGATTTTTAAAACAAAACAGGGTAAGTGCCGTATTTGAGCAGGGTAATATCCAATCAGGTGGGGAATTCGCCGAACTAAGGGCTTATTTATTGACAAAATTGGTAAATGACACTGAGATAGACCTGGAGAAGGAGCTAGCTGGTTTTCTACTTGCGTATTATGGGCAGGCGGCCGGACATATCAAGGAGTATATCAATCTTTTGCACGACCACAACCAGGGTTTTACAGGCCGAAAGCTGTCTATTTTTGGCGGTCCTGTAAAAGAAATGGACACTTATCTTAGCCCAGACTTGTTAAAGGCATACAATGGCATTTTTGATAAGGCTGAGAGGGCGGTCAGGAATTATCCGGATCATTTGGAACACGTTAAGTCCGCCCGGCTGCCGATTTCCTACGCCACATTGGAAATCGAAAAAGAAAATGCAGGGAATAAGTGGGAATTTTTGGAACAAGGAGAGAAACGAAGGTTGCCGGAAGCGGTAAGCGGTCTTCTTTATGACTTTGTCTACCACTGTATCCGCACCGATGTTAGTAGGCTTTCCGAATGGCATACACCCCCAAAAGAATACTTGGAAAAGTACCCGATAGTCGAATCAAACGAATAATAATTGAGGATATGATTTTCACTTTTAAAGGAAAATAGTTTTAGTGGATTTCTGTATTTTCTTGATTATCAACTTGGTATAATTAACCCTTCTTTATTTGATTAAATAGGCATAAACCTTTCAAGGTACCATTGAAGATGAATTTTGTAACTTTGTTACGAATATTTGAACCATGATAAAGGCAGAAATAGAATATACTCTAGCATAATGAAAATGATAGCCGCTTATTTTTTATAAATTCGGATAGATCATATTTATTATAATACTCATTTGGATGCAGCTATATAATTATTTTATACCTGATGGTCGGATTTATCCCTGAAACACCCACACCGATACCGAACCTCCATTAACACGGAATGGTGCCCAGCCGTCATCGTTTACTATAATGGTACCATTTGAATTGCCTAAAAAATCATAGAGCGTTTTCCCCGCGTATTTTTCACCTATTTTCATCCACTTAGTAGCTTCAGACCCATTGGTAAGCAAAACGCCCATTCCACTGCCACTATGGTCTTCATCACCCTCCCTAATCCAACCTATCGCGTTTTTATCATCAAAA
>DATHWC010000210.1:0-4552 GCA_035460985.1 Lunatimonas sp.
AAGGATTATAAAATTATTACCATGGGGCCTCCAAGCAGTGGTGGTCTGATTATCCTACAGATGCTCGGGACTATGGAAGATTACCAGGTATCAAACAAGAAAGAAGATTATGCGGCTTACATACATCTAAAAACCGAAATGGAACGCCGGGTATATGCGGATCGAGCTGCTTATATGGCTGATACAGATTACTACCCGGTACCAGTTTCAGATTTGCTAAGCAAAGAATACCTCAAGGATAGGTTCCTTACCTTTGATCCGGAAAGGGCTACCCCCTCTGCCAGTATTCAGGAAGGGAAAATGCTTTCCATGAGCGAAGAAACTACCCATTTTTCAGTAGTTGACGCCATGGGGAACGCTGTAGCCTGCACGACTACGCTAAATGGGGGAATGGGTTCCTCCGTTGTGGTGGATGGTGCCGGTTTTATATTAAATAATGAAATGGACGATTTCTCCATCAAGCCCGGGCATCCCAATATGTTTGGGGTGCTGGGTGGCGAGGCGAACAAAATCGAACCTGGAAAGCGGATGCTAAGCTCCATGACACCAACCATTCTGGAAAAAGGCGGGGAGCTCTTTATGGTAGTAGGTACGCCGGGAGGATCCACGATACCCACATCCGTTTTCCAAGTGATCGTCAACGTCATTGAATTCAACATGGGGATGCAGGAAGCGGTCAATGCCAGGCGGTTTCATAGTCAGTGGCAACCCGAAGTAATTTCCTACGAAGAGGGAGCCATGGACGAAGATCTCCAAGCCACCCTTGAGGCGAAGGGACACGTGTTTGTGGAACGCAGCGGGATTGGCCGGGTAGATGCCATCCTAAAATTGCCGAATGGAACACTTGAGGGGGGTGCAGACCCTAGGGGAATGGATACCGCTGCCGGTTTTTAACAGACACTAAAAAATAATCAGGCCAACCCGTAGCACCTTCCGGTTGGAAGGTGCTACGGGTTTTGCTTTTTCATTAATTAGGAAACAGGTACTTTCTCCAAAAAAAGTTACCTTCGGGAAAATTTTCTCCCATTCATGGCTCAAAAAAAACTTCCCGGCAAAGTTACCATAGGTAAGGTATTTAAAACAATTATTTGGCCTAGAAAAAAGCACCTTTTAGTAGGTCTGGTGCTTATTGTGATCAGTCGTTTGTCCGGCCTTGTCCTTCCCTGGGCGAGTAAATACCTCATCGATGATGTAATCCCTTCCAATAATTTTGACCTTCTCAAATGGCTTATTGGTGCCGTCGTCGGTGCTGTAGTAATTCAGTCGGTAACCTCCTATGCCCTCACCCAAATCCTTAGCGTAGAGGCCCAACACCTCATCTCCAAACTTCGTGCACAGGTACAGGCCCATATCATAAAGCTACCTATCCGGTTTTTTGATACCGCCAAGACCGGAGAGCTCGTGTCCCGGGTAATGACTGATGTGGAGGGAGTAAGAAATCTGGTAGGCACAGGTTTGGCGCAAATGGTGGGAGGCGTGCTTACCTCTATTATCTGTTTGGTTTTGCTGATTACCATAAGCCCTTCCCTGACGCTGTTTGTTCTAATACCAGTAGGGATTTTTAGTTTGATTTCCCTGAAGGCCTTTGGCAGTATCCGGCCTATATTTCGGGAAAGGGGCAAGATAAACGCAGAGGTAACAGGCAGACTAACCGAAACCTTGGGGGGTATCCGGGTAATTAAGGGCTTTAATGCGGAGGCCCAGGAAGTGGCTACCTTTGAAGAGGGGGTGACGAGATTGTTTTTGAATGTAAAAAGCAGTCTAACCACTACCAGTTTTGTCACAAGTGCCGCTACACTCCTACTTGGATTAGCATCGGCCGGTATCATGGGCATTGGAGGCTATATGATTATGGAAGAAACCCTCACCTTTGGGGATTTTCTTGCGTTTACCCTCCTTTTGGGATTTATGATTGCGCCCATTTTGCAGATGAGCAATATCGGAAGTCAACTCACCGAAGCGTTTGCAGGACTAGACCGTACGGAGGAATTGATGAACCAACCCATTGAAGCTGACCCTACCAGGCGACAGCTTCGGATTCCACAGATTGATGGAGACATCCGGTTTGAAAAAGTCTCATTTGGATATGATCCAGAAAAACCTGTGGTGCAGGAAATTTCTTTCCATGCTCCGGCTGGAACCGTAACGGCTTTGGTTGGCAGTTCGGGATCGGGTAAGACCACTATATCCGGTTTGGTAGCCGCTTTCTTAAATCCCGGAGAAGGTAAAATCACAATAGACGGCCACGATCTTCAACAGATCAGCTTAGATAGTTACCGCAGCCAATTAGGTGTCGTCCTACAGGATGATTTCCTGTTTGAAGGCACCATTAGACAAAACATTCTCTTCCCCCGGCCCAATGCCACGGAAGATCAACTAAAGGATGCTGTAAAAGCGGCCTACGTTGATGAATTTGCTTACAGATTTGAGGATGGGCTTGACACATTAATTGGTGAACGGGGTGTAAAGCTTTCGGGCGGACAAAGACAGCGACTCGCCATAGCCCGGGCGATCTTAGCTGATCCGAAGATTCTGATATTGGATGAAGCAACAAGTAATCTGGATGCGGAAAGTGAACAGTACATACAGGCGAGCTTAAAAGTCTTAATGAGGGGACGTACGACCTTTGTAATTGCCCACCGACTGAGTACAATCCGCCAAGCAGACCAAATCTTGGTAATAGAAAAAGGTAGAATTGTGGAGCGGGGAAAACATTCCGAGCTGATAGCCAAAGAAGGACGCTATTTTGACCTGTATACCTATCAGGCTAGGATTTAAATAAAAAAACCCTGCGTCCAACTTATTTTAAGATGATCACAGGGTTTTTTTATGAACTTTACCAAATATCAGGCAGCATTTCTGGCTGCATTGATGATTCCAAACATGGTTCTTAAGATCAACTTTTGCAAATCCGCGTTTTCTTGACCCTTTTCAAGGATATCCTGAATGGCATATTGCTGAATGGTAATCAGTGGCAATACGATTTTCTCCCGGATGCCAATGGACTCTTTGCTTACCTGATTATCTTCCAATAAATGTAACATATTGGATACCTTCAGGATATTTTTAAGGGAGCGCTGGTATTCGTCAAACAAGACGTTCCAGAAGCCTCCGAAGGTTTCATCATCCTTCAAATAAGCGGTTGCCGGATAGAAAGACTTTGCCAAAGACTGCATGGAATTGCCTAACAGAGATCTGAAAAAGAGAGAATCAGCATAGAGTTTTTTAACCTCGTCTAGTTTGCCCAGTTTTTCCATTTTTTCGATTGACCTGCCCACACCGAAAAAACCTGGAATATTTTGCTTCATCTGAGCCCAAGCACCCACAAAAGGTATTGCCCGTAAATCCTCAAATTTCATTCCACCACCCCCGCTTCGTTTTACTGGTCTTGATCCGATATTGGTCATACCAAAAAACTTGAGCGGTGTCACATGTTCCAAATAAGGGACAAATTGTTTGTGACTTTTAAGTTCTTTATAGGCCTCATAGCTGTACCCAGCCATTTCTTCGATCAGTTCTTTTTGCTTTTCCGTAAGACTATTTTCGCTGGATGGATAAAGGTGATTTTCTAATCCTGCGCTTAGCATTTGTTCTAGGTTATAGGTACAAGAAACCTGCTTACCATAATTGGAAGAGATCGTCTGACCCTGTATAGTCACCTGGATTTCCTTATTCTCCACATTCGGACCGAGGGATGCATAGAAATTATGTGTATTTCCACCACCACGTGCCGGTGGACCTCCCCTTCCGTCAAAGAACACCAAATCAATTCCCTCTTCCCGTGCTCCTTTTGTCAATGCCTCCTTGGCCATCAATATTGACCAGTTGGCACGAATGTAACCACCGTCTTTGGTGCCGTCACTAAAGCCCACCATTATGGTTTGCTTATTGTTTCTATTAGAGAGATGCTCCCTGTAAAGCTTATTATGGTACAGTTGCTTCATAATTCCCGGTGCGGCTGCCAAGTCGTCGATCGTTTCAAACAGGGGTACAATATCTATCCCAAGTTTTCCCCCATCCGCCAGCAGAATCTTCGCCAACTGGTAAACTTCCAACATGTGCCTTACTGACTGGTTGTTGGAAATTATATACCTGTGACATCCCATAGGTCCATTATTGGTCTGAATGTAGTTGATGACTTGGAAGCTTTTTATCATTTCCTGGTGAAAAGCATCCTCCATATCCTCCGTTTTGGGCAGTTTGGTGTAATTCAGGATTTTCTCTACTTGCTTATCCTCTGTTGCTTCCAAAAACTCCCTATGGGCTTTTTTCCCTTCCATCTTTAAAATCACTTTTTCCCAAAGATCATCGTGCTTTCGACTGTCCTGACGGATGTCCATACTGGCAAAATGAAATCCAAAGAGGCGTATTTTTAAGATAAACTCATCTAAAATCTCCAGAAAGAGACCTCCATGATCCTCAATAATCCCCTTTCTGGCGCTATATAGGATTTCCAGCAGTTCATCCTTGGAAGTAAATTTATTCTCCCCTCCGAACAGCGAGTCGTAAATCCCTTTTTCGGCTTTTATTAGAAAGTGTTCTACATTTCGAA
>DATHWC010000211.1:0-29039 GCA_035460985.1 Lunatimonas sp.
AAAATATTTTAATGAATGTCAAGTTTAGGAGGTGATAATTTTTCTAAAATGAATTTTCTCTGTTAATATCATGAGGGCATTATTAAAAAAATGAACCTGTTTTAGGTAGGATATCAAGGCAAAGTAAGCACAGTATTTGCACTTTTATTGGTCATTGTAAAATTTCGATAATCATATAGCCAAAGTTTTCACTTAAGATTTCACAGGAGCGGGAGGTGGATGTATTAATCGTAGGAGCCGGCGCAGCAGGTATACGGACAGCCCTATCTCTTCACCATAATCAAATTTCCAGTTTAATAGTCTCCAAGCGTGAATTCGGCGATGCCCATACCTGGTTTGCTGCAGGCGGCATAAATGCGTCCCTAGGTGCGCTCGACGCTGAGGACCGATGGCAAATCCATGCTGCGGATACGTTACGTGAGGGCCATTTTATCAACGATGCCAAGGCGGTGGAGACGGTATGCAACCATGCTCCTCAGGCGATTCAGGAGTTAAAGGATTGGTGATGTGATTTTAACATGACGGAGGATGGAAAGATCGACCAGCGTTTTTTTGGGGCGCAGTCATTTAGGCGGACTTGCTTTGTGGGAGACAAAACCGGCCGGGCTTTTTTAGATACGTTGATCCGAAAGGCAAAAGAGCTTGATCTTGAAGTGATGGATGGTCTTTTTATTTTCCATTTGCTCAAAAAAGATGGCAAAATTCAAGGCGCTTTGGGTATAGACCGAAAAGATCAGTGCGACAATTAGGGAAGCATTGGAAGAAAACCACACGCACAACTACCATCAGTTGGAATAAAAATTACCTTGATTTGGTAATTTTTCTTAAAGAAGAAACACATATATTTCGAATAAATCTTTAAGACTTTTGACTATGTGAAATCAAATAGAATATTTTTCTTTTTCGTCCTCCTTACAGGAATATGCAACGCTCAGACAAAAAGAACGGACAACTACCTTACATTCTATCAGTCACCAAATACTGGGAAACTATTTAAGATGGAACATGGGGTGTATTTAGATTATTATCTGGCTGATAAAGTAAAATTTGGAGATAAGGAGTATTTTTGTTCCGCTTTAGGTCTAAAATAAAAAAAATCCAGCTACCAGGGCAATCAACTCTGAGGCGTGAAGGAGACAGTCGGATAACAAGCCGATCTCAGTAGTAGACAAATCATAGAAGTGATGCCAAGCGAGCAACTGGTGAAATCAATTTCATCAATACCTGCCATAATGCCAATGCCAAGAAAAACCCCCGACCATGTTGAGGTAGAGGGCTTTATTAATGCGTTTGGGATCGCTTGCATTTCCATTTAAGTCATTATTCTATTTGGTCATCAATTTCCTCAATAGGCACGCGCTTAATAAATTCGTCATAATACGGATTATCCTGATCTGAATAGGTGCCGTAAGCATTTAAGATAAAGCCTTTCTCGTCTGTTTCGCTATGGATAAGGTAGATGACAGCCATGTCTGATGGGTCGGATTCGCCTTCAAAACGATATACCTTTACGATCTTTAATTGTTCCGGTTTATAGAGGGTGTCTGAACCGTCAAAATTCGCACCAGCACGGTTGATCTTCAATTCTTTTCCGTAGCCTCTTTCAGGAAGCAAGTTCAACACTTGGGAATAGGTGGTCATTGATTTGGAGGTGCTCATAAATTAATTATTTTAAAAGATATAGCGGAAGTATTTCCGCGAAGAATTACTATACAATTTTGATTCCATATTGAAAATAGACTTCCATTGTCCCTAAATTGAACATGTAGTATTTCAAGATATATCTAAAGCATTAAAAGATTGATAACTTGGGATAAGGGTGTAAAATGTGCCACAAAATGGGGTAATATGTCTGGTCATAAAAATAATTATTGACTGAAGATGGATTATTTGTTTATTTAAAATATTTTTATATCCCTACTTCCGATATTTTATGAAAGTAAAGCATGTTCTTTTTATTAGTCTGACCTTTTATTTTTCAGGCTGTATTCCAGAGGAGAATGCAAATTCTACTATAAAAATTTCTTTTTCCAAATTTTTGCTTGAAAACACCATTTCTTCCTGGGTGATTGTACATGATTTGAACGGAAAGGTTGTAAAATTCAGTCAGATACAAAACGGTGAAGTGAACCTGCGAGATATTGATCCGGGGACAAGGTATCATCTAAGTTTTTTTCGGCAGTATTCAGATTCAAGTTCCCCCCCGTTTCATATACAGATAATAAGCATGATGGGTCCTACTGGGAAGCAACCTGGCTGATGAGGACGAATGATGTTGCTACTTCTACCGTATGGAACATACGGGGAGAAATGTGCGCATTCAAAATTCATGAGATGCCCAATGAGCTTATTGCCATTAATTCTAACTTTGAGGACATTTCGGCTTTCGAACCATCCAGTTTTATAATTGTACAAAATTCTTTGTCTTTTAAGGAGTTATTTCGATCTTGGTATATAGAGACTGATGTTGAATTTCCTTACTATGAAGAGGTAAAAATAGGACTGTCAATCCAATAGCTTTTGGAAAAACCTTCGGTCACTAACAACTTTAGATGTCGAATTGAACTTTTTGTTTAGATGTGTTTGATTAAAACTGGGATATATTGAAAGATTAAAGTCCGAAGAAAATCATTATCAGTAGCTGGACAAACCCTATACATCTATCTTCTAATACCGAGCGCTGTTTCTCAAATCCTCAAATTTGCACAGTAGAGGGGAAACAATTTCCCACGAATTGAATTTAAAAGTATTAAGCATATCGGCTTTCCATATTTAAGCTGTCTAATATGTGTCTATGAAATATTTAAATAAATCAACGGAAAATATTTTTTATTTTCAATAAATGAACAAGGGGTTATTTTAAATTGTCCAGAAACACTACTCGATTTTTTTCTCTAGTTTTCCCCAACAGGTAAAAAAAACAGAAATTCTCCAAACCCAACATGTGAAATAAATTGGCATAATAATGGGATTCTGCAATCCAGCCAAATCTTCCCAATAGTCAAATTTTGAAGGAGAGAGATTCATCAAACTGACCTTAATAACCAACTTACAAAATATAACAAATATTATGAGATTTATAGATTCTAGAACACACGCTGTAATAGACTACATGTCAGGAATTTTATTTATTGCTAGTCCATGGGTACTTGGGTTCGCCAACCACGGAGCGGCAATGAGCCTTCCATCAATAACAGGAGCATTAATTATAATAATTAGTTTGATGACTGATTTTGAGTATGGCTTACTACCCGCAGTATCCTTACCAATGCACCTCCATTTTGATATAATCATTGGATTGGTACTTTTAACATCACCTTGGATTTTCGGTTTTTCTGCCAGAGTGATGTGGCCGCATGTAATATTTGGGATGGTGTCGGTATTTGCAGGATTATTCACAGAAAAGCAGATCCGCCCGGCCTTATTTTAACAGTGATATGACAACATCCAAAAAAAATCTAGGAACGGTTTGGGGACAGGACTCACAAAAACCTATTTTCAATGATTTAAAAGGTGATCTGGAGGCCGATGTAGCAATCGTAGGAGGAGGAATCACTGGAATCAGTGCCGCTTATGTTTTATCAAAGGCCGGATTGCAGGTGATAGTTTTGGAAGCGGGTGAAGTGGGGAAGGGGACCACCGGTTTCTCAACCGGAAACCTTTATGCTCCGGTGGACCCGAGATTATTTTCCTTGGATGAAAAACATGGAAGCGAAACGCTAAAAGAAGTTGTAGCCTCACGGGTTGCGGCGATTAATTTTATTGAGGACCGTGTCGATGAATTCGGCATTGAGTGCGATTTCCATCGTGTTCCATGGCATTTGTTCACCACCCCTGTGGAGGAAAATGGAAGAGGAGAAATATTAAAGGAACATAGGGCGGCAGTAGAGGCTGGACTTGAGGTCACATCCCGGGTGCCCGCAGGCTTTCCGCTTTCAGTTACAGACATAATTACCATCCCCGGGCAGGCGCAGTTCGATCCGTTGGTTTACACCCGTGAACTTGCCGCAAACATATCATCCAGACATTGCCAGATTTTTGAAAATTCACCTGTTCTCGATATTTCAGACAGCGACCCCTGCGTGTTGCTAACGGACCAAGGTACGGTGCGGGCAAAAAAAGTCGTAATGGCTACACATACTCCAAAGGGAATTTACATCGTTCAGGCTTCCATGGAATCTAAGCGTGAATTCGCTTTAGCTGTTCGATTGAAGGGGCCCTTGCCTCCTCCCGCAATTTATTGGCATGCCACTCCCTCCGGGCAATATTCAATCCGCCCGTATCAGTCGAGCGAGGGGGATTTTCTGATAGTCTTAAGCCGGTCCTATACGGTAGGCAAAAGCGATCAGATGAAAACCAGTTACCAGTCACTGGAGGAATATGTTCACTCACGGTTTGACGTAGAACGAATTGACCATATCTGGGCGGCTCAGAATTACAGGCCAGCAGATCACTTGCCCTACATCGGTAGAAGTGTAGGTGACAATAATATTTATATTGCAACGGGCTTTGCTGCTGATGGTTTGGTGTATGGGACCACCGCAGGCTTAATTATAGGCGATTTGATTCAGGGTAAAAAAAATAGGTGGGAACAACTATATGATCCCAAGAGACTTACTCCTGTGGCGTCGGCAAAAACGTTTATAAAGGAAAACCTTCATGTCGGTAAGGAGTTGCTAAAGGACTATATTTTTTATGATAGAGATACGGAATTAAGCCAACTCAAAAATGGGGAAAGCAAATTGGTGACCGTGGATGGAGAAAAAGTGGCAGCTCACCGGGACGAAATGGGAACCTTGCACCTGGTTTCCTCCATCTGTCCCCATATGGGCTGCATCGTACACTGGAACGAGGTGGAAACAAGCTGGGACTGTCCCTGCCATGGTAGCCGCTTTTCTATAGATGGAGACGTGTTGGAAGGACCTGCGTATCAGGGCTTGGCTAAGCCCTCCAAATAGGTAAATGCTTATAAAAACAGGCTAAAATGCTCATCCAAAACAGCCTCCTAAATAGTTGCTTCAGGATCAAGGCCCAAAATCCATTTTTTTGCGTTTTTGAAATAAATTTTATCGATCACTTCTTTAGGTAATTTCAACCCCTTAAACTCACCCTCAAATCCTGACGAAGTCATCGTGTCATCGGTCGCCAAAAACTTCCAATCACTCAGCCAACTATTGTGGAGATTCTTTTTCATCTCCGAAGGGTTTTTTGGTTCTCCCACAATTTTATCTGATCCATAGAGGAGACGATCTTGGTATTTGAGGAAGAATTCATAAGTTTTTTGGCTATCCATCATCGCATGGTTCTGAAGATTGGACATACGGGAGAGATCCACTGCCATGTTGGGATATTTATCCAACCGTTTGGATAGTTCATCCAAACTCCATTCAAGACTGCCCAGATGGGCACCTATAAATGTTAAATCGGGGTTTCTCTCCAGCACATTATCCCTTGCCTGAATTTGATCCTCATAGGAAGGATACTCCGGATGAAGGTACATATGGTATTCCGGGTGGTTACTGTAATAATTTCTCGTGCCGTTGATTGTCATTTCCTCCAAGGGCAACCAACAGTCTTTAGGCTCCCCGTTATGTCCTATCACGGGAATATTTTTTTCGGCCAGGTATTGCCATATCCGATCCAATTTGGGATGGTCGACCATGACAAATTTCCCATCCCTGTCTTTGAGTTCCATACCAATGTTTTTCCACACCTTAACAGCCTTGGCTCCTTTGGAGAAGGCGGAATCCAACTCAGCAATAGCGCCATCCACCCATTGCTCTTCTTCCCAGTTTTGGGTGGAAAATGTGGTTGCATAAGTGATCCGTGATGAAAACGACTCTTCTATTTGTTCCGCAATAATCTTCTGCTCTTTTAATGGTAATCCAAAAGGCCTATCATCGGTGATGTTTACCAAATAAAACCCATCAGCCTCTGCTTGCTGAATAAAGCAAGTATCCACATAATTAAAATGAATATGGGTATCAAATTTTTTGACGGTTTCAAAATCTTTCAGCGAATAGTAAGGTGCACCATTATCTTGGTATTCCGAGCTTCCCTTTCCCCTTTCCGTACAGTTTTGGGCCAAAAAAACAATTGCTATACAATAGAAGAATTGTAATTTATATTTCATGATGATTTTTTCTATCCAGTAACTAGTTGGGCATTCTATTACTTAAGTTCGGATCATTTGGCTGGTCGAGGTTAACCAGCCAAAGGACCCAAAAATTTAAGGATTTTGATTCAGGCTTGGATTCACAATAATTTCCCTTTCCGGTATCAGGAACACTACACGGGGATGGTCCGGTTGAATGGTTTGGTTGAAACGATCCGCACTGTGGAATCCTGGATAAGCCCTCACTAGAGGAAGGTTGTTTCTGAAAAGATCTCCTGCCCGGTGCCCTTCAAAGGCCAATTCCATTCTTCTTTCTTCTAGCACCACATCCAATACGGTATCATGTCCCTTAAGATCTTCTAGGGAATAGAGACCATCTCCAGTAATGCCCGCACGAGTTCGCAATATATTCACGTCGTCGAGTGCTTCTTGCAGATTGCCTGACTTGGCATTCGCCTCCGCACGATTTAGATAAATTTCTGCTAATCGCATAAATACAGGAGAGCTAAGATTGGCGATTCCTTCCTGCCAGTTGTATTTATTTACAAAAAATCTTGGGACGTTTCCCCGCTTCAGCGTGTCACCGTTTTCCTCCAACTGAAGTTCAATGAAGCTGTGTCTAGCATCTTCTGGGTATTTGTTGAGTAAATTAACCAAGTCCAAAGAGGCAAAAACTTCACCCCAGCCAGTAGATTGGGTTATTGGGTCGTTGTAATACATGGAACCAATAGCAGCCCTAAGCCGATCGTCCGCCTGAGTATGCCGGATTGCGAAAATAGTTTCCTGATTGTTTTCCGGCACAATTGTAAAATAACTCTTATAGGCTTCATTTGCCAACAGTTGATATTTGTTTGAAGACAGCACCTTATTAGCGTTTTGTATTGCATTTGCATAGTCGCCTTTAAATAGATAAAGCCGGGACAAAAGTGCATGGGCTACTTCCCTAGACGCAAAAGCCGCAGATTTATCAATTGTCATCAAATTGGCAGCATATTCCAAATCGGAAATCATAAAATCATATACCTCCCTCACTGTACTTCTCGCAGGAAATCCATCTTCTGTGTCCGCTTTAATCACTACACCGGGATTGTTACCATCCCCTTGGGAATAAGGTCTGCCAAAAAATCTCACCAAATCAAAATGAACCATGGCCCTTAAATAAAGATTTTCTCCCTTTAGTTGGTCCAAAGTGGCCGACTGTCCGTCCTCTATATTTTCTATAATCTGATTGGAAGAAAAGATTATTTTATAGCCCTGACGCCAAAATCCATCCGTATGGATATTTCCGGGAAAGTCCGTGTAATTGTAGATGTTGAACAGTGCATCCGTCGTTGTGCCGCTAAGGGCTACATTGTCCCCCGGATACTCCCCCAAGAAATGCTGGATGCGGGTATAGGCCGGATCTACTAGTCCCGCATATGCTCCGTAGGTGGCTGTTTGCAAGTCTTCCGCCGTGGACAATGCGGCTTCCTGAGTCTTGCTGTCATAGGGTTCTAAATCCAAATTACAGGAAATTAATACAGATGAAATCACTCCTGTAATGATATATTTTGCTAGTGTCGTTTTCATTTTGAATAATTAATGTTTGTATTACAAGGACAGATTTATACCGAATAGTATTCTTCTACTTATGGGGTACCTACCGGAAGAGATTCCTCCCCCCGGGCCCAGGCTGGTTTCAGGATCCATTCCTGAAAATCTCGTTCCCGTCCAAAGATTATCTCCACTTAGAAAAACATTACTATTCGAAATACTAATTCTGCTTAACAGCGACTGGGGTAATCTGTAGGAAAGCCTTACGTTTCTAAGCCTTATATAGCTTCCATCTTCCAGGTATCGGGAAGATTCCCTGTTTGAGTTGAGATTCCCTCCAAATACTGCTCTTGGATGGGTGGCTATATCGCCAGGCTGCTGCCATCTACTCCAATCCGACATGGGGACCATATTATTGGCCGTTTCATAAGCCCCATCAGAATCGAAAGTTACTCTTGATGCATTGTAGACTTGATTACCACTCACGAAATTGAAAAAGGTATTAAGTGAAAAGGCCTTATAAGAAAAGGTGTTGCTAAAACCGCCTGTAAAATTAGGAGTAAAGGTACCTACAATCTGTAACGTGGCATTGTTTAGTTGGTTGGTAGTAGACACTACTCTTTCGCCGTCTGCCCCAGTATTCACTACTTCCCAAAGAGGGTCTCCATTATCCGGATCTACACCGGCCCATTTTCTCATATACCAACTGTTCATATCTTCACCCACTCTTATAATTCTAGAACCGGTCACGATATCTTTTCCCTCATCGAGGAGAAGAACCTCGTTGCGGTTAAAGGCAATGTTAAAATTGGTTTCCCATTTGAATTCCCCATTTAAGTTGTCTGTGGTCAAATTAATTTCTAAGCCCCTGTTCCGTACAGAACCCACATTTTCAATGACCGAGGTGAATCCGCTTGTATAGGGCTTTTGCACATTCAACAACAACGCATCTGTTGTCTTGTCATAAACATCTACATTTAAGAAGACCCTTTTGAACATACCAACATCAAGTCCGAGATTGACGGTATTGGCCTTTTCCCAGGTCAGGTTATCATTGGCAAGCTGTGTCGGGACAGATGCCGGGAACCCATTATACTGTGATGAAAATCCATACAATCCCCTAGTCTGGTAATCGCCAATCTGTGCATTTCCCGTAGATCCAAAACTAGCTCTGACTTTTAGGAGGTCAAATTGGCTGTTGTGCTGCATAAATTCTTCATTACTCAGTATCCAAGAGGTTCCCAATGTATAGAAATTTGCAGATCGGTTATTGGATCCAAATCTGGAAGAGGATTCATTGATAAATGACGCTACGACAAAATAACGCTGGTCATAATTATAATCCACCTGAACCAATCCCTTTGTAAAAGCATGCTCTGTGGCAAATCCAGGACCTGATCCCGTGGTAGATCGCAATATCTGGGAGGCTGTATTCATTACGTGTAATCCAGCCGGAATTCCCTGACCCAACATGCTATTATTGTCCGTTAGATTTTTTTCCGCTTCCGCTACCGCTATTGCACTGAAATTATGGTTGTCGAAGCTTTTGTCATAATGCAGCCTATTTGAAGTGATAAGCATAGTATTGTACATGAAGTCATTGTTTAGCGTTCCAAGACCTCTTCCTGCTTTCGAGCGCACATCATAATACAGCTCCCTCTTCCCGTTGCTGTAGCTGACTCTATTGTTGGTCGAGAAGGATAGGTTATCTGTAATAAAATAATCCAACACCACATCCCCACTAAGTGCTGCCTCTCTGGACCTATCAAAATTGTACTGCCATCCATGAAGGAAATTGTCATTTTCACGGCCAATCCATCCCTCTTCAGTTCCCATTCTAATGGTGCCATCAGCATTGTAAGGATTATCCCAGGGCATATTTCTGGTTCCCAACACCAAAGCGCCGTAATTACCAGAAGCCTCATCTTCGGTGTTTCTAAACCTTCCGTTTAGTCGCAGTGTCAACTTCAGTTTTTCGTTTAGCTTATGGGAAATGTTGGTCCTGAAGTTATATACTTTGTTGCCGCTATGGTGGATTGTTCCTTCTTCGTTGAAAAAATTGCCAGAGAAATAGACTTGTGTCTTTTCCGAGCCGCCAGAAATGGACATTGAATGGTTTTGGGTATAGGCAGTCCTAAAAGCTAATCCCAACCAATCTGTGTTCTGTTGAAGCAGGCTGGAAGGTCTATCCCTATCCCAAGTAGCGGGATCCCAGAACGTACGTTGGTAGTCGTACAATTGCTGCGAATCAAATACATCAAAATTACCCATCGTCGCCGTGTTAAATCCTGATGAAAGATTCATGCTTACTTTTGTTTCGCCTGCTTTCCCGGATTTTGTTGTCATGATGATGACCCCATTTGCCGCTCTGGAACCATACAGGCCTGTGGCTGCGGCATCTTTCAGCACAGTTACAGACTCAACATCATTGGGGTTTGCAGTGCCGCCAATTATCCCGTCCACCACATACAATGGTGCGGACCCCGCGGTGATCGAGCTGGATCCCCTGATTACTACATTGGGGGCTGCATTGGGATTGCCTGAGGGTCTGGAAACGATCACCCCAGGAGCCTTTCCCTGTAGCAAGTCCGCCACATTGTTGGAAGTAACATCCCTTAACTTTTCACCGGACACAACATTTACCGAGCTGGAAAGTTCGGTGACCTGTTTGGTGGTGTAGCCGATAACTACTACTTCTTGCAAATTTTGCGAATCTTCCGCAAGTACCAGGTCAACCGTGGTTCTATTATTTGTTTCCAATTCTCTGGTCTCATACCCGATGTAAGAGAATATCAAGGTGGCATTGGCCCCGGGCACCGAAATAGAATAGTTTCCGTCAAGATCAGATACAGTACCTATATTGGTGCCTTTTGCCAAGATACTTACTCCCGGCAATCCTTCTCCCTGTGGAGAGCTTACGGTTCCGCTAATTACCCTGTCCTGTGCTACTGCCTGCAGATGCAGGAGAAGGAGTAGCGGTAAAGCCGCAAGAAAAAACTTCTGTAGATTGATTTTCATACTGTTTAGTTAATGGTTGGAATTGTTTAGGTTAGGTAAGCGAACTGTTATTTTATGACTCAGGTTTTTTCCTTATTATGAGCGAAACTGGAGGTCAAGGATTTATGAAATCATTAGATGAAAATTTCGGGACATCGAAAATTGTATTGTAAGACCTTCGATCCCTAATAGGCGCATCAAAACGGTGAATGTATTTTTTGCGATTATAAGTATTTGAAAAGGGAAATAAAATCATTATGATTTTATTATTGTAAGCCAAATATGATAACTATAACTTATTTTTTCACCTTTAAATGAAGACTCTGATCCATATGACATGTAAAATATGCAGATTTATATCGGTTAAATATAAATCAATAAAATTCGTAGAAAAGAAATTTTATTTGTTTTTATATGAACGGCGAATGGGCTTTCTCTTCCTGTAGGGCCATAAGGTAGTAGGATCAGAAAAGGTTTTTCTCACAGAATGCAGCCTTTCTAACCCCTATGATCTCAATAATGGTGTTCAGATTTTATATTCAGAGTCTACATCAAAAGATAGTCCAGAAGAAATACTTATTATTCTTACTTTAATTCCTCTTGATACCCTAGTGGCCTATTTTACTATTCAACAGAGGCTCAATGGACAAGCCGATTCCTGGGACTTAAGCATATTTGGTCAGATCTGGTTTTTATTAATTTTCACATTGTATTTCCCTTTCATTTATAATCAATTCCGGCAGTATAAATTCAAAGTTTTACAAAGTATGTCAAGTACCCAAAAAATTAGCCTAAAATGGGTTAATCAATTATTTTTTGGATTTTTATTTATAATGAGTTTTGATTTTATTTTAAGCGTGGTAGCAGGCCGATATTCATTTGTTGACGGGGCTACAGCAAGTATGATAAGTATTTTTGCTTTCACAGTATTTATATATTTGATTACAATAAAAGGCAAATTGTCACCTCAGATTTACTAATTGAGAAATCTCCCCGATCACCACAAATGGACAACAGACCCATTTCCGAGGAAGAAACAGAGCAATTAAAACTTGTCGCTAAAAAAATACATCATTTGATGGAGACGGAAAAAATATTTCGAGAGGAAGGCCTATCAGTCAAAGAAGTTGCTGATAAAATTGAAGAAAAGCCTTATGTAGTTTCACAGGCTATCAATACTTGCCTAGACAAAAATTTCTTCGAGCGGGTCAATGGTTACCGAGGCTAAAAAAATTGATGATGGATGACAACCTTAGTCACCTTTCAATGGTAGGTATAGCCTTTGAGGGAGGCTTCAGCTCCAAAACCGCCTTTGATACTGTTTTCAAAAGACACTCCGGGATGACCCCAAGCTAATTCAAAAAAGAGATAACCCTGGTCTCATAATTACCTGATTTTCACCAAATACACACTGTCCAGCAACGCCTCATTTACCTCTCCGTCCATATTTTGGTTATGGGGTTCAAAGGAAATGGTAAACGAATTGATGCCTTCATCAACGTCTATTTTTAGCCCATTACTATTTCCCCAATCTTCCCAGTTTCCTAAGCCCCTCTGGGGGAAAACAAGCGTTCCAATTATCTTACCGTCCTGATGCAAAGTCCTCAATGCGCATTTATTGTCTGTATTGATAGGCCCATTACCATTGCTGTATCGGACGTATAGGGCGTATTTCCCCGGCTCTGGAGTTTCAATGTTAAATTTCACTTCAACATTTTCTTTAAAATTTATATACCCTTTTCCGGTATAGCCCTGATAAATAATCTCCACAATATCACTAAACAAAGACAAATCAACTTCAATTAATGAGGGGGAGGTAACAAGAATTGGCTCACTTGCAAAGGAGGAGTACCCATTTTCCCCAACAGCTATCACCTGATATTCACCGGAAGCTAGATTCGGCATATCCCAATGCGACTCCTCGGTCGTTTGGATTGGGGTACCGTTTTTTAAAATTTGATAATAGTGTGCGGATTCCTGCTTATCCCAGGTAAGTCCGAGATCGTGATAATCTACAATTGGGGTTGGTGGGGAAAAAGCATTCTCCAACAAGTTAAATTGATGCTGTGTTGGCGAGCTTGATGTTAAACAAATCGTTAGGCTATGATGCCCATCTAAATCCCCGGGAATTAACGCTTCCGGAATAACACTCCCATCCAGCGTCACTGATTTTATCTCGTGGCCAAATCCCTCAAGCGAAATATCCAGTTTACAATTTCGATACGTAAATCCGGCTATCCTCTTATTTCCATTGTATTTTACAGGAACAAAGGGTTTGAAAAACAATCCCTCTGGCCTAAATTCCATACCAAAAAACACTTTATAAACCATTCCCAGGTTTCCGGCCACACTCCAAAGTTGCCTGTCTGAATTTTTCAGCGTTCCCGCATCGTCACCGGTTTGGGCATCAAAATTTTCCTTGTTGCTTAAGAACAAACCGGCAGCCCGAAACAAAGCATCCAGACTTTGGGTCAACGCCTCTTCGTTTCCGGCCTTTGCTGCCGCCAAAGACCAAAATGCCTGTACAAAAGGCCAAATGCCATTATTGTGATAGGAAGGTATCTCAGGAATTTGGGGGAAAATAGAGGGTATTCCAAAAGTCACGACCGGGGTATTGGCTACTATCGTCTTTTGCCTGTCACTATCGGCAATACCAAATATAACTGTCAAGCTCTCACCCAAAGCCTCTGCCCTAGGGGAAAGGATTTTGTGGGATCGGCCATACAGATACTGTCCAAAATACCCCTTATTGGCAATCCAAAGATGGTCGTTGATGCTTTTTTTGATCGTTTCGGCTATTTTTCTGTATTTCTCGAATACCTCATTATTTCCCAACGCAAACCCAATTTCAGACAGAATCAAATGCGCTTTATAATGAACCGCGTTGGTTCCGAGTGTTTCGGATTCGTAAATGTCGGAAGGTTGCATCCATTCCGGATAGGACTGCTCCCTCCAATCCAAAAATGATGATTCGCCTTTCATCAAACCGGTTTCGGGATCAAAGGCATTGTAAAGATCATCTTCCAGGCTGGCTTTTATGACTGGGTAAATTTCTTCCAACCATGTTTTATCTCCCGTGACTAGGTAGATTTCCCAAGCCGCAACCGCCCACACGACCCTGTCTGTAGAGACAGGGTAGGCTCCTCCGGTGCCGGTATCCTGGACGATTCTTCCGTTTTTTACCTTTTTTCGTAGGCTGGTTTTAGAAACTTCCGGATTTAGAAAGGCCAGTGAAAGCAAGATACTATAGCTGATATCCCTTGTCCATACACCTTCCCAAAGGGCACCTGTTCTAAAAGTTCCGTCAGCTTCGGTGTTTAACACCAGTTCCTCCAACGACATATTATGCAGGGCGTCAATTAAAAGCTGATCACTGGCATAGCCGGGATAACCCGAAATATCTTGGGTCAAATTCCAGGATTTTGGCTCCTTCGACGGTTGGGTATTTTCATCTTGACCTGAGGTATAGGTTGAAGAAATTGTTGTAGGGGAGCTCGCTTTTGCTGTGAAAGGACCCTGGACCACACTATCCGGCAAAATTTCGTAGGGATCCTTATTTTCCATTTCTTTATTGAACTTCTGTCTTAGTTATTTTTCAAAAAATCAGAATCCCGACCAATAGCCCGGAATTCTGATTTGAGGGAAAGGTTTGTTTAAATTAATTCAACCTGTTTTTTCTGAGCAACCTTTTTACAAAATCAATCAATAATAATACCGGAACCGTGAAGAAGTCAACTTGATATCCCAAATTTCCGCTGCCACTAAGGAATATACCAATCCGGTTTTGAAAAGGATTGTCATTGACCACATAGGTCCAGGTGGATGATGGCTTTTTTAGATCCAAAGCATTTAGGTTTTGTGGATCAGCGGCCATGTTTTTCAAATTGGCATCAATGGATGCCATAATCTGTTTAAAATGAATATCCGTCTTTTCAAAAAACATCCTCAATGGATCCTGCCCTCCAATTCGTTCCCAGTAGATCCCTTGGCGTAGCTGCATGACAAAGTCCAAATGCTGAGCCCAATGAATGTCATATTGGTTTAGTATATATTCCCGTTGTATGGATTGCCATTTATTTTTATGGCTACCTTTTTCGGGTAGATGGTTGTAAAAAGCCTTGTTCCGATGGTTAATAACAATTTCCCGTTGGATTTCTATAAAGGATGAATAGTTAAACAGTGTATGCCGGATCTCGTACATCTGGGCAGATATTATGCGCTGAGCCTGTGCGATGGTGCGGTTGAAAGTCCTTTGGACCAGCTCGGAATTCTGTTTTATGTTCCTGTATTTTTTTGGCAAAAGATCCTTCAGGTTAAATTTTACCATCAGATCATCTTCCAGACTGATGATAAACTGAGAGGAACCCGGATCTCCCTGCCTTCCAGCTCTACCACGTAGCTGATTATCGATCCGGACGCTTTCATGGCGGTTGGTTCCGATGACATGCAGGCCTCCCAATTTGACAACTTGTGCTCTCTCATTTACATCCTTTCCCCCAAGCATAATATCGGTACCCCGACCAGCCAGATTGGTTGAAATCGTAATGGCATCCAATTTTCCTGCGCTTGCGACAAGGTCGGCTTCTAAAGCATCGTTTTTTGCATTTAAAACAACGCTTTGAAGATTTTGTCTGGACAACTCCAGATGAAGTTCCTCGGATTCCTTTACCGTAAATGTCCCGATTAGAATTGGTCTTCTCAGTTTGTGGACGGCCTTGATTTCCGCAATCAATGCCTGAATTTTTGCGGCCTTGGATGAGAATATCAGATCTTCCAAATCCCTCCGGATACAGGGTAAGTTTGGAGGAATTACAACCACGCCGAGGTTGTAAAAATTTGCGAATTCTTCGACCGCCTCTTGGGCAGTACCCGTCATCCCTGCCAATTTTGGATATAGCTTCATCAGATGTTGTATCGTAATTGACCCCAAGATGTTTCCTTCCGATTGAATAGGAAGCTGCTCCTTAGCCTCGACGGCAGTTTGAAGGCCATTTTGCCATTTTCTATCTTCAACGACCCTTCCTGTTAGTTCATCCACGAGTAAAATTCGTGAATCTTTAATGATATAATCCACATCCCTGTGTAGCAATACCCGAGCCTGCAAAGCTAAGTTGATCGCGGAATGGATCAATATGTTGGGGTCTTCAAACAGGTTTCTAAGGCCATAATGTTCTTCTGCTTTTTCTATTCCCCGTTGCGTTAAGAAAACATTTCGGCTGTATTCATCTAGGGAAAAATCAATTTCAGACACCAATCCTTCTACAAACTGAGCTACTTCATAATGATTCAAGGTCGACTGCCCAAATTCCCCTGCCAACACTAAGGGATTTCGTGCTTCGTCTATCAGCAGCGCATCTGCCTCATCAGCAATGGCAAAGTGAAATTCCCGCAACACCAATTCATCGGGATGGTAAGCCATGCAGGAACGTAGATAATCAAAACCAACTTCCTTGGCTGTGCCATAGGTGATGTCGGCTTGATAGGCTGCGGCTTTTTCCTTTGGCTTCATTCCATCGACCACAAATCCTACGTTTAACCCAAAGAACTCATAAACCGGATACATCCAATTTGCGTCCCGCTTTGCCAAGTAATCATTATAGGTAAGAATATGAACGCCTTTTTCAGTCAGGGCATTTAAGATGGCCGGAAACACTGCGGTAAGGGTTTTGCCTTCTCCCGTTTGCATCTCTATTACCTTCCCTTCATGAAGAGCAATAGCTCCTATTAACTGTGCCTCAAAAGGAGTGATTTTCAATTTCCTTTTGATGACTTCCTTCACAGCCGCATACACGTAAGGTAAAATATCATCTTTTTGCTTGACATTTTTTGCCATCCTTTTCAAGTTCAGGCAGCGGTCTTTTAGCTCCGAATCGGCCAATTTTCTCAGTAATGGGCCCACTTTATCTATTTCTTGCAAAGCAGGCTCAAAAGATCGCAAGTCAAAAAGGGTCTTATCGCCATTCAGTTTATTAATGCATCTGTTTATCGAAGTTGAAATTTTATATGCTTTCATTTTTACAATGTTCTTGAGGTTAACGAAGACAGGATGTCTAGCCCCTGTCATATTGGAGGGAAAAGAAATAGGGATGTAGTTTATGAAAAACGCACAAAGAGTGATACACAAGCCCCTTTTTCAAGGACATGCATACCAATTAAACCAAGAAGATTTTCTGATTAAGTAATCGGTATTAACTAAAATAAACTACATCAGGCTGAAAGCAAGATGGTCTTCGTCGTCAAGATTAAGATGAGGGATGTTGGATTTTGAGGTAACAAGAAAAAAGACAATGGATGAAAAAGGCAGGTTTTCCTGGTTAGGTAACTTTTGGTTATAAACTAAAAATCTATGTTTATTGAGAAAAACACCCGATATGACGGGATGAGGGATTGGTGTTTTATCAAGCCCAGCAACATCAAAAACATCGAAGTTCGGGATATGAATATCCTTAAATAATTCCGTTTCCTGAAAGTATTCGGTATTGGGCTTCCAAGGTAAATCACCTGAACAAAAAGAGTCAACATTCAACAACCCAAAGTCAATACCTTTTACGATCGCCAAAAAGAGGAAAATCCTAGCGAGGTTTGACTTAAAGGAATTAGTGAAGTATCGTTTCAAAACTGATTGTAATATGGAAGAAAGATAACAGAAAAAGTTGGGAATTCTAACATTTAACCGTTTCACAGATGAATGAAAGGCGCATTTGGTTCTCGTAAGTGTCTTACCAAATTGCCATTCAATCCTTCGTCAGCCAAGATCATGTTCACACACTTTGTAGGGTTATTGGGACCTTTGACTTATCGCTGCCTTTAGACCTTCAAGGTTTTTGAAACCTTTAAGGTCTGGTCTCCCTCAGGATTTCGTCTCTACACACCTACTCGGTGCGTAATGACTCTACAGGATTCGTTAGAGCGGCTTTGATGGCCTCATAACCAATAGCGAGCCAGGCCACAAATATCACAATCGCTCCGGCACCCAAATATATCCAGATAGATATATCTATCCGATAGGCAAAGCTGTCCAACCATTTACTCATTAGCCACCAGGCGATAGGGGCGGCTAACAGTGCAGAGAAAACCACCAACTTTAGAAAATCCCTTGAAAGCATGGCAACAATTGTAGATATGTCTGCCCCGAGAACCTTTCGGATTCCAATTTCTTTATCCCGCTGTTTGGCGGTAAACATGGCTAGCCCAAATAGACCCAAGCAGGCGACAAAAATAATTAGCCCGGCAAACACGGACAGGATATACCCCATTCTCCGCTCATTTTCATAGGTTTGGTAAAAGCGTTCGTCCAAAAAAGAATATTCAAAAGGCTCGTCTGCCGCAAGTGCATTCCACTTCAATTTGACATTCTCCAGCAAGGCACTTACTTCATCCGTATTAATCTTGGCGATCACGGCACCGTCAGAATTGCCCTTCACCATGACCAGCGGAAAGATACGTTCGTGCAAGGATCGAAAATGGAAATCCTTTACAATGCCAATAACCTGATAGTTTTTTATGTTTCCGCCCTTATCGGCGCGGGTTAGCGTCTTTCCCAACGCTCCATTTACCCAATGAAATGCCAACGCGGCAGTTTCATTCAAGATAATGGAGTTCTGATCGGATCCAAATTCATCGGAGAAATTTCTACCGGAGACCATTTCCATCCCCATCGTCGGGATGTATTCATTATCCACATCGTATCTCAGCGTTTTTATTTGATTGCTGACGTCTCCTTCAGGATACAGAAAGAAGTTGTTGTTGTTGGTCTGCCCAGAGGGGAGATATCCGGAAATGCTTACATTTTCCACTCTAGTATCTTGAAGTAATTGTTGCCGAAACACCTCCGCATTATCACCCAACTGCCTAGTGTTGGGTAGAATCAAAACCTGCTCTTTGTCGTAGCCGAGGTCTTTGTTATGAATATATTCCAATTGACTATATACGACAATCGTTCCTATAATCAGGATTACTGATACGGCAAACTGAAAGACCACCAGCCCACTCCGCAAACTAATCGACCTTTTGCCCTTTAAGCTGGGAAAAAGAGACCCTTTCAATACGGAAATAGGTTTGAAGGAGGATAGGAAAAATGCCGGATAAATTCCGGCAACAATTCCAACCGCCAGTCCGAATGCTAGCAGCGAGGGTAGAGTCCAGAGGTCGGAGAAATAATGAATAGCGATTTCTTTATCCGCGAGTTCATTGAAAATGGGCAACATTAATTTTACCAGCACCATGGCAATCAATAAGGCAAAAAAGCTCAATAGTGTATATTCCATCAGAAACTGCCAAACAAGTTGTCGCTGATCCGATCCCAACACTTTCCGAACCCCCACTTCCCTAGCTCTTTTGCTGGCACTTGCCGTAGAGAGGTTTATAAAGTTGATGCTTGCAATCAATAACATAAAGAGAGCAATGGCTCCAAAAAAATAGAGTAAACGGATATCCCCACCAGGTCCCAATTCCCCCATCATATCAGAATGTAAATAAATCGAGGAAAGAGGTTGGAGGAAGATACCGATATTGTTCCCAGCTTGCTTGAATTGGTCAAAACTGATCCCCATAGCCTCCTGCAGCTGCGGTCCCATGTATTTTTCAGCAACTTCTGGAAGTTTTGCTTCCAGGGTTTTGTAATCATATCCAGGCTGTAATAAAAGGTAAGTATAATACTCTGATACCATCCATGAGGGATTTTTAGCCTCTGGAAAGGTTGCCATGGACACCAAGAGATCAAAATGAAAATGGGAGTTTGCAGGAATATCTCCCATCACTCCCGTCACGGTGAAACGGTCCATGCCATCATTCATCCACAGTTCTTTTCCAAGCGGATCTTCATCTTTAAATATGGTTTGGGCTGTGGAGGCGGAGATGACAATAGAATGGGGTTCTACCAATGCGGATGTTGGATCACCAGCAGTGAAAGGAAAAGTAAAAACCTGAAAGAAATTGGCATCAACAAAAGCAGACGATTTATTTCGGAATGACTGGTCGATGTACGTGACTTTTGGATATCCCATCAGCCGGATACGGGTAGCGTGCTCCACCTCCGGAAAGTCTGCCATAAGCGCTTCCGCAACTGGGGGCATTACATGCGCTTCATTTATCAACCCTCCTTGCACCGATCCCCGAAACACAACCCGTACAATCCTGTCTGCCTTTTCATTAAAACGGTCAAATCCCAGTTCGCTTTGTATAGAAGCCATAATCAGCAGACAGGTGGCGATCCCAATGGCCAGCCCGAGAATGTTGATAGCCGTAAAAGCTTTGTTGCGAAGCAGGTTTCTAAGCGCTATTTTGAAGTAATTCTTTATCATGGTAAATACTTGTTCTCGTTCAGTTAATGCTTATCTTTTTTCACCTCTTTCACCAAATTCCCACAAGCCTTTTTATTTTTAGAGGCATTAGTAAATACAGTGGAAATAATACGGATGAAGAGATAGTAAGCCTTATTTCATATTACCTATCTACTTCTATACCATTAAAAATGTACGTAGAAACAGCCAATGACGGAGAAAGTGGAGTAAATGGCTCGTGTTTTCGTACATAAGCGTTCGCAGGCGGGCAAAAAAGTAGGAGCCTTTCCATAATCAAGATGCTGCAATATTTTAAATGTGATTTCCCTATCAACTATATAAAATTGCGAATACGATCGCAAAATTAATAGAAAGTCGCCTTAAACGCATTAGTCAAACCATATTTGAAATGTTTATAACTTTGGTGTATCTTCACACATTTAATATTATCTAAGTATGCGTACGAATATTGAATTGGATGATGAACTTGTACGGTAGCCGTTAAAGATCAGCAAGTTGAAAACAAAGAAGGACGTTGTTCACGAGGCATTGAAACAATATGTTGCATCATTGAAAAAAAAACAGCTTTTGTCACTTTGTGAAAAGGATACTTGGATCGGTGATTTACGGCAAATGCGGGAAATATGAGTGATCACCTTCGAAAATATATGATGACTCAGACTTTGACCTAATTGGCAAGTATTTCGATTTAAAAATCCTGAAATTGTAACTTTTCCAAAAATGAAGTCAAAACCGAAAATACCGATTTACTACATTGACGAAGATAAGGATATGGAAATGCTGGTAGAGCAGGCCGTAAATTCAACTTTTGAGGAAAATATCACCAGGTATTTTCAGGTATTGGCATTCAATTACTCCTTGGCGGGGATTGATATTTATAATCATCCGGTGGATAAGAAAATTTACTACATTGAGGATGAACCAAAATAATCGCTTTCCGGAAAATTTTCGAACAATCATAGAAGCTTTCAACAGATATAATGTTGAATATCTTTTGATAGGAGGGTTTGCCATGGGTGCTTATGGACATGTGAGGAGTACGGGAGATTTGGATATTTTTATACATGCTACAAAAGAAAATGCACAACGGGTACTAAAAGCCTGTATTGATTTTGGCATAGACAAGGAAGACCTTAAAGAGGAAATGTTCTTGGTTGAAAAAATGATCGGAATTGGGATGCCACCATTACGAATCGAAATTCTGAAAAAACTTGACATTGTTGATTTTAATTATGCCTACCAAAGGGCTGAAATAAAATCTGTTGACGGATTGCAGATCAAGGTTGTATCTTTAGATGACTTAATACTGTTGAAAGAAGCTGCCGTTAAGGGTAGAGATAAGGAACGTGATAGGGAAGACTTGACCTTTTTAAAGCAATACAAAGAGGCTTTAAATTCTAAAAAATAAAAAGGCCAAGAAAATCCATTACCAATGTAGTTTTCCCTACTTGCCTTGCTCCCCTTACAATAAGGGGTTTTCTATTGTTGATGTTATTCTTCCATTTAACCAAATAACTGGACGCCTGTCTTTTAAAATCCATAACCCATCTTTTGTAACAAAGTAAAGGTGTTGATCGGAAGGGTTTGACTTTCCTTCCATAATTCACTTCAAAAAAAAGCTCGGGATGGTACGTTTGAGTTCTTACTCACTCCACAGACTATCCGCAGGTTTGGAATTTCAGATCTAAGGGTTGCCCACCGAAAGTGAGTAGGGAATCTAAGTACAAAAATGTCCGAGGACGGGAATTTCACACAAAAACTAAAACAGCTTTCCTATTTTCTGTATACAGCGATTTGTATTTCTGTAAAAAGAAGCAATTTAGCTCCGTCTTCAAGCATGCCTGAATATCCTCTTTTTCGATGTATGGATGTTCGTTCAATATCTCTTCGTAAGTCATTTTTAATTATATCCATACAAAGATTCTTTCGACATCTGACATAATCCCGGATAAATTATATAAATTGAGTTTCTACTTCCCATTCACTTTAACTACCGCCAAACCTATGTATGTAAAAAGACATTATAGTTTGTGGATGACCATACGCTGGTCCAGGAAATCACTTTATTATGGACTTATCTACGCTTCATCGGTTACCTTGATTTATGAACTGACTGATTTGGAGTTTACCCTACCCTGGGAACCGATCAGTGTAATTGGTATAGCAGTTGCTTTTTATTTGGGATTTAAAAACAACAGTTCCTATGATCGAATGTGGGAAGCACGGAAGATCTGGGGAGCCATTGTCAACGACAGCCGAACCTTTGCCACGGCCATTTTGACCCTGCTGAAAACTAATCCAACCGATGAGGTGATCAAAGCCCAAAAGGAATTGATAAGAAGACATCTTGCATGGCTCATTGCACTTAAATATGTGTTGAGAAGAAAACGTACTTGGGAACACAACGAGGATCCTACCAAGCTTGGTTTTGCGCCATCATTTTGTGAGGCCTACAAAGAAGGGCTTGATAACGAGATTCTCCAATATATCTCTTCTGATGAATACGGATTTTATAAAACTAAAAGCAACATACCTTCCCAACTGCTTAAAAAGCAAGCAGAGGCCATCCGATTGCTCGAAGCAGAAGGGCTAATTTCTGATTTCAAGCACGTTTGGCTCCATCAGATCATCAGCAAACTTTACGACAATCAGGGCATGTGTGAACGGATCAAAAACTTTCCACTACCCAGACAATATGCCTCTACAGCTTTGTGGATGAATTACGTTTTCTGTGCGTTGATCCCTTTTGGCCTGCTTAATATCTTTCAGACTTCGTCTGTGCTCCATATCTGGCTGACTATCCCGTTTTCGGGACTAATTATCTGGATTTTTTTTCTAATGGATCGTATCGGGGATTATTCGGAAAATCCCTTTGAAGCTGCTTACAATGATGTGCCTATTAGTTCAATTACCCGCGCCATCGAAATAGACCTCAGAGAGATGATTGGCGATGAACATATACCAGATCCCTATCCGGTAGAAAATGGGTTCTTGATGTAAAAATTATGGCTTGGAGGTCATCGTAAATTCTATGGAAACGAAACATCCTGAGATTAGTTTTCAAAATCAACAATATTGAATTTATCAGATTGAAGTAATAATATAATGTTGTTGATTGAAGGCTTTAAAGTATTCCACAGGACTTTGTTGCTGCAAATTCCGATTTTAATATTAATTAGTTTTGGTGGGGATCCTAGCCTGTTGATAATCTCCGGAAAATCTGAATCTTTTGAAACCAAAATGACTTTTCCCTTTTCCTTGGCTTTTTTGTAAATAGTCCTGTCGCTGATGTTGTTAAAAGAAAGTATATAAGCAGACTTTACCGTGTATCCTGTAAATTCTGCCATCCACTTCGCAATAGCCGGAGATATATTGGTATCCAGCCAGATTTCCCAATCAGGTTGCATGGATTACTGCTGTGTTTTTGAGTCTTAACGACGCATATAACAGTGCCGCCTTGATGTCCTCTTTTTCGAGAACAGGATGTTCCTCCAATATCTCCTTTTCCGAAAGCCCACTGGCAAGCAGTTCCAATACATCGCCAACCGTGAATCTTAAACCTCTTACGGTTGGTCTTCCTCCCATTAAGCCAGGCTTGATCGTTATACGTTCTAGAAGTGTTTTTTAGTCAACCGTCATGTCCGATCAAAATCTAGTGCGTTGCAGATTTATTTAATTCTTAAAAATACAAAATTTTTTGAATTTTTTTCCTAAAAAACTCAGGTACCTGATTAACACTTTCAAAATATACTCCCCTTTTATTTCCTCAAAATTTCGAGAAACCTATCAACGGTCTTTTTTCCTAATCCAGATACATTCAACAATGCCTCTTTCTCCGCTGTAAATACAGCGTAAAGGCTGTCGAACTTTGCCAACATCCTCTCCGCCCTATCCACGCCTACACCGGGAAAGCCTTTTAGGATTTGCACCCTTTGGATATGTAAAGGAGGTTGTTTTTTATTATATGACTGAGGATAAAACCGCTGTTCCTCCAACCTGTCTTTGGTAAGTTGTTTGAAGCACTGCAACATCACCTGGACGGACTCCTGATAATTTTTTGTCTTGATTACTGGAAGTCTGAATGCGAGGGAAAGGGAAATCAGAATTCCCTGTATAGCCTGTCGGGAAAAATCCGTATCCTTAAATTGGCGGTTCCTTCCCTCCAAAATATAGATAGCTGGAATAGGGGATGTTGCGAGAAACTTGGCCTGACTGAAGAGTCGTCCGTCTTTGATGGAATGGCAGAAGTCGGGAATGGTCTTTCTTTCCACTAATAAATCACTGTCAAAAAGGTAATCGCCCGTTGCCATCCGCTGTCGGCAAATAATCATATTCCCCGTCTTCCTAAACTCATCTTCCAATGCAGCCGGCTCCCGGTCATCGATGCTGACCTGTAATGGGAAATAGGAGGAGGTCTTTAAAAACTTGGACATCGAAAAATGGTGTTTGCCTCCCTAATTTACAAACAATAAATATGAAATCAGATAATAGTTAAGGTCTCTTTTCTAACAATTTATTCTGAAAAGCAAAATTAATGTAAAAAGACTCCGCAAAATTTGTGGGCCATAGGAGATACTATGACAGGACATACCAACGTTCGTCGTTTTTGTTGTAGAAAAAATCACCGTGTCTGGTGCCATTGATGCCAGCATCTGTTTTGGCAAAGATGGGGTCTCCCGCAAATTTTTCCCAGGGTCCGTAGGGATTATCCAAGGTGGCAAAGCCAACCGCGAAAAGAATTCAGATTTGGTTAGAGGTCTAAGTTTCCGATGTTTAAAAAGATCTAATATTGAATTTATCAAGAAGAAAATCTATGGATGTCAATATTCGATACCCATAGATTTTTCCTGCTCCAAACGATATTTATCTAATCAAATAAAGGAATGGTAATCCTTTCGCCACCTTTCATGGCAGATTCATGGGCGCAGATACCAGCGCAGGTGTAATTTGCGGCTATGACGGCATCTACAGCTGAATCCCGTCCTTCGACCATGGCAGCGACAAATTCCTGGACAAGGTGTGGATGTGATCCGCCATGTCCAGCTCCCTGTAGGAAGGATACATGGTTGGGATCGTCTATTTTTTCCCGTTTAGTAAAGTGTTTTATTGGCTCTATTAAGAGCTCATCCGTATCCGGAACGTCTATTCTTCTGGCATTTTCGCCTCCGTCAAATATCACATGACTTTCATCTTCCAGCTGTTCCCATTCGAAGGACATCTTGGTGCCGTACACATCGTAGGATTCCCTGTATTGCCTCACCACGTCAAACAGGGAACGTGTCGCTTCCGCCACTACATCCGAATCTTTAAGGGTGAACGTAGCTGTTTCTACAGCAAATGGGGATCCGTATCGTTTCGCCAGATCTTCTGAAAGTCTACCTGACCCATGACAAACCACCGTTTCCGCAATCGTATTGTTGATTCGTAGTAGGGGAGATATCGCATGAGTACCATTAAGCATAGGGGGGAAGCCTTTCCAATATTCTGCCCAGCCTTCCATACTCATATCCTGAATATGGGAGCCGCGGACAAACTGAATCTTACCCAATTCGCCGCTTTCCGCCAGTTTAAGTCCATAAAGGAATTCCCGGGTGTAAAGTGCCGTCTCCATCATCATATAGACTTTGTTGGCTTTCTTTTTAGCTTCCACGATGGCCTTGCAATCTTCTACAGTCATGGCCATCGGAATGGTGCAGGCAGTATGCTTGTTGGCATTTAGGGAGGCGATAGTCATTTTGGCGTGCTCCGGCACAGGCGTAACTATATGGATGGCATCCACATCCTCTCTCTTAGGCACGTCTTCAAAATTGGTAAAGCAAAGGTCCCTGTTTAAATTGAATTTCGTAGCCAACTCATCGAGGGTTTTCTGATTTCGGGTACAAATGCCGACATCTTTGATATTGGGGTGACTTTGATAAATAGGGATAAACTCTTTTCCGAATCCCATCCCGACAATGACAACAGTGAATTTTTTTTGACTCATTTTTAGCTGAATTTTTTAGTAAGCGGGTTATTTATTTGGCAACCCATCGGATTGCGTTCGTAAGCAGTTTATGATAGGCATCCAAGTCATGGGATTCCCCATCGTGACCAAGAGCAATGGCTACTATTTTCGTTTTTGGGTGATTGACTACAAAAACCGAAGGGTAAGTATCCGGCTTGTCACTATTAGCGGTGGCCAACACTTGGATTCCGGGACCTTTTGGGTCTACTTTATAGTAATACAATTCATCCTTCAGCGTGAATTTTGCGGGAACTCCTTTCATTACCGGGTGCTTTTTGTCTGTGACAGTCACTTCAAACTCTCCATACCGATCATGGCCTCTAGATCCCCCGCTGACTATATTTAGATTATACTCTGGCCAATCCGCCCAGTTATACCAAAGAGCGGCATGTCCCAAAACAAGCCCTTTGCCGCTTTCGGCAAAGGCCATAATAGCTTCCCGGGTTTTAGGATCATTAAATGGCTGGTTGTTGGTCAGATAAAGCACATCGATATCCTCCATTAGGCCCAGGACCGATTCGGTATTGTCGGTATAGGTGACTTCCGCAAAGTTTTTCTTTCGTAGAATCTCTACATCCGTGCCTTTATACCAAGTATCAAAATCATGGGATTCTCCACCGCCAACCATCAATACTTTGATCGGTTTTTTTGGTGGGTCCGCATATACATGTCCAATCAAACCGGCGCAGAAAAGCAGGATCAGCACTGCTAACCGGACAATTCCATCTGTAGAAAGATATGGATTTATAAACTCTTTTTTTCCAATTTTCATATAGGTAATTTTAGGGGTTTTAAGATTTTTCTACCACCATGATTCCACTCATCATCCTCCAGTGACCGGGGAAAGTACACACGAAAGGATAGTTGCCAGGCGTGGTCGGGGCGGTAAATTTGAGCGTGTACACTTCATTTGGTCCCAGCATTTCGGTGGCAAAGAGCACCTCCGGCATATCCGGTACGTAGTGTTTTTCGGAGGCCTTTGGATCTCTAAGCATAGCGTCCGCCGCTTCACCTACTTTTTGGAGGGTGTTTGGTTTTAGGATTAACAGGTTATGCTGCATGCCATCCAAATTATCCAGTTCGAGAATGATTTTCTTTCCGGCTTTTACGGTAATTGTATCCTGATCAAATTTCATTAACTCAGGCACGACCTCCAACCAAATAGTCGTGGCATCGTCCTGTTCAATTGGAATCGGTTCATATATAGTCGAAGGGGAGATAAGATTTGAATTTATTCTAGCGAATTCAGCATTTGATGCTTTGGTACCAATACACATGGTCATCGCATCCAAATCCACTCCTTTCTCCCTATTCCTGTTTTTTTGATTTGGTGGGAAAAGACCTGCAATCCCCAGCAGGAAAACTGATAATACTAGGGTTAATACTCCGTGGTGACTCATAATTATTAATTGTCGGTTTAGTTTAATTCCAATACCAACCCCTGCAGGTTGCCCTCAAAAGGAAAGTCTTTTTCGTAACTAGCTACATTGTCTTCTCCGCCAAGGTCCCTTCCGGACCGAACACTGGGGAAAACAGGTGATTTAAACAGTGGGACGGCTGATGCTGACCCATACAACTCTTCATTCACATACAGGCTGAGTTTACCGTCACGTTCCAGACTGATTTTTACATCAAAAGTGTCTGGGAGTTCTTTTCCTTTGGAGGATAGGGTGGTTGATTTTCCTTCTTGGATTAGATCAAAGATCAGTTGGCCATCCTTGATATACAAGGAATAGCCGGACTGACGGTTGCCATGTGCCAAAATTACCCCGAAAGGGTTTTCATTTCTTCTTCCCGAAATATTGGCTTTAATCCGTATTTCCTTATCGGTCAAATCCGGTGAATACTGAAGTTGGTTTCGTCTTCCCAACTCATACCTTTCCGTAGCTACCCCAGTCAAAAGTCTTGCCAGCAACCCGGAAGTGTGTCCGGCCTTGGATGCATGTGCGGTAAATGCTTCGCTATGTACGGAAGTTGCCGCAAAAAGGGCTTTGATCAACCAGTCATCCTGTGCATTTTCTTTTATATTAGCGGCTTCAGCCAGCATCTGACCAACTTCAGGAGAGGTTGGCATATTAGCCAGTTCCAAGAACGTGTGCATTCTTACATTGAGGTTGGGATCGTTTGTCAGTCCGGCCTGCTGTATGGCATTTAAGGTCAGATCGGTTTTTGGCAAGGTGGCCAATGCTGCTTTTTTTACTCCAGCGGCAGGATGGCGAAGTGCTTCCCGCACTGCTTTTATTGCCTGAGCGTTATTTTCCTCCAGTTCTCCCATCCCATGAAGCGTCCAAATGGCGTGAACGGCGGGACCGTTTAGTCCGATCTCGTCAACCGACTTGTCGTTTATGATGCCAATCAGATCAGGCACTACAGCCTTGTTGTTTGATTCCACCAACAGACGTTGCGCAGTCATGCGCCAAAACATATTGCTATGGGATAGGGCATCCACGAGTCCGTCTGGGTCATCCTTCGACAGCGCCATGGGTGCATTCTTCTTGGCGTCCTTGTAAATAACGCGATAGATCCTTCCATGGTTGGTGTCTCTTAGCTCACTGTGAAATGCATTGCCCTGTCCATGTGGCTGGTCTTCAAAAGGAAGCACCATCCTGGAAGGTGCCTGCCGCTCTACAAACACATTATGTTGAATGATAAAATTATACCAATCCGCTACCCAAACAGCCCCGTCCGGTCCAACGGCGGAGTATACAGGACCAAACCATTCATCGGAGCTGGCCAATAGGTTCCAACCGTCTTTTTCAGCAAATCCCGCTCCTGAAGGCTCTATGATTGCGTTGTGTGTAAGGCGGATCGTGGGTTCATTTACAAAGGCTATACGGTTCCAATATTCCTTTGGGTAGTCCCTAGCCGTATAGAAATTGATGCCGGCTGCGGAGGTAAATCCACCTACCACATCTACCTGACGCAGGTTGGGTGTCAAGGCATGGCCATCATAGTGCCCATCAATTTTTTGAATAGATTGTATTTGAAAGGGAGGTTTATTTTCGTCTTCTGTTGCCTCTGGCAGGCTTCGCTGTAGATACTTAGCTGGCACAGAATAGTATGCGGCATGTGTATTGTTTGCGGTGGA
>DATHWC010000212.1:0-6160 GCA_035460985.1 Lunatimonas sp.
GATTTCCCTGAGGAAAGTAGAAACAATTCGGCCTCTCCATCTACCCGGTTTATACATGACGGTGATTTTATCCGGCTTAACAATGCCAGCCTCGGGTATAACTTCAATACCAGTTCTATTTCTTGGCTGCAGAATATGCGGTTTTCCGTAACAGGCCAAAACCTATTCACCATTACCAACTACCCGGGTTTTGACCCAGAAGTGGATACGCCAAGATCACAGGGTGGGTTTGTGTCTACAGGCATAGATGGAACCCGTTACCCCACGGCTAGGGCGTTGGTTTTAGGTTTAAATATAACATTTTAAAGATACTGAGAGATGAAAAATATAGCGAAAATTATCCTTTCAATTAGTATTCTATTAGGAGTCAGCTGTACAGACCTCACCGAGGTTGTCCTGGATACAGCGGTTGGAGAGGGAGTACTTGAATCACCGGAGGCGGCGGACCAGATTTTGGCTCCTGTATATGCCCGGATGAATGAGATGTATGGGCAACATAACTGGATTTTTAATATGCAGTCCATCGCATCGGATGAATCCATTGTTCCCTTCAGAGGTGGTACTGACTGGTTCGATGGAGGCATCTTTATTGAAATGCATCAACATAGCTGGACACCTTTTCATGGTACTGTAAGAAATGTGTGGTCACATGTCACCCAGGGGATCGCCCGGGCAGCGGGAGCTCAGCAAACATTGGCGGCCATAAATGGACCGGAACGGTATTTAGCAGAGGCCCGCGCGATGGGTGCCTATTATAATTGGGTCCTTTTTGACCACTATGGGGTTGCATTTGATAAGTTACCTGAGGAGGTAGGTACTCCAATACTTTCCAGAATATACCGGGGAACTGAGGCAGTGAATTATATACTGGGTGAAATCGATGCCGTAGAACCATTATTGGGAACAAAATCCGAAGTAGGTTCCACTAGATTCTCCAAAGCTGCAGCCTGGGGGTTAAAAGCTCGGATTCTACTTAACAAAGCTGTTTATTCGGATCGATATGCCGCTAACTTCAATTTTGACAATGCCGATATGGCACAGGTTGTCGCTTTTACAACGGAAATAATTAATTCAGGATTATACGGTCTGGAAACGGAGGATTATTTCTCGATTTGGAACATAAACAACCATGACCATAAGGAGCATATCTTTGCCTTTGACCAGCGGCTGGAAACCAACGGATCCAACCGACATGCTTGGTTTGGCACATCCAGAAGCCGTCATGGTTCTTTGACCAATATTTTGGCGGTAGGTAGTGACGGGGTATCCCTGACGACAGATTTCTACAACAAATGGGAAGGGAATCATGACGATCCCCGTTTCTTCCAGCGAAACCTCCCAGACGGGGGATCTATTCCGGACAGCGAATTCCGATGGAACAGGGGAATACAGGTGGGGCAACAATACGGAATTGTTTTGGATGCCAATAATCAGTTTAAACGAACTTCCAACGGTGAATTGGTCATTGAAAAGCTTGTAAACCGAACCAGAACCGGGGAGGATGTAGTCTACACCATCAACGTGGATCTAAGCAACAACCGGGGTCATTCCAACGGTCCCAGAGCCATAAAAATTGCTTTTGATCCCATGGCACAAACTGGCCAATGCTGCAGCAGGGTAAACATTCCGTTAATTCGGATGGGCGATGTGTATTTGATGCGTGCGGAAGCTGAACTTAGAAGAGGAAACCCAACTGCTGCCTTGGCGGATGTCAATGCCGTTCGGGGAGCGAGAGGTGCACGATTACTCACTTCCATTGACTTGGAATCGCTTTATCTGGAGCGGTCTTATGAACTTTATGTGGAAATGCAGGCAAGAACGGATGCTATTCGTTTCGGCAAGTGGGAAGACCAATGGATAGACAAGACAAGCTCTAACCCTATCCGAAGGATTTACCCAATCCCCCAAAACGTAATCGACGCGGCAAGTGCTTCGCCAGGGTTTTTAGAACAGAATCAGGGGTATTAAAAAGAAGAAAACCGCCTTATTTTAAAGGCGGTTTTTTTACACAATTTGACTAAAACTTTTTGAAAAAAATCTATGTGAACTCCTTTGTGGTTATTCAAAACAAAATATTTTTTTGCCACTTAGTTGCATGGTTCACATCGTGCTTTTTAATTTTTGAACCATATGAGACATATAAGAGCATAGAAGTTTTCTAAATTACGATCTTGGGATCGCTGAATACTCTTTTTGAAATAGTATTTAACCTGATTTTCCACCTAAGCAAAATAATTATAGTGAATGAAAAAACGAACTTATTACCGATGCATCATATATTTTTGATAATTAAAGGAAAAAATATAAACGGATTTCCTTCCGGAAATCCGTTTATGGATTATTTTTTACCCCGGGAAGTCATGACCAAACCGATGACCAGCAGGATGACGCTAATAATTACAGGTGTCCAATTGGCTGTGCTGACCGCAATATCAATACCCAAAAAACTGAAGCTTTCTGAATCTTGCATTGCCTGAATTCCAAAAACCACGGTGCCAATGGCTCCTAAAATCAATAATACTATTCCAACTATTTTCATGGTGCAGGTTATTTTTGTTTGGCAGTCAATTTAAAACAAAATTTTGACAATGTGATTTAAATTCAAATTTAGGCAATTATTCCAATTTTACTGCCATGTGAAATCGAAGCGGTGGAGCCCTTGCCGGAAACTAAAGCGGAGGTGGGTTCCACACGATCCTACAAGGCTATTGTAAGGGGATTAAAAGCAAAAATTCTTCCTAACTAAGCTTTCTAAGCTGCTAGCTTCACGTTTGACAATGCCGACATGGTTCTTTGACCAATATTTTGGCGGTAGGTAGTGACGGGGTATCCCTAACAACAGATATCTACAACAACATGACGATCCCCGTTTTTACCAGCGAAAAACTCCAAAAGGAGGAACAATTCCGGAAAGCCAGTTTAGCTGGAATAGGGGCCTCCAGGTAGGACATCAATATGGGGTTGTTTTGGATGCCAACAATCAGTTTAAGCGAACTGCCAACAGTGAAATGGTCATTGAAAAGCTGGTAAGTGGGGAGACCAATGGATGGATAAAACAAGCCCAACTATCCGGAGAATTTATCGCTCCCAAGACAAAATAAAACAAAAATATTGGCAGGGATAATATGTTTCACGGTATTGGGGTTTTTTAAAAAGATCGGTAATTTGCCTTATGAAACAAAATGAAACACTAAAGCAAATTAATTGTTAATTTGAAGTCCTTAAAAAAACCACCATTTACATTAAAACAACACAAACTCCAATGAAACTCTCTCAACTAATATTTAATGTCTCATTGTTCTTTTTTTTGTACGGATGCTCTCATTCATCTGAAACAGATACCTACTCTGAGTTGGGCACAGAAGCCTGGCTGAAAGGCAACACAGATGAAAAACTGGAGGAGGTTGCGCACCAACTGGGTGGATTCAGCAGAACGATGGTTGAGGTGGGTTACAGGTACGGCGAACTTTATTGGGCCGGAGAAGATGAAAACTGGAAGTATGCAGATCACCAACTTGAACATATCATGGAAGCCATGGAAGACGGCTTAAAAAGGAGGCCGGTAAGAGCCGTATCCGCGGTGGAGTTTATGGAAAAAACCATCCCAGAAATGGAAGAGGCCATCGCAAGTGAGGATAAGGATTCCTTTTTGGCGGGATATAAAACCTTTACAGCAGGATGCAATGCATGTCACGCAAAGGAGGGAGAGGGATTTATTGTCATCCAACAACCCTTAACGAGGCTTTCTCCTGTGAGATTTTGAATTTATTTCAGATTGGCAAAATGGGTTAGATAATACTGCTTCGCCTTCTCCAAATCCTCTGGAGTATCAATGGCTACTGCTTGATGAGTCGTATGTACCATCTTGATTTTTATTCCCTGTTCCAAAAGCCGCAGTTGTTCGAGCATTTCCGCTTTCTCAAGCGTGGATTTTGGCCATTGCGTAAAGGCCATCAGCAACTTCTTTTTATAGGCATAAATACCGATGTGTCTATAAAAGGTGATTTCCTCCGGAGAATCCCGTATAAAGGGAATAGGAGAGCGGCTGAAGTACATGGAGAAATTTTCCTTGTCAACCACTACCTTGACGGCATTGGGGTTCTGAATCTGACTACCGTCGAGAATGGTCATCATCAAAGATGCAACCTCTACCCTACTATCTCCAAAAGAGTTCACAAGATCCAGCAAAGACTGCTTATCCTGAAACGGTTCATCCCCCTGCACATTGACAATGACGTCCGCCTCCATATGGGCCGCCGCCTCAGCAATCCGGTCCGAACCGCTTTCATGTTCTTTTTGACTTATAAAAACCTTTCCCCCTTCTTTGCGGATCACCTGCGCTATCTCTTCATGGTCTGTGACTACCACGACCTCATCAAAAATGCCTGTCGCCACCGTGCTTAAGTAGGTTCGGGCAATCAGCGGCTTTCCGTAGAGATCCGCCATCAATTTTGCGGGAAAGCGGGTAGCACCAAATCGGGCAGGTATTAAGGCAACAATTTTCATTGATAAAACAATATTTTTTTATTCAATTGATAAAATAAGATCCAAGATCTAAATTAAGAATTTTAAAAGAACTGTAATTTTCAATACAGAGATGTAAAATTAGGTAAAATTGGCACAAACTAACGGTATTAGGACTTCAATCTAATACCTTGGCTTTAGTTGGACTCTCTTAACGCTTCCAACAGCGGTTGGAGTTACATTTGCAAATCTTCCGAGGCTCGAGAATTTTGGTTGATGAACTCTTCTTGTTACCATTCCAAGCACCAACAAATGCGTTCCTTAGGGGAGCGATCCGAAATGTCCCCAGTTCCAATTGGGTATGCATCTGATCGACAGTCTTTATTTAAACTTAATTCAAATATAAATATACGGAATAAAATTTTACATGTTTTAATTATACCAATTCCAAACTGCATTCTCCTTAACAATATCGGGAACTTATATCAGATTATTTGGTTATATTCGTGTACTTAAACGTAAAATAAAAAGCATCCTAACCGAGCACAAAATGTATATGAAGACAGTAGAAAGAGAAATAGTAACCTTAAAGCGTTCTTTGTTGGTTGACACCGAAGTGAAACTCAACAAACAAATTGAAATGGAAGGCGAATCATCGGCCTATTATCTGTCGATGGCATCCTGGTGTGAAATGATGGGGTTTTCCAATTCCGCTAGGTTTTTGTATGACCATGCTGATGAGGAAAGACAGCATATGCTGAAGCTGTTCAAATATGTGAACGATGCGGGTGGCCATGCCATCCAACCTGAGATAACAGGTATTCGGAATAAGTTTAATTCTCTTAGAGAGGTTTTCGAATTGATTTTAGAGCATGAAATTGAAGTGACTAAATCAATCAATTTGATTGTAGACCATTGCTTTAACGTAAAAGACTTTGCCACCTTCAGCTTTATGCAGTGGTACGTGACTGAGCAGCGGGAGGAAGAAACCGTAGCCCGTAGGGCATTGGAGCTCTTTGACATTATTGGAGAGGAAGGAATCGGTCTTTGGACCATTGATCAAGAGTTGGGCAAGTTGCACGCTTCCATTGAAGAATAAGGCTCCCTCACGAATCTGATCGAGATAAATCTTAAAAGTAAAAAGCGGCAATAAACTTAGTTTATTGCCGCTTTTTTTTGTTTTATGCCGGGTTATTTTGAACCACATGGGGGGTTAAGATCAATCTGACATTAGTGACGGGTTATTGGTTGATAGTTTGATGGGTTATTGAAAATTAGTAAATGGTAATTCGTAATTCGTAATTGATAATTGGTAACTGGCTTATTGGTTAAACTAAGAGATAAAGAAAACAAATACCATTGTGCCACCTACTATAAAGTTAGGTAAAATACTATTTCTTCTTATAATTGGCAAATTTTTTGCTATAGGAATGGAATAATGTAATTTTTTGTTATATTTCACAATCAAGAAACCCAGTGACCATGAGACAGCATTTCAATATCCCGATGGTTTTGATTCTATTTGCTTCAGGAGTATGTTTTGGGCAAATTGCGGACACCGAAGACAGCGAAATTAACTCACCTCCCCAAGCTAAAATCACAACTTCCGCCGAATTGGAGGGATTGTGGGAGGTTCATTCTATATACGATAAATTCAAACCATTTGAAGAACTTTTCCCAGGCAAAAAACCTAGGC
>DATHWC010000213.1:0-11230 GCA_035460985.1 Lunatimonas sp.
AAAATCTCCGAATAAACTTTCAAAAACTGATTCTGTGAGCAAAAATTGAAAAGCGATTGCACGACCAGTATTCAGCCCAATGTATTAAAAACAGAAAAACCGCTTAAAAAGCGGCTTTAAACTGTACCAGGAGCGGGAATCGAACCCGCACGGCCTTACGGCCACAAGATTTTAAGTCTTGCGTGTCTACCTATTCCACCATCCCGGCATGCGCTATCGACAGGCGATACCCACATTCTCTTAAAGGCTATTTGCAATAGGCCCCTAAAGAATAAAGCCCTAGAAGTAGGGCTTTATTGGAGCGAAAGACGAGATTCGAACTCGCGACCCCGACCTTGGCAAGGTCGTGCTCTACCAGCTGAGCTACTTTCGCCTGTATTGACCTTATGTCAAATGTGAATGCAAATTTACCCCCTTTTTTGTAAAAGGCAATATTCCATAACAAATTTTTTAATCCGATTAGCCTGACTTGAAGTATCATCCTGATTCTAAGCAACTAACTTTCCCCGCTATTCCAGCGTCTTTTTGATCTCGTTGAGCTTGATCAACGCTTCCACCGGGGAGATGGTATTGATATCTATCTTTTCCAGCATCTCCTGGGCCTGCTTAAACTTAGGATCCAGTTCAAAAAGACTCAATTGGTAATTATTTTTCGGGATATTCTTCATGTTCTCCCGCTGCTTGTTCATGTTTTTGTCCTTTTCCAAGTGCTTCATGATATCCGCCGCACGAAGCACTACCGGATTTGGCATGCCGGCCATCTGGGCGACATGTATTCCAAAACTATGTTCGCTCCCCCCCTTTTCCAACTTGCGCATAAAAATCACCTTATTGCCCATTTCCTTTACGGAGACATTGAAGTTTTTGACCTTGGGGAAATCCTCAGCCAACTGATTTAGCTCGTGATAGTGTGTGGCGAAGAGTGTTTTAGCCCTGCATTTAGGTTGGTTGTGGAGGTACTCCACGATGGACCAGGCGATGGATATACCGTCATAGGTGGAGGTACCCCGCCCAATCTCGTCCATCAGTACCAAACTCCGGTCGGAGAGGTTATTCAAAATGCTGGCAGTCTCAGTCATTTCCACCATAAAAGTGGATTCCCCCTTAGAGAGGTTGTCCGATGCTCCGACCCGCGTAAATACTTTGTCGATAATTCCCAGGCGGGCATAGGAGGCCGGAACAAAGCTTCCCATTTGCGCCATCAGTACGATAAGTGCCGTCTGCCGCAGCAAAGCGGATTTACCGGCCATATTTGGTCCGGTGATAATGATAATCTGCTGAGAACTGTTGTCCAGAAAGATATCGTTGGGAACATACTCCTCCCCGATAGGAAGTTGCTTTTCGATCACCGGATGCCGACCGTCTTTGATCTCAAGGGAATCGGTATCCGCAATCTTGGGTTGGCAATAATTGTTGGCGGCGGCTACGTGGGCAAAAGACAACAACGTATCCATAGTACCCAAAACCCGCGCATTTTGCTGAATGCTGGTTACGTAATCAGCCGCATCCTGCACCAAAAGGTTAAAGTATTTCTGCTCCAAGGCAATCAGGCGCTCCTCAGCATGCAGGATTTTCTCTTCGTAGACTTTCAGTTCTTCGGTGATGTAGCGTTCTGCATTTACAAGGGTCTGTTTGCGGATCCATTCCGAAGGAACCTTGTCCTTGTGCGTATTGCTAACTTCCAGGTAGTAGCCAAAGACCTTATTAAACGCAACTTTCAGTGAACTGATACCTGTCCTTTGCACCTCTCGGTGTTGGATTTGGAGCAGGTAATCTTTTCCGGTATTGGCCAAACCCCGATACTCATCCAAATCCGGATCAACGCCGTCTTTAATCACCCCGCCCTGATGGGTTAGCATGGGTGCATCTTCCTGAAGTTCCCGTTCGATCTTTTCCAGCAGAAAGTCGCAGGGATTAATCTGGTCAGAAAGCTTCTTTAAAGCTTGGTTTTTTTGCCCCTTCAGCAGCGACTTGATCGGCAGCGTATATTTAAGCGCCCGACGGAGTTGGTTCATTTCCCGCGGGTTGATCCGGCCTACTGCCACCTTGGATATCAACCGCTCCAAATCGCCAATATGCTTTAGGTGAGAGATTATTTCTTCCCGCAGCTCAGGTTCCTTGTGGAAAAAACTTACAATTTTCTGACGTTCCTCAATGGGCTCCTTTTCCTTGAGCGGGAGTACCAGCCATTTTTTCATCATCCGGCTACCCATAGGCGTATGGGTATGGTCCAAGATCTGAATTAAGGGAACCCCGCCTTCTTGTTGGGCATGGATAAGTTCCAGGTTGCGGATGGTGAATTTGTCAAGCCAAACGTATTTCTCCTCTGCGATTCGGGAAATTGCAGCTATATGTTTTACCTCTTTGTGCTCCGTTTCTTCCAAATAATACAGGATCGCGCCGGCAGCCACTATTCCCTGCGGTAAATTCTCAATCCCAAAGCCCTTCAGATTGGCAGTTCCAAAATGCTGTACCAACCTATCATAGGCATAATCATATTGAAATACCCAATCCTCGCAGTGGAATGTTGTATATTCATTCTTTAGCAAATCCGGCGCACTGGATTTATGGGATTTGGAATAGATAACTTCGGAAGGGCTAAAACTTTGTAGGAGCTTGGCCAGGTAGGAGGCATCTCCCTCGGCAGCCATAAACTCCCCGGTAGACAAATCCAAAAAGGCAATGCCCAACCTGTCCCCACCAAATTGGACGGAGGCCAGATAGTTATTGTGCCGCTTGTCGAGCACATTGTCATTAAAGGAAAGACCCGGAGTTACCAGTTCGGTCACTCCCCGCTTGACAATTCCCTTTACTTCCTTGGGATCTTCCAATTGATCACAGATGGCCACCCGGTTGCCGGCACGGATAAGTTTGGGCAGGTAGGTGTCCAGGGAATGATGGGGGAAACCGGCTAATTCTATATGGGAAGCGGAACCGTTAGCCCTTTTTGTCAGCACGATGTCCAGAATCTTGCTGGCCCGTATGGCATCTTCGCCGAAAGTTTCATAAAAATCCCCCACCCGAAAAAGCAGCAAGGCACCGGGGTGCTTGGCTTTGATGGCATTGTACTGCTTCATCAGGGGAGTTTCTTTGATTTCTGGTTTTGCCATTAATTCCGGTTGATTTATCAAATAAACCCTGAATTTAGCTTTTCCCAACCGGAAACAAAAATGCAGATAAAAAATATGGCCGTGAGTAAAACTTTTTGCCATCCTTTTTCATCCTAAGAACAAAAATCACTAGGTTCCATAAAGCAAATGGTAAACGAATGAATGAACTCTCCGAAGAACAGTTGTTGATTCATCAGGCATGCTCCGGAGATACCCGGGCCCAGGGCCGGTTGGTTCAGCGCTGGTACAATCGGGTGTACAACTATTCGTTGAAATACCTGGGTGATCACGATCAGGCTATGGACGTTTCGCAACAGACTTTTATTGCCATGTACCAAAAGCTGGGTGGGTTGCGGGATACTTCCAAATTCAAATCCTGGCTGTACACCCTGCTTGTGAATTTCTGCCGGATGCAGCAGCGGCAAAATAGTAAGCATAGTGGAACTCAGTTAAATGGCCATGTCACAGCAATGCAGGAAAGTGAAATAGTTTCCATCCGAAGTAGTGCCTATGATCCTGAGGAACAAGTGATACAAAATGAATTGGCGGCTGCCGTGCAGAAGGCGCTTCTGCAACTATCCAGCGAGCAGCGTGAAGTGCTTATCCTAAAGGAATACGAGGGATTAAAATTCCGTGAGATTGCCGAAGCGTTAGAAATATCCGAAAATACAGCCAAGTCCAGGCTTTATTATGCGCTTAACCACCTTCGTCAGTATTTGAAAGAATCTTCTTTTTCACCGAAAAATCAAAAAAGACATGAACTATAAACCTGATAAATTCACATTACTGGACTACCTGTATGGGGAATTAAACCCTGCTGAAAAGCAACAGGTAGATGACTATCTTTCGGCCCATCCCGAGGAGAGAATCAGATTGGATGAAATGGATCAAACCCGGAAGTTTCTAGGAAATCTGACTGATCAATCGGTGGAACCACCGATACTGATTTCATCTTCATCAAGGCCTACCCAAGTTCGAAAACCGATGTTCTCGGGATTTGTGAGAAACGCCGCTGCTGTTACTATATTACTGGGATTCCTAATGATATTGGGCAAATTTACCGGTACGGATCTTCAAATCGATGCTTCTGGATTTGCCATTGCATTTGCTGAGAATGAAGGACCGACAACGTCGGAAAGTCAGAAGCAAGAGCTTGACCGCGAAGAAATAGTGAAATTAATCCAGACCTCCCTACACACCCAGGAGAAAGGGATTAGCGAGCAACACCAAAAATGGCAGCAGGAAATGGAGGAAAAAATGGTTCCTTCCCAACGCTTGGATGAAAGTCGACTGATTGATCAAATCACCAATAATTTGGAAACAAGGATGGATACCTATTTTGCCTCCGTACAGTATGAAAACGCCAACTTGCTTGCTAGGTATTGGGAGGAGGTAGCCGTTGCCCAGAAAAACTATATGAATCTCCTGTTGGAAGACTATGCCAACGGCTTGCAACGGGTACGGGAGGAAGATCTCCTTTATTTGCAAGAAAGGCTAAACGGATTGCAAATTAAAAACTATCAGTTGGAGCAGGAAGTAAGCGAAATTCTCGAATACCTGCTGGCTGAAATACAATCAACAACCCCCTCAAACCCATGAACATAAAATTTATATTTCCGACTCTTTTTCTGGTTTTTACATTATGTGGGTCTTCCCTGCTTGCGCAGCAAGTGGATGTGGAAAAAATGGACCGGGACCTTAAAGTAGCTGCCGCAGCGCTAGGTACTTTGGTTGAAACCAAACAGCAGCTCCTACTCGCCCGGAGAGAGGACCGCCAAACCGCCCAGTATCTGGAGGGATATGGGGTTATGATGACCCTACCCGCACAGCATTCCGTTACCGTATTAGCTCCCAATGTGTATCGGGGAGCCGGGACAGCCCAAATCCGGGGAGTTGAACCTTCCTCTCAAAGAAGGATTAAGGTTGGAAAAACCTTTGATCAGGGAGCTGGGGCATCCCAAATCCGGGGATTTGAACCTTCTTCACCGACTGGAACGATTAGGATTGGAAAATCCCTGACTGAAACGGCTGATGCTCCAAAGGAAATTGACAGGGACAGTCTCAGCCAAGTTCAGACTGATCAATTAAAAGAGCAGGTAACGATTTTTTTACTGGAATATGCGGATTTGATCGGACAGCTTCAGCCCGAGAACCGGATAAAGATTGTTGAAGAACGCTCCCCCTTTGTTTCGCAGGGCAGGTTTCTGCAAAGCAGGCCATCATCCCCCATGGTAATGCGAAAACAACGGTTTTCCGCAGAAATCAAAAAGAGCGATCTCACGGCCTTTAAGGCCGGAGAACTAAGCAGGGAGGAAGTGGTTGGAAGGATACTTTTTTCGGAATCTTTGGCCGAAGGTTTGGACCAGGATTTGGAGTTGTTGGCAAATATCTTGGACAGACTCTACCGACCCGACCTTTCTGAGACATTTTACTATACCGGCTATGCCTATTACGATAAGATTCCTGAATTTGGGGTGATCTACCATCTCAATATGCTGACGCGTACTGAAAAGAATTTGTATAACTTTATCCTTCCTTCAGATAAAACAGTTGACCTACAGGAAGAAAGCGACCCAGAAAAACTGACTGCGCTTTATCCTGGTTTTTTGGAGGGGCTGAAGGAAAATATACTTACCTATGGCCGTACGGTAAAGAGCATGGATAGGACGGAGCGGCTTGTATTTAATATACGGCTGAGTAACTGCACGGGATGTGATGTGCCGGGCTGGGTGAATGTCAGTATTGGCATGGCTGACTTGTTTGATTACGACGCAGGAAAGTTATCTAAAGTGGAAACCCTACAACGATTCAAAGTCGGAACGGGAAGCTAGAAGAGGGCTATATGTTGAGAAAAGGGGCAATGTCGTTCTGTTTTCCCTTACCTTTGTTCCCTGAAACTGCGCTTACCGATGAAAAAACTGACAATGGATGAACTCAACCGCCTTTCGGTGGATGAGTTCAAATCCACCGATAAATCACCCCTAATCTTAATTTTGGATAACGTTCGTAGCCTAAACAATGTAGGATCGGCATTTAGAACAGGTGATGCTTTCCGCATACAAAAGATCTACCTCTGTGGCATCACCGGAACCCCACCCCATCGGGAGATCCAAAAGACGGCCCTTGGAGCAACGGAGTCGGTGGATTGGGAACACGTCCCCAATACCGCGGATTTAATCAAAGAATTGAAGGCAAACGGAATCAAAACAATAGCCTTAGAGCAAACTTCCAACAGTATTTCATTAAACAAGTTTCAGGCATCTCCCGACGAAACGTATGCCTTGGTTTTTGGAAATGAGGTTTTTGGTGTGTCTGAAGAGGTTATTTCTGAAGTGGATCATGTTGTTGAGATTCCACAGTTGGGGACGAAGCATTCGTTTAATATCTCGGTTAGTATTGGGATTGTATTATGGGATTTTGGGGGGAAGATGGAGATATATTGAAATATGGTTGAAATATAGTGGTTATATGGCCTTTCGGCCGAAATTTTGGATAGATGATATTCATTGATATTAGATACTGATAGATATTGGAGAAGGTGGGGTTTTATGGATATTCTGGAATTGAAATAAGGTGGAAATATGGTAGAAATCGGAGCGAAGCGAAGACCCTGAATAGCGCAGTGGTTCAGGGTATTGTGGATATATGGCCTAGCGGCCGAAATAGAGAAAAATTGATACTGGTGGATATTGGAGATTCATTGATATTGGTAAAGGTGGGGTTATAGGATATTTCTTAAAGGAGATAAGGTGGAAATAAAGCCTAGAAGCCGAAATATTTCCTGCCGATGTGATTCCGCTTAAAGGACGGAAGAGACTCCTAGCCCCAACGAGGGCGTAATCGTTAGCCTAGGGTGTAGCGAAGCGGAGCCCTGGGATATCATGGATGATTAGTTCGATTGTGTTTTGGAAGCGGGGAAGGTTGAGGTGTCATTCCATTTCCGCCAAAACCCGAGTCTGTCAAGTTTTGCTTTTCTGTCCCTTGGATGAGTTCCTGATCATTCAATTTTCCATCCCGTGTTTCGGTTACTTTGATCGGATTGATTTTGAGATAAATCCTATTATATTTACTTAAAAAAATGAAATGAGCATAGCGGAATTAAAATTAAGGCTACATCAAACCATTGATTCAATCAATGACCAAGATAAACTTGAGGCCCTGTATGCGTTATTAAAGGACACAAAAACTAAATATTCCCCAATGGAATTAAAGGATTACATAAACTCCATTGACGAAGCCGTCCTTCAAGTTAAGGCTGGAAAGTTCTCGTCAGTAGATGACTTTGAGAAAGAATCAGAGACTTGGTAAAATTGCAGAAATATAAAAGAGTTATTTGGTCTGATAAAGCTAAGATTGAGCTGAAGGATCATTATGATTGGATAAAATTAGACTCAAAAAGTGCTGCCGATAATGTAAGACGAGAAATCATACGATCTACCAAAGACTTGGCCCTAAACCCTGACAAATGCCAGTTGGATGAATATTACCCAAACAATCCAGGCAACATTCGGAGGTTTTTCAGATGAAGTTATCGGATTATTTTTCAAGTTCAAGAGGATCATATAGCAATCTTGAATGTGATCCACACTAGCCAAGAACCTCGCAAAGACGGTGAGCAAGAAAACAAAATTTAAGACTTTCCTTTTAAGTCGGCTTTTTGATAAAATGGGCAGATTAGCCCAGGTCGTCGATGTTGAGCACTTACCTTCCGGCTAATCAAATACCTATTTCTTTTTTACCATGCAGATCGTAAGGCTGTATCAGCACCTCAACAGGCAGTCCCAGTAATTCACTGAGATTTCTGATCATATTTACTGTCAAGGCTCTTTTTCGGTTGAGCAATAAGCTTACAATGGTCTTACTGCCTATAGCGGGAATTAGATCTTTGTCCTTTATGCCTTTTATTTCCATTGCTTCCCTGATGGCATCTATAGGATCCGGCAAAGCTATGGGATAATGTTCCCTCTCATACTTTTCTATTAGGGTAACCAATAATTCCGCCTCCAAACCATCAGGACCATCGGCAGGTGCATCGAAGACTTCAGAAAGTCTCTTCAATGCTTGCTTATATTCTTGCTCAGTGGTGATTACTTTATCCCATTTCATATTGACTGGATTAATGTTTTAAAATTGATCTACTGTATTTGCGTCAACATTTTCATATTCGGCGTGTGTGCCGATGAACTTGATAAAAACCCATTGTCTGACATAGCTGATTTGAACAATTAACCTATATTTATTTCCTGCAATGTTGAAAACCACCCTATTGTTTTTAATTGGATCGGCAAGGGGAAAGTCTTTGACTACATCTAGGGACTTTTCCCAATAGGCACTTTTAGTGATAGCAAGCCAAGTTTCCAGACTCGCTTTCGCATCAGGATGCCTTTTGTAGAACTCAACCAAGTTTTTAACTGAAATGATGTTTTTCAATGGATGTAAATGCTTAACGATTCAAATATAGAAAAAGTTTTCATATTGAAAACTAAATGTCTTCCATTATATCCGGAATGGCATATTGGAAGAATTTGGTTTCATAAAAAAAATTCGCCATTTGCAACGCATTACCTGTTGATCTAATATCACACGACAACGTATACCACAACGGCCTGAAAGTATGGTTTCCAACAATCTTTACATTATTTGCGTCGGCTATTGAGTCCAATAGTGCAAAATCATTACTAGATTTTAGCTTAACCGTAAATAAATGCGAGATGCCTACCTCAATATTGGGATTGATAGTAAAAAACGGCATCGTATAATGATCGTTGCTTATATTTTCAATGGAGGATTGATTGGAAGACACAATCGCATAAGAATATTCGACATCCCGATTTATGGCATTTATTGCTCCGAAACTGTTTTCATTTTCAAACTGAATTGTTTCTCTTGAAGCAAAACCCAGTTGACTAAGTCTGTTTTCATCAACTTTCCCTTCAAATTTTATGTAAAATTTTTCTGGCATTTCCTTTAATAGGATTTTCTTATCCCCTGAATAGTAAAAGTGCGTCTCTTGAGGTTTTTCATCCCCATTTACACAGGAATGAAATGAATAAGCAATTACCACTAATAAAATCCATTTGGTATTAAAAATCAAAAGACGATTCATGGGGAATCCATTAAATTAAAACTCTATTTATACACTTAAAAATGATATCAATTTATCAGGATCTTTTGACCGACAAGATTAAAGATAGTAATTTAAAAATGGAAGTTTCTAATTAGATGTCTAAATTTTTTCTGTTCTATATCGTTTAAAAAATTCCGGAGGCCTGCAAAATGTACTCTCTGAAAACCGGTTGTTTACCTGTTCATTGTGGCTCCGATTATTAACGAAACAGCTTCCACAATAATCAAATCTCCGGTCACTATCATCTCATTGCCTAAAAGTTGATTTAGTTTTTCTGCTAAAGGACTATTCACTCCGTTAAAAAAATCTATCCAGACAGATAAATCTACCAAGATCATTGGTCTAGGCGCATTCGTTCGAGATTACCCTCCCATCTTAATTTACCCCGGAGGCTTTTGATCTTCTCTTGGTGTTTTAATGTGATGATTAATTTCAGCCCAGCTTCCACAGCGGCCTTTTTTGTTTTCAGCCCCGAAATCCTCATGGCCTCCTCAATCAATTTTTCATCAATTTCTATATTGGTCCTCATTATATGTATCGTTTAGATAAAAATACACATTAATCGGTTTACTTCTTCAACTTTTGGTGGAAAATGGCTATGTAGAACCTACTTTGAAATAAGAAACTCATTACCTCACTTCAAAAGAAACCTTCGTATCCACCTTCACGGGAACACCGTCAATGAATCCCTCCCCTTTGATAGAGGAACAATATTTTCCTGCGGGAAGAGGTTCGTTTTCAGGATTTTCATCCCAATAATGAACCGTTGCGAGACCTTCATACCTTGCAGGATAAGTATATGTTTGAGGCAACCCTACACAGGCTATTGGATTTCTGGAAGCCTTTCCAACCGATTCCGTTTCTCCACAGCGGTAAAGCACAGTAAACTGTTCAAACTGACAAATCCAGTACCCAATAGGCGTGGTTAATTTGACATCCTCCCTAGAATGGTTGAACGATACAACCTGGGGGAAAAAGTAATATTCTAGAAAAGAAGTACGCTCGTATTCTTTTCGCTTCGATTTTATAAAGTTGCGTCACAAGGTCGGTCTTCTTACCTCTCAGTGGAAGGGAGTGGGGCCGTTTCGAAGCGTAATCGTCTTCACGACTGCCCCCTAAATCCCCTCCCGAATCGCTACGCTAAACGGGATGTGCCACTGAAGGGGGACTTCAAATTCAGTCGATTAAGACAAATTTTCTCACTTTACGGAATTGAACTCCCTCCCTTTCAGTTGAAAATCCTGTGATAGCGTAGCGGTTACAGGAGGGAGGGCTGGGGAGGGGCAACGATGGGGTTCGACTCCGCTCACCATCCTGAGCCACGACCGATGACCCTGATCTTCCCTGATTATCTAAAAAAGAAAAAAGCTATGAAACAGAATCTCATAGCTTTAGTCAATTAACAATAAACCCAAAATAACCTGCTGTAGGAGAAGGAGTCGAACCTCCACGGGGCAGTTAGGCAAAACACGAGCTCGATATTTACTTTATCCTGATGTCCCCACCCCCGAGACCGGAGGGCATGTCTGCCAGTTTCATCATCCTACAGTATTAGAACAAACATTCAGACCATTTGTCTTTGTTTGATATGTCAAAGGTAATAGATGAACAAATATGTTGCAAATAAAATAACAAAAATTTTAAAAAATTACATTAAATTTATTTTTACAATGGATATGTTGATTAAATGATAATTGTAGTTTGGCTAATCAGAGGGAATTTTGCACCTGTCTCCCGACCAGGCAGGTGTTTAATAGTCATCACGGTGTGACGTTTTGCCTGACCGCCTCCGGAAGGCTCGATTTCATGTTGCTTTTATGTATCGTATTTCGATATATGGTTTTTCCGCGTAATAAAAAAAGCTCCATAGGAGCGGCCGACATAGTAACCATGGGTTTCAACCCATGGATTGGGTACGGAATAAATGGTGAAAGTCCCGTTGGGACGGCCGATAATGACCAAGGTTATATCGGTCATCCCTACGGGATTTGAG
>DATHWC010000214.1:0-11988 GCA_035460985.1 Lunatimonas sp.
TATAGAACCGTTACGGACGCCGCATCATCGTAGTGGCCGTTGCGTGAAAAGAAAAGGAACTCGGCACCGAAAAGCGGCCGCTGCGTCATCGTTGCGTACGTTGCGTGAAAAAGAAAAAAACACGGATGACACGGATGACACGGATTTTTTTTATTGGTTGTAAAGATCGACGTCATAAAAATGAATCCGTGTAAATCCGTTCAATCCGCTAAATCAGCGTTCCATTTCTTTAGGATTAAAATGAACCCATGCGGCCGCTGCGTCATCGTTGCGTACGTTGCGTGAAAAAGAAAAGAGCACGGACTTTGATAATACGGATAAAATGGAATGTTTCTCCTACTCAAACCCCATAACCTCCCCACTCCGCCGATTCCCCCAACTATCCACCCAGTATACATACCAAAGCCTGGCGTCAGACCGAATGGTCAGTTTTCCGTTTGATTTCTCAAGTGGCTTTAATTTCCACTCCTTTTCCGGACTGCGTTTAGAATCGGTTGTGTAGGCAAGATAAGCTTTTTTCGCATTCACAATCTTATACTTTGCCTTGGTGCCCTTTTCCTTAAACCTAATTGAACTAAGAAATTCAGACTTATTTTCCAGGTGCTGGCTTATAAAGTTGTAAATTTCTCCCGGCTCTGCTCCGTGCAAATGGCTGTGCTTAAGTTCGGGGATCATGGAGAATTGGGTGTCTTTGGCCAGGTTGGCGGTGCGCTGCCAGTTTTCCACAAAATAGGCAAAATCATTGGTCCCGTTTACAAACAGCATGGGCATTGTAGCATTGCCTACATAACTTGACGGATCCCACAGTTCCACCCATTGTTTTGTCCCTTCAATCCCCAATGAATCAAACTGACTATTCCAGGCACTACCTTCATGAAGATATCCCGCGCCATATACCGGCACAGCCGCCGCGAACCGGTGGTCAACCCCAGCTACCAGATTGGTCAGATAGCCACCCCAACTGATTCCCGTCATCGCTGTCTTTTTTGGGTTTACACCTGGAAATGAACGAATCAAGGAGTGTGCCCGGATAATATTGGAAACGGAATGAAATTGCCATTGCTCGGTAAATGGTTCATCCAACCTGAAAAACTTATGTACGTCGTCCTGCTTGGGACCCCCAGCCTCCAAGCGGGTGCTTTTCGATCCCCAAGGATTATCTTGTTCGTTTACCGATAAAGGCCGATTACCACTCAGGTCCATGGCTATCGCGGCATATCCTTTTTTTGCCCACTCCAAGGCCCAGATTCGAAAGGCTGTCCCCCCCCCACCATGGACCAAGACGATTCCGGGAAACTTAACGTCATTGGATGTGGAATCTCCTAAAGTAGCAGGGCTGGCATAATAGGCAAATACTTCCGTTTGTTTGCCTTCATAGAACTCCCCTGAATAGGTCAAAGACCAGACTGAGTCGGTCCGATCAATCCATTTATATTTCGGTGCTTTTCCCAATACTTCCAAATCCCAGGGGATTTTCCCCTGTAAATTCTCCGGAAGGGATATTCCGGACTGGGCAACCACAAAACCCGATACCAGAAACAAAATTAATCCAACTAAACTGTATTTCTTCATTACTTATTAAAATTCGCAGCATTTCCTTTCACATATGCAGAAAAACCTTCCAGGTTTCACCCGTTTAATTTGCTCAACTAGTTTATTATCAATAAAACCTGGAAGGTTTGCGCATTTAAGATACCTATTAAATCTGGATTCAAAAAGAATTTACTTTTTCCAACAACAGTTTCCCCTGTATTGGAATCGGTTGTTCGTTTGCACGACTATTGATAATGCTCTGTCGTGTCATTTTTGCCGTTTCTCCTTCGAAGACTATCCTGAAAGTTTCTGTGTGTGGACTTTCGGTGTAGTTTAGCTGTAGGATAAGGGTATCCTTATCTTCCCATGTAAAGCTGCCATTTACCTGAAATGGGGCCAAACCTTCGAGTGCTCCTTTCGCCCTAGCAACCAAATAGGGACCCTTTCTCTCCGTCATCCCTGCAACCCAGAATTCCCTGCCAAAGGTAAAGCGAAACATCTCCCCTTCTTCCACCAATATAACGTCACATTTATCGTTTTTAAAAGTAACTTCCAACTCTTGAACTTTGCCTTCAAACCCATACCTATTTTCGGAAAGAGAAACCTCCATAGTTGAATTTTTTACTCCCTTCATGGGATGAATGACTAGTCTGCCAAGTACTTCCTTCAATTTTTGATCATCCCGTTCTGATACTTCCCCGTCAAACGCAGGCAGTATATGTTCCCATACCAAGTCGATCAATCCCTGCATGCTGCTTGTTTCACTTGTAATGGCAATAACGGCATCCAATTTCGGCAACACCAAGATATATTGGCCAAAAGCTCCGTCGGCCCTATATGAATCGTGTCTACTTCTCCACATTTGATACCCATAGCCCTGCAGCCAATCACTGGCATCCACCCGTTCCGCCGGGGCTGTGGGATCCTGAATAACTTGAACTGAACTCGCCGCTTCTATCCAATCAGGGGAAATCAACTGTTTTCCCTGCCAATTACCCTCCTGTAGGAAAAGTTGTCCAAGTTTCGCCATGTCTTCCGTTTTTACTCGCAGGCCATATCCTCCTGTGGCTATGCCTTTGGGGTCTACCTCCCAATCTACCCCTGAAATACCCAAGGGATCAAACAGTCGGGGTGTCAAATATTCCACCAATCCGTCCCCACTAACCCGTTCCACAAGAGCTGCCAATATATAAGTGGCAGCGGTGTTGTACAAAAATTTACTTCCGGGGGCATGGGCAATGGGCTGGCTTAAAAACGTTTTTACCCAATCGTCTGAGGTGACCACCTGGGTAGTGTATTCGGGTTCGTGTCCCACACTCATGGAAAGTAGATGGTGGATGCGAAGCGCAGCCAAATTGGGGGATATGGAATCAGGAAGCGATTCCGGAAAGTAGTCTATTACCCGGTCTTCTACCTTCAGCAGATTTTCCTGGACTGCAAAACCCACAGCAGTAGCGGTAAAACTTTTGCTGGTAGAGTACAGGGTATGTTTTAGTGTGGGCGCATAGGGCGTCCACCAGCCTTCTGCGATGACGTTTTCGTTTCGAAGGACCATCAGGCTGTGCATTTCATGTTTACTGTTTTCCACAGCGGATATAAAGTCCAAAATTTTTGAGGAAGCAACTAGCTGAGAAGAAGGATTGCTTCTTGGTAAAATGGTTCCATCTTGAGCTTGAAGGTGAAAAAACCACCCGGAAAGGAATATGAGCAGTAAGGATTTGAATTTCATGGAGATTAGGTTTAGGGTCCCTTAAATATAAAAAGAATATTCAACGCCCTGCAATAAAAAAGGTGATTCTCACTAATTCGTCAATATCTAACAAACTTTTTCAATTCTTGGATAGTGCGTTCATAATCATATTGGAGATCTTCGTGCAAAGCAGTCACCAGCTTTTCTATTTTACCCACCTGCACAGCATAAAGGTTATCAATCACCGGATGGCGAAAATTGAGATAACCATAACTTTCCAAATTGCGGCAGAAATACTCGATGACCTCTATTTGGTCGGGTTTATTCTTAGTGAGCTTTAGGTGTTTATTAAGCTTTCTGCGTATGGATTGCGCGGCCTTTTTTGCAAAATGATAGTTTTTGGCGTTGGCATTTTGAAATTCCTTTTCCAGCTCTTCCTGCACCATTTCAATGAAGAGACGGGAATTTTCCTTTTCATAAAGTTTAAAAAAAAGAAAGGCCTTATTCTCCCTACTGAACTTACTGATATCGGCAATAAGTGCGATAAGTTCTTTATCCGAAAGATGTTTTAATTCAGCCTTTAAGGCCGTCAAACTGGGAAATTGCATTATTTTGGATGCGTTTATAGAGCAAATCGTCCTAATAAATTCAAAATGGAAACCCCACCCCAAGACGACTTCCAAATCTCGCAAAAACGGGAATGAATAGCAAACTGATTGAGTGGAACACCCGATTTTAAGAGTGAAAGTTAATGGGGACTTTGTACCTTGTAAAAACAATCCGATTTATCGCTGTGGATGATGCATCCATGGAGGTTTTTTGTAAGGGTCTATTTCATTAACTGTGCAGTATTCAAAAGTTGAATCCTACACTTTGGGCGATTTCCTTAGGAGCTGGAGATTATAATTTTTCAAACATCTCCGATACACCCTTTGAGATTGTCTTTAACAATCTGTCTTCATTTTCATCTATAACTCCAGTGGTAACTCCTGCCCAAACTGCCTCATTGTTTTTGGCGTCTATCAAATGAATGTCCACCGATCCTTTTCGATATTGCCCTACTTCTAAAGTTTCACTTTTCCAGGAGTACCGCCGCTGTCCAATGTAGTTGAACGTCCCTGGGTCGGTAAGTAGGCCTGTTTCACGGGTTTGGGTTTTTTTCTCTACCAAAATCCCAATATTTATCAGCAAATCGGCATTGCCGTTTTGGGCAGGCAACAATCCCCGATAAGCCATGTGCTTGGATATCTCACTTTTCAAAAAGTCCAGGTGCTGCTGATATTTCTCACTTAATTCCCCAGCCGCACTGGTTTCGTAAAAAGCAAAACTCGAATAGTTACCCAAAGAATATGAGGGTGAGACTTCAGTCACAGAAGTTTTCACAGGGCTGCAAGCCAAAAGGCAAACCAAACCAATCCACGGAAAAGAGGCTGAGAACGCGTTCATACAAAAAGGAACGAGAGATAAAAAAGAAAGGTTTTAATCTTAAGAGAAAATATAGAAGATAAAAAAATATATGTCAGAAAAGATCTCTGACGGACTATATTGAAGTATATAGTTTGATAAAAAAGGCGACTTCACCAAATAATTTACCAATTATTCCTTTCAGTAATTTTAAAAACGAAAAGTAACTATGGAGTTCCTTTTTTTTAACAGAATGAGTTAAAAAATCCCAAATTTTCTATTCCTTTTTAACCAGACGGACTTCAATAGCACTGAGCCCCTTTGGCGTTTTTTCTGTTTCGAAGGTAACCTTATCGTTTTCCTCGATATTGTCAATCAGTCCCTTGACGTGCACAAATATGCTCTCCTGAGACTCCTGGTCCTTGATAAAGCCATACCCTTTGGATCCGTTGAAGAACGTAACTTTTCCGGTACGAATCAAATCTTCCGGTTCTACATCAGCTTGTCTGGAAACACTCACCGCAATGCTTTCGGCTTCTACTTTTTTCCGTTGGGTAGGATCTGGCGGAGTATCCGTGATATTGCCGTCAGCATCCACATAGGCTATCATATCGTCAAATTCACCCCCTTTATTGGAAACGGATTTTCTAGCTTCTTTTTTCTCCTCTTTATCCTGCTTCTTTTTAAGTCTTTTCTTTTCTTTTTCTTTTTTGTTGTAAGTTTCTCTGGATTTTGCCATAAATGTTGTTTATTGAAAATATTATTTAATGATGCCTCGGATAGTAAACACACAAATCCCATATTTTGTCCCGCTTGGCAGGTACAAATTAGGAAATTTTACTGAAAAAAGAAAAATGATTGAAATATCAGTGTAATTAAACTCAGTAATAAGTAGGTTTCTGGAAAGGCTGCACAAAGAACCCCATTTTTTTGGTTTTATCCTATTAAATGGTTAAAATTTCTTAATTCGCTTTGCCTTCTGCTTTTCTTTTTCCATGTCATATGGCAGTCCCCATACCCTCCCCTTGCTATCTCCAAAATACAACCTGGAGACACTAAAATCATCCGGATTCCCATCCGCCCAAAAATAAAGAAAAGGGTCCTGTCCGTTACTAACCCTACGCGCATAATTGTGATTGCGTGGACTTTCTGAGGTAATCTGTTTGGTCATTTCCCATGTCTTTCCCTTATCGGTGCTTCTCCATTGCTGTAACTCTCCTCCTGCCCCCCACTCCTGTGGACTGTTCTCGGTGGGGCCGATTACCATCCAATTATCCCCGTCAACCCAAAGGCTGCCGCTGTCATAATTCTGGTCTGATGTAGTGATCTGATGATCTTCCCATCCAGTACCGTCCCAATAAATCACGCTCCAAGTTCTTGGCCCATTTGCCGGACCCGGCTGATGACCGGGGCCGGATACGTACAAAGCAATGGGGTTTCCTTGAGAATCAAAATTGACGTCTTTGATATAAACGTTAACTCCTTTACTGTAAAATTCCTTAACAAGAACTGAAGCGTCCACTTCAGTCACCGGAATAGATACTTCATCCCCTTGTACGGTAGTCCACGTATTTCCAAAATCGGTGGATTGGAAATAATAAATATTTGTACGCTGATCCACATTTCCGTTTGGGTGCCAATTGCAGAAAAAGACAACTTTTTCTCCGTACTGCCCCGAAATCTGATAATGGCCGCTATGTTGATCTCCCTCCCGTTTCATCGCTACAAGCAATCTGTCATCAGTCCAAGAAATCCCATCTGCACTGGTTTCAGTGTACAGCTCCCTGACTCCCGTATATTTTGTAAATAGGTTTAAAAAGCCTTTTCCCGGTATGAATTTAGGTTGGGGATAGGTCATTTCTTCTTCTGTAATCCGGTCGAAAGATTCAATGCTGTAGGGTTCTTTACTGCGGTATTTATATCCCATGCGTCTTCTTCCCCTACCACTGACAAACACCCATATATATCCCTGATCATCGATGGATAAACTGGGGTTGTCATGCGGGTCATCGACACCTTCTTTATCATGAACCACCACTGGTTTAGTCACCTTTTTTGTTTTATGGTCAAAGCTGCCAATCATACAAAGCAGGTATTTTTCATCGGGACCAGTTGTTCCACCGTAAACGAAAAATGTCTTTTTCACCTCTGGGGAATAAATGGCAAGCGGAATATGTTTGGCTGTATAGGTGCCCAAACCTCCCGAGTATTTGTCACCATATTCAGAAAACTGGCCTAACGTAAACCAAACACCCTTGAAGCCGTCCATCTTTTGGCCGCTATAGGATGCATCCTGTGCGGATAAAGGTTGTATAGCTAGGCTGAAAAATAATAGGAATGTAAAATATTGATAAGGAATTTTAGTTTTCATGGGCAATTGGTATTCGTACAATAACTGGGTCATCTGTCCAAATTTAGACGTATCTCTTCAATATTTTAGATACTACCAAAAAATAATTGAAATATTTGTTTTGCTCAACCCAAAAAAAAAGGAAGCTTTAGGCTTCCTTAAAAAATTTTTGGGTGATTTTTTGCTCCTTTAACTTTGTAAATCTTTGAAGATTAAACGGTTTTATCCAAAAATCAATGATTTGATCGTACTGTTTAGATTTTTCTTTTTCCGCCTGTTCAATCGAAGAAGTTATTATGATTACGGAAATGTTTTCATCTGATTTTGACTCTTTAAGACTGTCAAGTACCTGCCATCCGGAAAGGCCTGGCATATTGATGTCCAGAAACATCAAATATTCCGAATCCGGCTTTTGTTTGGCCAAGAAGCTTAACGCCTCTTCCCCGCTGTTGAATGACTCCACTTCGTCAATCATTCCAACTTTCTCCATTAGTTTCTTTTGTAATAAAATTACAATCGGATCATCATCTACAAGTATTATCTTCACAGGTGTGTTATGTTTATGATTAAAACTGTTCCTTACCTTCTTCTCTCAACCTTTCAACGCAAAGTGAATCAAAGTTTTTAACCAACATTTTTATATATTTAAAATACATTTTTTCAAATGTAAACTAACTTTGTCAATTTTAAAATAATCTATCGTGATTTTTTTGAAAAGGATTTAATAATCTTTCTTTTATGAAATTTAATGTTTGTTTGGTGACAAAACCCAATAAAAAAAACTTATATCCTAGATCCATAATGTTACCTAGATTATAAGTTTTAAATTTTTTTAATAGCTGTCCAAGCTACATAAGGTGTGCAAATACAGACTCATAGTGGGCAGAAGGGGCCAATATTCCTCCACTTTTTTCATAAAACGATTTGTCAGTAGGATATACACCCTCTTTAGTCTTTACCCATGACCCTTCGGGCATAGGGTGATAGGATAACATCTTGTCCCAGTTTTTATAATATTGATGACCGTTAGTTTCCTGAAGACCCAGATTCATATCCGGAAATGGAGCCAATCTGGCAGCGACATTTTTATTCCAATCCACGAGGATTGGGTTTACCGTAAGATCAGCACAGAAGCACGGAATTCCTTTATCGTAAGCCGCTTGGGCAATTTTCATGGTCATACTCATTGTCTTTGCAATTGCTTTTACGGCAATGGCCTGATATCCCTGCTCTATCCGAACAAGGGCATCCTTTACTGTATGGGCACTTTCATCGGCCGCGACTCGTACGCCAAGATCCCCGACATAGGATTCATTTTTCTCCCCAAAAGGCTCTTCAATCACCGCTATCTGATCAAAGGCGCCTATCTTTTTGGCATGATCCAAAAATCTCTCCAGCGTTTCTTTCGTCTCATACCGCTCGTTAGCGTCAAAATAGTAGGGGATTTTACCATTGCTTGTGTAAGGGGTTTCCAAGTGGCCCAACGATTTGTGGACTGCGGTCAAAAATTCAATGTCTTTCTCCAGCATCTCTTTTTGAGTTCCTGCCGAACCAGTTTTCAGTTTCATGATAAAATGGCCTTTGTCAGCAGCAGCTTTCACATCTTCCACACTCGCTCCCACGCTAAAGGAAGGAATACTTGCTACTTTGTCGTGTCTATGAGAAAGCCCCGGCTTATAGGCCTCCGGGATCATTTCATCAAATTTCGTAAAGCCATTTTCCTCTCCAAATAGAAGCCATGCTGCATTATCAACAGAAACGAGGGCGTTAAGCGCAAAAGTGGCTTTCAGGTCTGGGTTACCTGTAATTTTTTGACCATAGGCATACACCTCTGGAAAGATCTCGTCCAAAAGGGATACCGGGTCGGTAAAGCTTCTTCCTTTTACGAGCTGCAATGCCCTTTCTGTCATGGCATACATCAGCGCATTGCCGCCGTTGGTTGAGTGGGCAGCAAATACATTTTGATCAGACCACAGGACTCCTTGAGTACCTATTCCAATTTTATGGATGCCACTACTTGACCGCATATATGCCAAAACCTGCCATGCCTCCGTAATCGCACTGCCTTTAAACCGATAAGGAATCAGCGGTTCACGTTCAAAATTGGAATCTACCTGATCTATCGTTATTTTTTTCAACGCTTTTTTCATGGATGGGTTAATTTGGTTTGGTATAGGGTTAAAGCCGGCTGCTCCAAGAGCCATCAGGGCTCCAGATCTATGGAGAAATGTTCTCCGGTCAATTCCTTTATTATCATTTTGCATGCTTCTTTAGGGTTATTCTGTGGGAATTTGATTGAGGGTGTACCAGGCTTCTCCTGACCACATGGATTTTCCTTGATTATTGGTGATATTTTCGGATAATAGAAAATAGACTACATGTTCTCTTTTCAAACCGGGAAGTTCCAAGTACAATTTCATTCTATCCTCCGATACAGATATCTCGCTGGGATATAAATGTTCCAGATCTTTTTTGGGACCTCCGTAGGAAGACGTGGGCAAATACCACCATTGTTGGATGGATAAATCGTCCGCTGACCATTCTCTGTCCTGCAAAGGCTCCGTAAATTCTATCTCAAACCCATTGGGTTTTGCCCTGATGGCCAGCATTTCGAAGGTAGAGTTACCGTTGTATGTCATTTTTTCGAGGCCATACTGCCTCTCTTTCCAACTCCATCCTCCCACCATACCGACCTCCCCTACATATAATGCACCATCAGGTCCCCAGACTAATCGATTGACACCTGCATGGAGGCCTTGTGTAAACCGAAAGACAGCACCTTGGTAGGATCCGTTAATCATCTCCAGAAAATCACGTTTGATTCCTCCATGCGTCACGTCTCCATGAAGCAATTGCCCGTCATACGGTCCATCCTTCATCAATATTGGTTCCGAAGGTGAGTTTCCAATTTCCGCATCCGGTAACCAAATTGCAGGTGGTACCATGGTTGGGATTTCGGTTACTCCTTTGGGTATTCCCCACGCCATACCATTATACGCATTCTTCTGCACATGTATCAATTTGTTTGCGGGAAGCCATTGTCCTTGGTTGTCGGTCACAAATATTTCACCATCTACACCCTCACCGATGCCGTTAGGGGTTCTAAGGCCGTAGTCCAGATACTCAATATCACCACTTTTACTGATTTTCAAAGTTCGCCCCCTGTCAGGATGCTGTCTTTCATTTGCCTTAAGGCGCATAGCCATGGATAAGGTAATGTAAAAATGCTCCTCTTTATACAGAAGACCAAACGCAAATTCATGGAAATCATCCGTTACACCCCAGGAATTGCAAACCGCTTCGTAGGAATCAATAACATCATCACCGTCCGTATCTACCAGCTTCGTCAATTCATGCTTTTGCAACACATAAATATTTCCGTCCACTACTTCCATACCAAGGGGCTCAGCAAGACCTGACGCAATTCTCTTGATTTGAAGTTGGGTAGTGTCACCCGTTTCAACTCCGTCTATAAGATAGATGCCTCCTATTTTGTCCCAAGTACTTACCAGTAATCTTCCATCTGGCATAAACGCAAGTGCCCCTACCCGCGGTTTGAAGGTTTCATGGTGCAGGGTCGATACCTCATAGCTGGGATGTACCCCCTGTAGGGCAGTCCCAAATCCCGGTTTTTTGGGATAAATTTCTTCTTTTGACACAGTTTGCCCCACATTTGATTTTTCTGTCGAAATTTTTGGGGATTTTGGTACAAAAGTCATGATATAATCCAACATGGGCCGTATATCTGCGGCTTCCAAATCGGGATGGGCATTCATCATCACGTCACCCCAAACACCATTGCCCCCTTCTTTGATTTTCTGCATAAGGTAGGGATACATGCTTCTGTCCCCGTTATATTTACTGGCTATGGAAGTAAAGGATGGGCCCACATTATCATTTATTTCTTCGTGGCATGTATAGCAATCACTGGTTTCCATACGCAGAATTCCCAAATGATCGTACTGTTCCCCTAAGGATGGAGGAGATTGATCCTGAATTGGATCAAAATATGTGGGAAGCTGATGGGTGCCATTTTCAGCCATTGAAAATTTTCCTTGTTCTGAAAACAGTACAATCTCCGTGGCCTCGGGCATTTCGGAAATGGAAAAAGTTCTTTCCAGACCCGGATTTCCTTGCTCATCAGTCACATATTCCGGGTTTTCTTTGACAATTACTGTCCCTACTTCCGCATGTTTAAGTTCATAAACCAACCAAATCTGGTTGGCTTCAAAGACATATCCCTTTTGCCGGATTACAATATCTGATAATGGCTTCCCATTAAAATTTACTTGCCATTTGTTAAGAATGGCTTCATTTTCCTGATAAGGAACTCCCCATGTGGTCGGCTGAATGTTCTTCTTGTTGGTGTATACCGTTCCTTCCAAAAATACTCCTCCTTTCCAAATTTTATAAAGTTGCCCGTTTGCCAAGTCATACGCCACAAACAGTTCTGGGTGCAGTGCAAGGGTAAGCATTCTGGGCTTTTTATCCAATACAGACCGAAACGCCCAGGGATCCATAGGCCGTTCATATTGAATAATAGGTTCTTTGCATCCAATCATGACTAGCAGGACTGTCGAAATAACAGACACGCTGAGGTAGGAACGGCTCAATAGCTTTTCCAGAAGCATTTTAAAATTACTCATGCGGATTAATTTACGATTGATTATTGAACTGGATATAAACGTTGCCATTAAAAGGGGCCTTTCTGTATGGTATTTAGTGCTTCTTGGCCGCCCGGTGTAGTCCCCCTAGTTTGTTCCTTATCCAATCGATCACCCGTTTCTTTATCATACCAATCTCCCGTAAGATTATCAGGTTCTGTGTCCAACGTTTCCTTTCTCCATTGATCCAGCACGTTTCGCATTTCCTCCAATTTCTCATTATGCATTGGAACAGATCCTATATTAATTAGCTGGTCGTAATCGGCAGCGACGAAAAACAACTCTTCAAAAGGCCTAGGTACAATAAAGATATCTGACTGGGCAGGGCTAAGTTTTCCAAGATCTCT
>DATHWC010000215.1:0-11497 GCA_035460985.1 Lunatimonas sp.
TGGCTATATAAAATCCCCCGGCAGGATCAACGACCATATCACTGGCCCATTCCCGGGTTTCAATAGACTGTGCCATCAGGTTGGAGAAATTTTCGTAAAAATCCGCCTCCCCGTCACCATTCAGATCATGGAGGCGTACAATTCCCTCTTTGCCATACACATAAATCTCCTCGTCTACTATTGCTATGGATTGAGGCTCATAAAAGCCTGATGCAAAGCGCTTCCAAGCCAATTTGTCCAGCTTGGAACTAATCCCATCCAAAATCCATACATCTCCCTCGAACGTGACAACAGCAGCTTTCTTTTTATTGAAAAATGCCATATCCACCACACGTACGTTTCTGTTCCAAGGATTAGGAACCGGAAGGGTTAACTTATCCGTGACAAACAATGCAGTATCTGGAGCTAATTGGCCCTTTGTCAAGACTTTTTCTTTCCATCGGGGTTGGCTGCCTTCCCTAACCTTCGGAAAGGAGGTATCCGTTTTCGTAGCGAGTACCTCAACTTGCTGCTGATTTTCTTTAGTGCCGTGCCAGACACCAACCACAAATTCACGGGATTTGCTGTCGGAAGGAATGGACAGGTATATGTAGCGGTTGTCTTTGATCAAAATTTCACTACCCGAGGAGGTTCCGACCAAGGAAACGGCGGTTACCAAATTTGCATTTTCTCCGTGATAAAGGTAACCCGTTTCCCCTTTAATCTCCATCGATACGCCGTCAGTAACTTCCGCTAACACTAGAAATAGCTTGGATTTTGTGGGAGAAAGTTTGAAATTTCTGGTAAATAAGGATTGTCCATCCTGCTGTACAACTCCCGGCTTTTCCAAGACAGAAACGTCATTAACCGTATACGAGAGTACCAATTCATCATCAACCAAATAATGCCCTTCCCATCTTACCTCATCAGCTGCCAATGGCCCCCACGAAGGTGCATTGGGGTAGGGATTTGCTGGTCGGGGGTCGGTAAAAACAGGTTCCCCTACTGACCAGCCTGGATACTGTCCGGTTGCAAAATGGGGATCTCCTCCTATTCGTGGAATTTTGTTGTTCTTGTCATAAAAATCCTTGTAAGAAATCTGGGCCATGGTCACCATGGGTAAGAAATCGCCCGTCCACGCAACCGACCAGCGCAACATATCAGGATCAAAACTGGCATAGGCACTGTCTCCCAACCGCATCGCTAAAACCCGGGCGGAAATATTGTCTGTAGGAAATCCAGGTCCCAAGTTGCGGGCATCCATTGAAGTAGTGATATATGGGAAATCCGGCTCCACAAAATCAGCAAACTCAACCTGAGTAAAGTCAACAGACTCAATCCGGGGTTCCTTCTTACAAGAAATCGCAAAAGCTACAACTAAGAGGGCTAAACTAAGTAGCAAATATGGCCTGAATTGGAACCCTTTATTGGCTGGGGAATTTAAAATTGTCATGAAATGCTTTTGGATAATATTGTTTTGTATGCAAATAACAATCAAATAACCAAAATGTAAAGGATAAGTTGAAATTGTATTGGGTTTTAAATTTTGATACTAATTGATATTGGATATAGATAGATATTTATTAGAAATATGGCCTATCGGCCGAGATAGGAAGAAGATATTAGTTGATATTGGATACTAATTGATATTGAAAAGGCTGAAATATAGTAGAAATATGCCTATGGCGAAATATGTGGAAATATAGCCTACGTCTGAAATATTATAGATATAATGTAGAACACGTAGGTATTGAGCTTATTTTCCATTTCACCTAAATAGGCCTCAATATTCAGCTCATAGGTAATCATTGGCTTCTTTTTCTAAATCGCATCTCATCTGAGTATTTCGTACAAATGATATTTATCATAGCTAAAAAGATTAATTTTTTTTTAGATCTCCTTCAACACATTTCGGATTTCTTGCGTCATAGGGGCAATAAAGAACTGAAATTATGAAAAAAACGACTGTTCTCGTCTTTGTCTTTGGCTTATTTCTCTTCTCCTGCATGGAAACGGAGGATTTAGGTCCGCTGCCGATTGGCACTTGGAGCAATCTAACGCATGAAACCAATGGATTTATCATGGAGCGTGTAGCAAAACTGCAAGATAATACGTTGGGCTACCGATTTTTAAGTAATGGCCAATTAATCCACCGGACATATAGCGGCTGGTGCGCCACACCTCCCCTTGTCACCTCAGATTATGTTGGAACTTGGGAACGGAAGGGGGACACCATTACTATAAGGACTCCCTATTGGGGAGGTATCCAAAGTCAAGATTGGATAATACATCAATCCTCCGATAAAAGTATTCAAATAGAAATCCTCAGCAGCGAATATGATCTGAATGATTAGCAAAACAGGGATTTGGATTTTTTTAAGCCAAAATCTGGCTGGCATAATATCTATTTTGTTGAAAACTAAAAAAAATAAGGCCCAACCTAAAAGGCTGGGCCCTAGTGTCATGTCAAGAATATACTGGCGTTTGGTTTTGCGCTGATAAATACTGCATGAATATGCGGTAACCCGAAAAGTCGGGAAAAGTTCTGCGGGAATTATTTGGGCACCTCACGGTTGACTTGACACTAGTGCTAATTCATTGCAACGGATTTGTCTTCCTGATAATACACGCGCCAAAGTTTGCCAGACACAGAGTCTGAAATAATAACGGTTCCATCCGGCGCTTGGGCGATTCCGGTGGGCCTATGAAGAGCGTCACTTGGCGCTTCAATTTTTTCCACTCCCGCAAATCCCTCCGCCAAAGCTTCATAGTCTCCGGCTGGGCTTCCGTTTTCAAACGGCACATAGGCTACAAAATATCCCTTTTGCTCCAAGGGGGCTCTATTCCACGAACCATGGAATACCACCAAAGCCCCATTGTGATACTTTTCCGGGAATTGATTTCCAGTATAAAATAACAGGTCATTTGGAGCCCAATGGGCCGGAAAGGTCATTACTGGTTGGTCGGTTCCCTCACAACGACCTACATTTTCGCCATCCCCACCATATTCCGGCGACATGACACGCTTATCCGTTGCCGGGTCAAAATAGCAGTACGGCCAGCCGAAATTTGCTCCGTCTGTTAACCGAAACATTTCTTCGGCAGGAGTTTCCGCATTGTCTGATTCATCATAATTATCCGGAAAAAGACTGTTTAGGAGATCCCTTCCGTGCTGGACTGCATAGACATGCTTGTCAGCGGGATTGTATTCCAATGCTACTGCATTCCGAATACCTGTGGAAAATTTATGCCCATGTTCCAATTGCGTCTGTCCTACCGTTTCCGCACTAAATCGCCATACCCCACCTTGCCGTTCCAACAGTGGACAGGGGTCCATGGCTGGGGATCCTTTTGCCCTATCCTGTTCCTGACAGGCATTGGATGGTGCGCCCACGTTGACATACATGTTTCCCTGTTCATCGAAAGTAAGAGATTTAGCCGCATGGGCGGTCTGTACGGGTAAGCCTGATACAATGGTATCCGGAGACGTTGCATTATCCGGGATAAGGTTGCCCTGGGAGAAAGAAAAACGGAAAACCGTGCTGTCATTTGAAGCATAGAGATTTCCATTATAAAAGGCCATCCCTGTACCTCCGAAATCCCCGAAATATTCGATTTCATCGGCCCTGCCGTCATTATCGGTGTCCCGTAGTGCAACGATTCCGCCTTTGTCATTCGGCTCCCGCAAATTCATATAAATGTCCCCGTTATCATTGACAGCCACGTGCCTGCCCCGTCCTAGATCCTCGGCAATCACATACGCCTTCATGCCCGGAGCTAAGTTCAGTCCCCCCTGATCATCGTCTGCGGTAAAATAAGGTGATACTTCTTCTGTACTTTCACCCTGTGGTCCACAGCTGGAAAACAGGGATGCAAACACAACTATCATAGGTATAAATAGAATACTGGTGATTCTTTTCATGTAGAAATGAGTTTTGGTGTATGTTAAAATTACAGCATAATTTAAAAACATCCAACGATTTCGCCTAACATCGATCGTATTGACGTATTTAATTTTGATTTTAAGAAAAACATACGAAATTCCATTGCCGTTTTGTCCAAATTTATTCTTCAATTCTCTATTTTTACTTTTTTTAAACACAAAAAGTCCTTTACAAAATGAAGCCTGCCAACACAATTAGAAACCTGGTCATTTTTAGCCTAATTGCCTTATTAATAGGTTGGATTGGTGTTTGGCTGGATGGTCAAATCCCGGATCAGGAAGAGGAAGAAACCTTGGGTATGGCCCTTTGGTTGATAGCTCCCTTAATCGTCGTTATACTACTTAGAACATTTTTTGGGGATGGATGGAAAGATGCGGGACTAAAACCCAATTTTACTGGAAATCTTCACTGGTATGTCATCGCCTTTCTTATTTTTCCGGTCGTTACAGGTATTTCGTTGTCTTTGGGAGCTGCGTTGGGTTGGATGGAATTCTCCGGATTTGACGCTCGAGGTTATGTTTCTGTGTTCGGAACTCTTTTTGTGGTCAATTTTGTGAAGAACATCTTTGAAGAATCGGTGTGGAGGGGATACCTTGCCGCCAAACTTATACGGCTAAACTTGAGCGATCTCTCCATCTACTTGATAATGGGATTGGTTTGGGGACTATGGCATCTCCCCTATTACATGGAATTTCTCCCGGAAGAAGCCATGTACACAGTGCTTCCCGTAAGCCGCATTGGGTTTTCGGCAATTGCTATCGGAAATATGGTCATTTGGGCTGTGATGTTCACCGAATTGTTTCGGCTGACCGGTTCGGTTTGGGTAGTGGTGTTGCTGCATGCGGTAGAAGATGCCGTGATTAACCACTTGATAATAGACGGGTATGTGATAATCAGTGCGGGAAAGGAAATTCTCATCTCTCCGATTTGCGGAATTATCCCTACTGCTTTCTACTTATTGATTGGCTTGGGCCTAAGGCAGCAACGGATCCAAAGGCAAAAAACCCAAACCTCCGATCTCCAAACTTTGGGTTAACAATAAGTAAAACCGAACTTTTATCAATTCTTCCGCTCCAAAGACACCCATAATGGGAAAAACCGCTTCCCATCCCCGGTAAAATACGGTATCAAATCGCTTTCGGAGGCAGGTAGTGGCACATCCTCCCATACAATCATATCCTCACCAGAGAGCGAAGCTTTCCGCTGCCAGATGGAGCCATTTGTTTCCAAGGTCATTGTACCCTTTGCATCGATCGGCTTGATAAATTTAAAACGGATGCTATACGTACCTGCTTGTATGGCGACTTTCCAAAGTCCAAAGATATCTTCCTGCGTCCAAACGCCACGCTCCCCTCCCGCATCGTTCCGGTTAAGATAAACCGGATTTTCCTCCGGACTGCCAACGATAATTCGTTGGTCTTTCAGTAAGTTTGGTGATTGGGATAGTTCCAATAAAAGCTCATCCAATTCCTTCTTTAAGTTTTCGGCTACCTGCGGCTTATCTTTCACAATGTTGGTTAGCTCAAATTCATCGGCAGTCACATCAAAGAGATCGAAATCACCCGGATCCGCATCATATCCTGTATTTCCAACCAACTTAAAGTCCCCTTTCTGTAGGGCAATATTTGTATAGCGTTCCGGATATTTACGTGTCCAATAGAAAAATAGGGGTCGATTGTCGAAGGCATCAGCGGGTTTTCCTTGCACCAAAGGCCAAAAGCTCCGTCCGTCGATAACCCGGTCTGTAGGTACTTCCGCCCGGCAGATTTCTGCCAATGTGGGTAACACATCAATATGTGCCAGTGTCTGATCTATATCCAATCCGCCTGGGCTACCACCGGGCAATTTCATAAAGAAGGGCACCCGAACCCCACCACGAAAAACATTTCCCTTTAACCCCCGCATGCCCGCATTATATCGGCGTTGCTGTGGCCCGTTGTCGGTCATAAAAATGACCACTGTATTATCCGCAAGTTGCAGTGCCTCTAGCCTTTGCATCAGTTTGCCAACGTTGTCATCAATATTGGAAACCATGGCATAGACCTTTCGGGCGTCCTCTTTGTCTTTTTCGCTCATTTCAGCAAAGGGAATTCCTGCGTTGTCCAGTCCTAAGGCAGGGTCTAAATCTCTGTACTGTTCATAATATTCATCCGGTACCTGCAAGGGCGTATGGGGAGCATTAAATGACAAATAGCAAAAGAAGGGTTTTTCTTGCTGAGTTTCTATAAATTGAATGGCTTCGTCGGTGAAAATATCAGAGCAATATCCCTCGTAGGATTTTTGCTCGTTATTATTCCAAAGTACCGGATCAAAATAGCTGCGATCACCCTGGAAGAAAGTGGTAAAATCACCGGGCTGTCCCATCCCCCCTGCCAAATGAATTACAGACTCGTCAAACCCCTGGTCGCTGGGCCGGAAAGGATAGTTATCTCCCAGGTGCCATTTCCCAAAAATCCCGGTCCTGTACCCGGCATCTTTTAGCATTTCTGCAAGTGTAATCTCTTCCGTAGCCATGATGGCGCCGCCGTTATAGGTATCCCTCATCCCTGTGCGTAGGGAATAGCGTCCCGTCATCAGGCTTGACCGGGTCGGAGCGCAAACCGGGGACACATAAAACTGGTTGAGTCGCACACTTTCCCGTGCCAAGGCATCCAAAACGGGTGTCTGAACATGTGGGTTTCCGGTAAAGCCCAAGTCACCATACCCTTGATCGTCAGTGATGATTAGGATGATATTGGGAGATTTGGGGGATTGGGCAAGGGCGGAGGAACAAAAAAAGAAGAGGATTATTAAAAATGTAAAGAAAGATTTGAAGGTATGCTGCATGGCGTTTGGGCTGAATTTTAGATTTCAAGATAACAAAAAACTGTAATCTCTGTGCAGTCCTTCGAGATTTTCATAGCTTTCCGCTCAAAAAAAATGGAAATCAGTTTGAGAAAAAAAAATGTAAATATTGAGAAATCAGATAAAATAAATTCCAAACGGCTTGGACATAGCCCTGCTGGCCACAGCTCGAAATATTAGTCTGTGTTCGAATAATTTGATCTTTAAAGGCATTTACGTCAGGTTCAACCCCGACTGGGGTTGGAAGTAATCGGTAGTCCAAAAGCCGCGGGTTGCACCCACGTTTATTGTTGTTCAGGCCCTTCAGGCCTGATAAAGCCAAGTTATTGTCTTAACCTTGTAGAATTTCAAACTAAAGTATAATGATTCTGACCTACCAAATTGATCGATACCCTGACTATCAATCAAAAATTCGCTCGATGCAGAAGCCTGAAGGGCTTCAACAACAATAACCCCGGGCGAAACCCGGGTATTCTAGCAATTAGTTGTGCCCTCAACCCCGGAGTGGGTTGAACAATGTCCTATGTACCAACTGTCCTATCCGGAATAAGGGCTCCTCTGCCAACTTCTTCCAAAGACCTTCGGGGTTTGAAAAACCCCAAAGGTCAAAATCGAATCAATCAAAAAAACGTTCCCTCATCCCCTTCTTTGAATCTTTGCTCACCAAAATTCTGCCAATCGGCTAAAGTCAATCTGGCATCGGTATGGCCGTATTGGAAGGGTTTTAGTGTCATCTTGTGGCCGATATATTCTCCGGATTTGGAAATTGCCGCATGGGGCTATACCTGATATAGGAATCAAAAACTTCCTTGTCCGGCCCTACCACCCTTGGGTCTCCTGTATCTGTTAGTTCCGCCATTAATGCTTCCTGCATATCATTTTTTAGTCCTATGTAATCCGGATTTCCAGCCAAGTCAACAAGACAATATGGATCGTTAACTATATCGAAAAGTAAATATTCCGGGATTTTGGCAAAGGCCGCATCGAAATATGGCCTTACGTTCTCATCTTCCCAGTTTTCAATAATATAGGACTTTGTTGGGGATTCATCCACATCAGTAAACGCCCAATCGGAATGATGAACGCCATTTTCATCAATTCCATACATGGGCAGCAGTTCATTGTCAGTTCCCGGCTTGATTGCTTGAGGATCTCCGGCAGGCCATCGATCGGGTTTTGCAGTCCAAATCAATATATGGTCCTTACTCCGAATGGCCCGCTGCGGATAACCCCAGTTTTGATAGCGGGAAGCGGAGTGTCTTTCCCTACCGGAAAACACATATTTAAAGGTATCATCAATTATGCCCTGCTTCTCTGATTCCAAAAGATGGCGGAAACTTCTTCCTGTGATGGGTAACATCCCCTCGTGACTGGTATTTGTCAAATCAAGAATTGTTGGAGCAAGATCGGCGAAACCTATTGGATCATCGACAACCCTTCCTCCGGGAAAGTTTTTTGGATAACGTACCGCAAAGGGTACATGCACACCATATTCGTAACTATTGGCTTTGGCTCTGGGAAATGGCATTCCATTGTCGGAGGTTACGATAATTATGGTATTGTCAAGCTCTCCAATATCTTCCAGGTAATCCAGCATTAGCTGTAAATGGTGATCAAACCATTCAATTTCCACCGCATAATCAAGCATATCTCCCCGAACTATGTCATGATCCGGGAAAAAACCGGGGACTTCAACATCAGAAAGTTTCTTGTCAGTCCGTTTCCACGAATCCTTCTCATAGGCCCGATGGGGTTCCGTTGCGCCATACCAGAAGAAAAAGGGTTGATCTGAACGCACGCTGTCCATGAAGAACTTGAAATTTTCGAAATAATTCAAATCACTGATTTTATCGGCAGGTCTAGGGTCATTGCCAGCTTCATAGCGAATGTTGGAATGAGATATTCCCGCTGCATCCGATGCTCTCCAAAGTGAATCATTGTTATCGCGGGCGTACCGAAAGGGAGTTACCCCTTTACCTGTTCTTCCGGTGACATATCCGTTTCCATCAAGTAAATCAACAAATGGCACGTATTTTTTTAGCCATGGGGCTGCATGTTGACCAGCCTGTTCATTTTGCCAATGATGCCTGCCTGTGACGATGGCACTTCTGGAAGGAGCGCAACCTGGCGAACCGGACATGCAGTTCGTAAAGTATACCCCTTCTCGGGCAATCCTGTCAAATGCCGGGGTATTTACAAATCTGCTTCCCGCAAAACTTGTGTGTGCGAAGGACTGGTCGTCACTTATTACAAATAGGATATTTGGTTTTTTGTCGGCGGTTTTGGCTTTATCTGTTGAGCATCCTACTAATAGAGAACCCAACAAGAAGCCAAATATTAGTCTTATTGATTTCATTTTGCTAATATAATGATTTAGTGAAGATGAAAAATTCAATTGATAGCTTAAAGAACAGGTAATTATTTCAAATCAAGGATTTTTTAAACTTTCAATAGTCAATGTCGTTTAGTTAATGTTTTCAGAGAAACTTTTTCAAAGTTTATAACTTGTTTCTGATACTTTCCGACAGTTAAAATCCAACTTTGGAAAAGTTATTGAGTTTTTTTCTGTCTTAACTAAACGACATTGATTCATTAGTTTTAACTTAATCCTTCAAAGAAGCAAAATCTTCATTCCACTATAATTTTCAATCAAATGGGACCATTTCCTTAAAATAAAAGCCACTCTGGCCACCCTACTAAAAAAGGTGCAGCTTCCCGCTACACCTTTTTTCTATTTCCTTTACTTCTTTATCCGTTTCAACTTCACCATATCCTTTTCCATTTTTCTGGGCAACCTATAGACTTTTCCCTCTTTTGTCGAAACATATCGACTGGGTTCCGAGGGTTCTCTGCCGTGACCGTCCGCCAAATTGCTGGCAAGGCTTCGTTCGCTGAATTAACGGGATCATGACCGCAAACCACAAGATGTTTCCTTTGGCATTCAAAATTCGTGAAGGATACAGGTACTGAGTTCATATCTCCCATACCATCTTTTTCACGGTATCTGATGAGGTCAGGATAGTAAGGATCATTGGTAAACGGAAATTCCCATAACTATTTTTTTTCTTGAACCCCAATAATAGGGAATAATCCAAGGCAACGAATATGCCAGATAAAGCGTGCTTTTCAAAGACTTGATTCGAAAGCAATTGAAAATTAAAAATATAGGAGTTTTTTTAATAAAACTAATTTTTTAATTATATTTGATCAAGTTTACTACTAAAAATAATTTAGCGTTCCCGCTTTTTCAAAATAATACATACTGGCCAAAATAAATCCGAAAAAAATGAAAACTTATGCGTTAGTATTTTGCCCGCTCTTCATTTTCGCCTGCTCAGAGAATAAATCCCATGGCGATTCGAGATTTTTATTGACCCAGGATACCGTAGTGGTTGATCCAAAAGGCAGCATCATTGACCTTCGATATGGGCTAAATTATCCAGAACTTTCCAATGATGGTAAAACGCTTTATCATTACACCTTTGGAGAAGCGAAGTTCGATAAAATTAATCTGGATAATTTACAAATGGAGGAAACGCTTCAGTTTGAAAAGGAAGGCCCCAATGGAATGGGGAGACAAATAAGGGGATATGGGTTGACTTCTTCGGATCAAATCATGATCTGGTCCCATGGAATCAACGCCCTTTTTGAACAAAGTGGTAAAAAAATCCGGGATTTAAATTTGAATAAAATAGCTCCGGAATTTGACGCTTCCCGGGCAATTCCCATCCGCCTGATCGAGCATCCAGATGACCCGAATACGATTTTTGGCCTATATGCTACCCTAACAGATTATCGATATGTACTTGTAAAGTATGATCTGGAAAAAGAGTCCCATGAGAAAATTCCCTTGCCCGAAACGGAGAAACTTAATGAATACCGGATGGAAGTCTTTCATGGAGAAATACCAGCGGGAGTCTTCAGTCCAAGCCCCTCCCTAACTCAATTCCGAGATAAAATACTGTTGACCAACGATGCCTACAATGAAGTTTATGTCTATGATATTTCGTTGGATTCTCTCTACCTTATTTCATGGAACAGTGAGCTTACTGGAAATCAAAATCAATATAAACTCCCAGAAACAACTACTCCTGATCAGGCGGCTGGGGAAATAGGGAAATATAAAGAATCCATTAATTTCATGGCTCCTAAGTGGGATCCTGATACGCAGCGTTTTATACGGCTTTCCTATAAGACATTATATGGGGAAGATCAAACAGAGCGTGGAGAACCTATAGCAACGGGAGCGGATGTTTTCCTAACTGTTTTGGACAAGGACCTAAATATCGTGAAAGAAACCTTCCTGGACCGATATAACAAAACACCTCCGCCACACTTTTTTAAAGACAACAAAATCTGGTTGTATGAAAATATAGATGATGAAATGGGGTTTGTGAGGATTGCTGTAGACTGAGGGGAGTATCTAAAAAAATTGTATTTGGCCATTGCAAATGCTCTAATGGAATACGTACTTACACGTCAGGCTGGGGATCAAGATACTGTGTTCACAACTCAACCAAATAGTTTTATTAAATTTCTATGTGAACTATGCTCCTATGTGGTAAAAAAATCCGTTCGAAATGAACATCAAAGACCTTCGGGGTTTGGGAAAACCCCAAAGGTCAGTGACGTCGCCAAAGGCATATACCATTTCAATAAGGGGTCAACTCACTCCTCTTCAACACTAATGTATAAAGTGCTTCTCCATCTTCCCTAATCAATCGAAACGT
>DATHWC010000216.1:0-3380 GCA_035460985.1 Lunatimonas sp.
GTGCTATGTACTGCATTGATTGGTTGCGTTTTACGGCGGTCATTCAGCATCTCCACCAAATATTTGCGGTAGGTAGGATCATCGACAGCTACAAATGCCTCACATTTTTTACCGATCAATTTTAAAAAACCCTCATCTTCCGTACTTCCCAAAACCACCACATGGTTGATTTCCTTCTGGTGCAGTGTTTGGTCATCATCCAGAAAGCCATAAACCATGACATTGTGACTATTGAAGATTTCAAGCGCTGGGTGGGCGATGCCTTTCGCCCCTAGGATGATTACCGGTTTTTCCATGTATTCGTAATTAGGTTGCAAAATTACGCAAAATACCCGTGAATGCAATATTCATCGGGAACTCGGCCGCAGGAGGTTTTGCCCTATTTTACACGTAAGACATTTTCGGGGCTTGCAATAATTGTTAAAAAGGCCGATCATGGCCTGACTTTCGAATGCTTGGGCAGGTTTCCAATTCACGGCCTCAAATTTCCCGAGAACGTTGTTTGACTCAGGGGGGATTTGCTGAAGGAAGTCAAAGCACTTTTCCTGCCACTCCATAGAATCTATAAACGTACCATACGCATACCAAATTGGTATTACATAATTGATGCCCAATAGATCCAACGTTCCTGAGCTGACCTTCCTATTCGAAAACTTCTCCGATGGCTTGCCAAAATGGTAATGGCGGTGCCAGTATGGGCTTACCTCCACATCAAAAAATTCACTAAATTGACTTCTGGAGTTCATATCATAGAGTACAGAGGAAAGAAAGTTGGGGCTTTTCGAAAGTATCGCAGCCGCCTGAGATAAACGTATCGTGGGGTAATTTGAAGGCCTGACCCCCATAAACTTCCATTCGGAGGGATAAATTTGAGGGTTCAACTGATATTTCTTTTCAAAAAACTGGTACTCATCCAGAAGCTGTTTTACGTACGGTTCCGATGAAGTAGGTTCAAAAAGGCCATGTATGAAATTATTCAAAAAGCCTGCTTGACCAAAAATTAGGCTTTCCTGTGAGATCCGCTGGTTTCCATGCTTTTTAAGTAGTCGATAGGGCAGGCTTTTAGCCAGCTTTAGCATGACTTGGCTATTTACTTTGAATCCAAGACTATAAAAAAGCCACTGATATGCGGTCTCCTCCCAATCTTGGTTGTTTTCCTCCAACAGTTGCAGCACAAGTTTGCTTTTCTCGTATAAGCGCTCTATCAGGGACTTTTCAAGCATGGAAAACTTTAAAATTTCTGATGTATTCGATAGCTCGTTTCCACAGAGGATTTGACTTGGTGAAGAAATTAACCGCTCGTAATTGCGTACTACTTCCAAAAAAACCTTTCCTTTCAGTTCCAAGGTTGGGATTACAGTCCCGTCCATGCGTTGGATAAGCTGGTCATGTTCCCATACTACATGGAGAACGACGGTGTTGTAAGCTGGATCTGATTGATGGTTGTGGGCATTCCAGTCGGACGATTTGAGATGAATTTCCACATGGCCTACATGGTCTATCTCATCCAGGCGAATATGGGCTTCTTTGAAATCCGGCCCTTCGTGATGATTGTGGTAGCCAATTTTCACCACTTGCAGAGGTCGATCTTCTGTGGTAGTTGCCTGCTTCTTGTCGTAGTACTGATATTTCCAGACTAGATGAAGAAAATTTTCCTGAAAACTTATCATAAAAAATGGGATAAAAGTGAACCATTAAAATAAAAAAAGAAAAGCAGAAAAAAAAGAATGCTTCTTAAAATTTACACTTTTTGGCAGCAGGCAAGTTGTTGGCAGCTAATAGCTTATTTCAAATACCTATCCAGCAGTTGAGACATTTCCAACTGAAGTTTTTTGGCTTCATTGGCAGCAGTCTCTGCGAAATCTTTGCCGGTTGAGGCATAAATTATCCCTCTGGAGGAATTGACTAAAAGGCCACAGCTGGAATTCATGCCATATTTTGCCACTTCCTCAAGATTACCTCCCTGTGCACCCACGCCGGGAACCAGTAGAAAGTGATCCGGTACGATGGTTCTAACTTCCGAAATTTTCTCTCCACGGGTGGCACCTACCACATACATAAGGCTATCCAATGTACCCCACTGTTGACTTTTTTCCAAAACTTCCTTAAATAACTCCTTGCCATCCGCATTAGCAAAAAGCTGGAAATCATGACTGCCCTCATTGGAAGTCAATGCCAACAAAATCACCCATTTGTCCTTGAATGCTAAAAACGGAGTGACACTGTCCTTGCCCATGTACGGTGCCACAGTGACGGCATCAGCGGATAAACTTTCAAAAAAAGCTTTGGCATATAGTGTTGACGTATTACCAATATCTCCACGTTTTGCATCAGCAATGGTAAATATGCCCTCGGGAATATAGGCAAGCGTTTTCTCCAAGGACTCCCACCCCTTAGCTCCCATTGCCTCATAGAAAGCCACATTGGGTTTATAGGCTACGGCATAATCAGCGGTGCTATCGATAATAGCGCGATTAAACGCAAAAATAGGATCCGGCTCATTCCTCAAATGAGGTGGTATCTTGTCAAGTGATGGATCTAAACCAACGCAAAGAAAAGATTCCTTTTGCCTAATAATAGAAAACAATTCTTGTCTGTTCATAAAAACAATGGGGTACTCAAATTAGGAAGAAGTGGTTAATTATCTAAGGTCTATAACTTCAACATTTTTGTGTTCGCTGGTATTGAACACAAAATAGTTGTCAAGAATTGGCTCGTTTTTTTTGACCTCTTTGAATTTATACTGAAAAATACCTCCTACATCATCTTGAATTTCCCAGGCGACAAGGTCTTTTTGCGTTTTTTCGACAAAAAGTTTTATTTCTTTAAACTGGGCCGATTTTTTATCCGTGGTTAAAACAATCTCGTACACCGTTTTACCATCCATCTTCTTTTCGCCGTTCAATTTTGAGTTGTACCCCCTTTGGTAGATGTTATAAATATTGGAAGGTGTGAGTTCGTCACTTTCGGGATCAACGCTGTTGATGGTAACTTCTTCGTAACGGGAGGATTTGATATAGGTCCAAACTGTACTCCCGTCATTGAAGATTTCCTGATCATCCAATACCAACCGATATCGGTCACCCTTGACGGCAACTTCGCCAGTATTAGTCTGTATTACGCCCTCGGTATCGGTCGAATAGGTATATTCAAAGGTAGCTTTGAATCCGTCTAATTGCTTATAGCGGTCACTAACTTCAGTTAATATGGCCTGGGCGGTCAGTCCTGCTTGTGCAAAGGAAATACTATCTATTCCCACTATAAGGAATGTTGCTATCAAAACTCTCTTTAAGATCATGGTATGTGTACTGAATTTTTTAGAGATTGTTCAATAATTGTTCCAAATTTGTTTCGTCTTGAATTAAAACTTCCCGGGCCTT
>DATHWC010000217.1:0-5277 GCA_035460985.1 Lunatimonas sp.
GCTGCTTCGGATCCTATTTGCGCAAGTAACGTGAGAAATTTCTCGCAGCGACCGAAACGGCAGCGCAACAATCGCAGCGTGGCAAGCCTGCCAATAATCTCCTTCGCCGGTTTTTAAGATGTCAGGGCTAACGCCCCTTGGTTCCTGACAGTATTGATCTGCTACTAAGATATCAGGGCTACGCCCCTAGTCTTGCTATGGAATCTATCTTTGGTCAAAATATTCGTGAAAATCCGTGCCATTCGTGGCTAAACGAACCCGTAGCGTCAACCATTTCTCGCAACGTCCGCAACGGTAGCGCAACGAACGCAACGATTTTTGTTAAATAACTCCCGTAGCTTCCTTTGCGTTTTCTTTGCGTCTGTGGCGTGAGCAAACCTTTCTCGCAGCGACCACAACGATAGCGCAACGTCCGCAACGATTTTTGTGAAAAAACTACCGTGGCGTCCTTTGCGTTTTCTTTGCGTCCGTGGCGTGAAACCCTTCTCGCAACGATCGCAACGTGACAAGACTCCCAAACGTACGCTGCCAAAAGTCTCCTTCGCCGTTCTTTGAAGATTGCAGGGCTAACGCCCCTTGGTTCCTGATAGCATTGATCTGCTACTAAGATATCAGGGCTACGCCCCTAGTCTGCTGATGGAATCTATCTTTGGTCAAAATATTCGTGTAAATCCGTACTATTCGTGGCCAAACACCTTAACGTCTCCTTATCGGAAAACCTTTCTCGCAGCGACCGCAACGATAGCGCGGCGATCGCAACGATTTTGGTGAATTAATACCCGTAGCGTCCTTTGCAATTTCTTTGCGTCCGTGGCGTGAACCATTTCTCGCAACGGCCGCAACGTGAAAAATCCACCCTGCAACTATTCGTGCTCATCCGTGCCATTTGCGGTAGAAAATTTCTGTTCTCTTTGTACCATTTTGCTTCTTAAACCCCCACCTCGCAGCGCTCCCCGGCAAGTAGCCGCTTGATCTCTTCGGGATCACGGTTCTTCTTGATCTCCTTTTGGTAGGCGGCATGTTCCATTTTGAACTTCTTACGATAAATCGCCTCCACGAAGCGCCTTATATCGGTTTTGGTTTCCAACTTCAGTGGTGGCACCGTAGTCGGCTTGTCGTCATCGCCCTTGGCGACCATTGTAAAATAAGAGGTATTGGTATGCGTGACTGTGGCTGTCTTTACATTCTCGGAGATTACCTTGATACCGATGATCATAGAGCTGTTTCCTACGTAGTTGACCGATCCCATCAGGGATACCAGTTCACCTACACCTACAGGCTGTAGAAAATCCACGGTATCCACCGAAACGGTAACACAATAGGCACCGCTGTGTTTGCTGGCTGTGGCATAGGCTACCTTGTCCATCAGGGACAGTAAGATCCCGCCATGTATTTTGCCTCCAAAATTGGCATAGGAAGGGATCATTAATTCCGTAATGGTGACCCTGGAAAAGCTGGAGGGTCTTGCTTCTAATTTTTCCATAGAATTCAAAGTTGGGATATATTTTTGAATCTTCGATGCATTTCTTCTTTAGCTTACTAAAAATGTCTATTGGTATCCGGCAGCCTGTAGATTAAACAATTCAGCGTAAAGCCGGTCATTGGCCATTAATTCTTCGTGGGTACCCATTTCCAGTACAGTACCGTTTTTCAAGACCATAATACGGTCCGCAATCCGGACTGTACTAAACCGGTGGGAAATAATCACCGCCGTCTTGCCTGCCGTCAATTGAATAAACCGGTTAAATGCTTCGGTTTCTGCCCGGGCATCCAAGGCAGAAGTAGGTTCGTCAAGGATCAACACCTTGGCATCTTTCATATAAGCCCGGGCAATGGCCACCTTTTGCCATTGCCCTCCGGACAAATCTTTACCCATCTTGAAGCGTTTTCCCAAAGGCTGATCATACCCCATAGGTAGACTTTCGATTACCTGATTGGCCAGACTTTTTTCAGCAGCGCCGTCGATTCGGGGCTGATTGCCAATTTCCTTGATTTCACCCATGGCGATGTTTTCCCGCAGGGTAAGCTCAAATTTCACAAAATCCTGAAAGATCACCCCAAAAAACTGTTGATAGGCCGCCTGGTCGTAGCGGTGAATTGGAACTCCGTCCAACAGAATGTAACCTTCTGTTGGGGCATAAAATTGAAGCAGTAACTTGATAAGGGTGGTCTTCCCAGCCCCGTTCTCCCCGACAAATGCCAATTTTTCACCAGCCCTTAATTCAAAATTTACATGCCTGACCACCCAGCTTTCTGACTTGGGGTATTTGAACCCAACATCTACAAACTCAAATCCCTTTTTTATTTCCCCAGGTAGGGGCAGCTTTTCCGAATCGTCCACTTCACCCGGTGCCAAGTCCAGAAACTCAAAATAATCCTGTAGATACAGGGCACTTTCTGTTATTGCCGTAAACCGGATAAAGAATCCCTGCAGCTTGGAGCGCAACCGATTGAAGGATCCCGAAAGAAACGTTAGGTCTCCCAATGAAAACAGGCCAGTGACTGTGCGGAATATTATTAGGACGTAAGCTCCATAATAAGCACTAGTACCTAACAAGTTGAAAAAGGAACCCCAGGACGCCCGCTGAATGGCTAGCCGCTTGCTTTGGGCAAAGTACTTTTCAGAAAGGTTTTGGAACCTGGTGGCCAAATAGTCGGATAGGCCAAAAAGCTTTACCTCCTTGGCGGTTAAGTCACTGGCACCCGCATACCGCAGGTAGTCCAACTCCCGCCGCTCCTGGGTCCAGCTTCGGGCCAGGGAATAGCTGGTACCGCTAAATTTGATTTCATTGATGACGGTTGGAATGATGGAAATCACAAGCAAGATAATCAACCATGGCTCAAATACCACCACTCCCGCCAGCAAAGAGAGAATCACAATAATATCTTCCGCTTGGGTAAGAATATTGGACATCAAACCAATCCGCCCGGTTGTTTGTTGCCTGGCGCGTTCCAGTTTGTCGTAGAATTCAGAATCCTCAAGCTGATCGAGATTTAGTACGGCTGTCTTTTTTATGATTTTGACAGAAGAATTAATTGAATACTGATCTCCCAAAAGTCCATCGCTGAGACTGATGCCCCTACTTAATAAGTCCGATAGAACCGCCAACCCAAACTCAGATCCTACCAGCAGCCATAAATGATCAAAGTCTTTTGTTTCAGTTGCCAACTGCAACACTACCTCATCGATGATAAGTTTTCCAACCCAGAGCATCAGGACGGGCAATATGGCATTGATCAGCCTGGAAAAAATATTGAGATAAAACAGTCTGGGATTTACTTTTCGTATCTCCTTAAAGAAGGCGGGGACGAACTTCAGGGAGGCTAAACTGAGGCTGAAGTTTATGGGATTCGGTTGAATGGATGGTTTGGGTCGGGCCACGGGTTGGTTGGTGGGTATATAGGTCTATTGGTTCGTAATTCGTAATTTTTAATTTGTAATCAGTCTCCAAGTCCCTCAGTCTAACATCTTGAATGGTTAAGTTTTGAGGATTTTTTCCATAACTACATAAGCAACTTGTTCTTTCTCAAAGGTATTAGGAGTGCGTTTCATGCCAAATGAGGCATAGAAATCGGCTTTTTCTACTCGGGCATTGCAGGTCACACGTTTAATTTGCTTTGATTTCAAATATTCAAACACATACTGTAGCAAAGTAGTGCCGTAGCCTTTGCGCTGAAAGGAGGTCAATGTGGCAAATTTTCGAAACTGGGCACGCTCATTTTCTATAAAAAGGGATATAACAGATACAACTGTTCCGTTTTCAAAAAGTCCCAAATGAACTGCTTCGCTATCCCCAGAAACCTCAACAAAGGAAATCGGCTTATCCGGCCACATGACCTCTCTGCGGATTTCCAAAACCTTGTCCAACCCAACTTCTGTAATTTCTATCGGTTTATTTTCCAAAACGCTATTAATTGAGAGCAAATTTAAGTTTATTGGGTTAAAGATTTCTTAAGATCAGTAGATAATGGATTTATTTCACCTAAGTCTCACAGGTTAAGCGGTGGTTAGCTTGTGCACTTAATACAGTATTCAATAACTCAAAAAAGATTTAAACAATGAAAATGACCAGATTCCTTTCTTTGGCAATACTACTTTTTCTTTCTGTAACCGCACAGATTTCCGCCCAAAATCAACCCCCAAATGTGGTGTTGGTGTATATCGATGACATGGGGTATGGAGACTTGGGAATAACCGGTGCGGTCGGGTATCAGACACCCAACATGGATCAAATGGCCCGGGAAGGCATGTTCTTCTCCCAATATTACGCCCCGCAGGCCGTTTGCACTGCCTCCAGGGCAGGGGTTATGACTGGATCTTATCCCAATAGGGTGGGGCTTTCAGGAGCCCTGAACCATACCGCTAAAATCGGTCTTCACCCGGACGAAGAAACCATTGCCGATATTTTGCATGCAAGAGGCTATGCTACTGCGGCTTATGGCAAGTGGCACTTGGGCCACTTACCGGAGTTTTTACCACGAAAGCAGGGCTTCGATGAGTTTTATGGTATTCCCTATTCCAACGACATGTGGCCCAATCATCCAACCAGCAAAAACTTCTATCCCGAGCTCCCGATGATAGAAAATGAGACAGTTGTCGAGTTAAACCCGGACCAACGCCAGTTTACCACCGTTTTCACAAAAAAAAGTTTGGATTTTATAGACAGAAACAAAGGCAATTCATTTTTCCTTTATCTCGCACATCCCATGCCTCATGTGCCCTTGTTTGTCTCTGACAAATTTGAAGGTAAATCTGAACAGGGTCTTTATGGGGATGTAATTATGGAGTTGGATTGGAGTATTGGTGAAATACGGAACAAATTGAAGGAGCTAAACCTAGAAGAAAACACATTGGTCATAGTGACATCAGACAATGGCCCTTGGATTAATTATGGAAATCATGCAGGCAGTACCGGTGGGCTTCGGGAAGGGAAAGGCACATCTTTTGAAGGGGGGCAACGGGTGCCTGCTCTGATGAGTTGGAAGGGTCAGATTCCGGAGGGAACTGTATGTAACAACCTAGCCTCATCTATCGATCTACTTCCTACGATTGCTGCTCTGACAGGGGCTACCCCGCCTGCGAAGCAAATTGACGGAGTCGATATAAGTGCTTTGCTCCAGGGGGATTTCAGCCAGCATCCCAGGGAGTCCTTTCTGTATTATTACCGCGGAAACAGTCTGGAAGCGGTTCGAAAAGGTAATTGGAAACTGGTTTTTCCGCATCCGGGCCGGACTTATGAAGGGTTCAGCCCGGGTAAGGATGGAAAACCCGGAGTC
>DATHWC010000218.1:0-13843 GCA_035460985.1 Lunatimonas sp.
TGCGCCTGATCAAGGCACCGCCGACCAAGGCCTCCAGACTGCCGGGCGCACACAGGAAGGGGCAACCCCATGACCCGGATCGAGGCGTTGGCGGGCCGCATCGTTCGCTTGCAGGGCGAGCTCGATCGCGAAATCGAGAAACGGCGGGACACCCTGGGATGGCGGGTCAACGAAGGGCTGGTCGAGTTCCAGGCCGGAATCACCGCCAAGCACAAGCGCCTGCGTCTGGGGGTCGGCGCCTTCCTCGGACGATCCTCTATCGCGACGGTGGCGACCGCACCGGTGATCTACTCCCTGATCGTCCCGCTGATCATTCTGGACGCCTGGGCGTCGCTGTATCAGGCGATCTGTTTCAGAGCCTACGGAATCCCCCGCGTGGAGCGCTCCCGCTATCTCCTCTATGATCGCGGCCGGCTTCGCTATCTGAACTGGATCGAGGCTTTCAACTGCGCCTTCTGCGAGTATGCGAACGGGGTGATTACCCTTGAGATAAGCAAAAGATCGACATACTTTAACCTGGGCGAATGGGTTACCCAAAACCAATATGGTGAGTTTGACGGCGAAGCCTTCTACTTGAAAACTTTTCAGGGATGATAAAACGGGTATTAACGCTCATTATTCTTTTCTCCCTTCATGGTCATTTAGCTACCTGCCAAAAAGTGCATTGGCAAAAAGTCAGTCACATACCTGCCAGAGATCTTGATCTTCTTTCCGTAGATGGCCGCAACCAGGTAATTACCGCCGATCAACAAGGCAATATCCGTCAATACAACACACAAGGGGACTCCTTGAATATTTATTCCCCCGTGTTCCGTGCACAACTCGATAAGCTAGAGGCGTTCTGGACCACAACCATATTTTTGTTTTCCGCTGATTTACAGCAATACGAACTATTGGACCGCTTCCTTAATCCAATAGCCAGTTTCCTGCTTAGAGATAGTGATGTAGGAGTGGTGCGCTATGCCACCCTAGGCAACGGCAATGTCATCTGGATGCTGAACGAAACACGTCTTTCTTTGGTGAAATGGGATTTCAGGCGAAACCAAGTGCTTCAGGAACAACCTCTGTCGCTTATTTTACCCAACCCTGACCTTAAAGTTGTCAACTTGACAGAGAGAAAAAACCTGCTTTTTCTTCAACTTGAAAAAGCTGGGGTTTATATTTTTGACAACCAAGCGAATTTCATCCAGCAGCTGACTTCAATCCCGGATGTTCCCGTTTTTATTTTTGAAGATCATTTCTATTATATTTCGGAAAATAGATTAACGAAAACAAATTATCTCTCGGAAAAAACAACATCTTATCCACTACCCGATACCATTTATCAAAAAGTTGCCATTACTAACCAGTACCTTCTTTTATATACTAATACGGGCATAGATATTTTTGATAGGCCGGTCGCTTTATAGAAATATCTGAAAATGAGAATTTTTACTTTGAAAATATCTCTGATAGTGTTTTTAAATTTTGAACTCAGTCAGCTTTGTTTTAAAAGCGTTGGTTAAAAAATGTTATTTTATAATTAATTAGTTATAAAAAACAACAGATTTTTTGCAATTTGCGCGGCGATGGGAAAACCTTTACCAAAACAGATAGTAACATATATTTTTATTGTGCATGGCTTCATCCAGATCCTGGGTTTTGGCGGTGATCTGCATGCCCAAAATATCCCGCGAAGGATAGAAACTGAAATTTCTTTCCCTATAGATCTTCATGCTCCGGAGGTAAAGTTCAACCTGAGGTCTACTGGTACCAAGAAATTTATATTAATCCTAGATGAAAAATCCATTCAAATGACAAATGTCAAAATATTTGACATTTTGGGAAACCTGATCTTGGAGGATAAAATCAGTCCTGAGGATGGCACGCATAAAAGTTATGATTTTTCCTCCATCAACAGTCAACTCTTTGTGGTGGAAGTGGGTAATGCCAAATACAACAAGACTAAAAGTGTTTATGCAAACCCGCAAGGACAACCCACAAGCAATAACTGACTAAATGAAAGGTTTGTTGCGCGTTGGGAGCCAAAAAAAAAGCCGGTAAACCGACTTTTTTAAATAATTATAAAGATTCACGATGGCTTACACCAATTCCACAAGCTTGATATCAAAAATGAGATCCTGACCGGCCAAAGGATGGTTTGCATCTAACGTGATTTTCTTATCGTCTACATGGACTACTTTCACCGGGGTAGGTTGACCCATTTGATTCTGTATGGAAAGGTCCATCCCTACTTCAGGCTTTATCTCCGCAGGGACCTGTTCCAACGGTACATCCAGCAGCATGTCTTCCCGCTTTTCACCATAGGCTTCGACAGAAGGTATTGTGACCACCTTATCATCGCCTACTGACATGCCGTCGACAGCCGAATCAAATCCTTTGATCATGTTGCCGTCTCCGAGGGTAAACTGTAGAGGCTCCCTGTCAGCTGAAGAATCAAAGACAGTTCCGTCCTTCAATTTTCCTGTATAGTGTACTTTTACTGTTTTTCCTTTACTCGCAATTGACATAATTGAATTTGTTGATTAAACCACTCAGTTAAGCCTTTTTTGTAGGTATAAAAAATAACGAGAAAGAGAAAGCAGACTGCGTTCATATACGAACAATTTTCGTTCAAAAACGTACAATATTATTTGATGACTACTCAAAATTTGATAAATTGCGGTGTTATTGTGTGTGGCACCATTTAAGCATTGTCAAAGTAAAAGTAAAAGAAACAATATGGAAGAGAATAAACTGGGCAGTATTCTGATAGTGGATGACAATGAGGATTTATTGTTTGCGGCGAAGATGTTACTTAAAAAACACGCCAAGGAAGTAACTATAGAAAAGGATCCGCGAAAAATTCCATTTTTGATTAATAATTACAGCTATGATGTCATTCTGCTTGACATGAACTTTACCGAAGATACCACTTCAGGAAAGGAAGGCTTCCATTGGTTAAAGCAAATCAAGGAAATTGAGCCCAAGGCAGTGGTAATATTGATTACGGCTTTTGGAGATGTAGAAATGGCCGTACAGGCTCTGAAGGAAGGGGCTACAGATTTTATACTGAAGCCATGGCAAAATGAAAAATTATTGGCCACCTTGTCTGCTGCCGTTAAACTTAAAGAAAGTTATAACGAAGTAGAAAAGCTTTCCAAAAAGCAAAAGCAGTTGCAGTCAGAACTGAAAAAACCTTTCAACGATATCATTGGCAACAGTGCTTCCATGAAGAATGTCTTTTCCATCATCGACAAGGTGGCGAAGACCGATGCGAATGTGTTAATCTTAGGGGAAAATGGTACTGGGAAAGAACTCATCGCCCGCGCAATCCACGACCGTTCACACCGTAATGATGAAATTTTCGTAACCGTAGATATGGGTGCGATTACTGAAAGTCTGTTTGAGAGCGAACTCTTTGGCCACAAAAAAGGATCCTTTACCGATGCCAAGGAAGATCGGGCAGGCCGATTTGAAGTGGCAGACAACGGGACACTCTTTCTGGATGAGATTGGCAACCTCAATATGCCATTACAATCCAAACTGCTTACTGTCCTGCAACGTCGGGAGGTAACCCGCATAGGGACCAACAAGTCCATTCCTGTAGACATACGGTTGATATGTGCTACCAACATGCCGCTTCACGAAATGATCCTGGAAAATGGCTTTCGACAGGATTTGCTTTACCGAATCAACACAGTGGAAATTTTTCTACCACCGCTAAGGGAACGGCTGGATGATATACCGCTTTTAGCCAACCATTTTCTAAAGGCATACGCCAACAAATACAGAAAAAACTTTAACGGATTTAAATCCAGTGCCATGCAACTCCTTCAGCATTACTCTTGGCCCGGAAATATCCGTGAACTTCAACATGCCATAGAACGGGCAATCATCATGTCTGAGGGAGATGAATTGGACAGCAGGGATTTTTTCTTTCTTTCTGCCAAACCCTCCCACGATAAAATCACAACCTCGCACACCTATAACCTAGACGAGGTAGAAAAGAATATGGTCCAAAAAGCGATTGATAAAAATGGAGGCAATATATCCAAAGCGGCAAAGGACTTGGGTTTGACCCGGGCCTCTCTGTACAGGAGATTGGAGAAGTATGGACTATAAAATTGGACTACTTGGAAGGATTTTAGTCTTTGCAGCTACCATCTTCATATTGGCTTACAGTATCGTGAATGAGTCGGGGGTTTTTGTCATATCGCTCCTAATCATTCTCGTAGTTGCCCAGATAGTATTCTTGCTCCGTTATGCGGAAAGCTCATTCAAAAAAGTACGTCAGTTTTTAAACAACATTAAACTAAGCAATTATTCAACAGTGTATCCTGTAAAGTTTGACGGTACCGAGATTGATGACCTGCACATTGAATTCAACGCTATCCTGGCAAAACTGCGCGAGGACCAATTGGAAAAGGAAGCCAACTACCACTATTTCCGGACGGTCTTTCAGCACCTGAGTATTGGTCTTATCACTTTTGAGGAGGATGGCAGCATACAGATTCTTAATACAGCCGCCAAACGCATGCTGAATATCCAGCAGCTGAACCACATAGAGGAAATCTCCAAGGTTAACAAGGAACTCCACTATGCCATTCATCATCTCCGTACTGGGGGTAGTGAATTGATTAAGATTGTCCATCCGGATGGTATCATGCAGCTTTCTGTTTATGTAATCGAGCTGGTCTTGCGGGATGTTAAGTTCAAGCTCGTTTCTCTTCAAAACATACAAAGTGAACTGGAGGAAAAGGAAATGGAGGCTTGGCAAAACTTGGTAAGGGTGTTGACTCATGAAATCATGAATTCAATTGCCCCCATATCTTCACTGGCCGCTACCATTCGAGAAGACATTGCCTCCAAACATATAGGCGATGAACCCGTCCTAAGGGAAGATTTGGATGATTACCTAATGGGTATCAGTACCATCGAGAAACGAAGCGAGGGACTAATCAACTTTGTCAGTGATTTCAGAAGTTTGGCCCATATTCCGACTCCGAAATTCACTGCAATAAAAATATCAGACCTCTTTGAACGGGTAGAACTTTTATTGAAAACCCAACTGGAAAGTCAGAAAATCAAAATGCACTGTAGCATCGCTCCATCAGACTTGTTATTATTCGCTGACTGTTCGCTGATTGAGCAGGTAATGATCAACCTGACCCAAAACGCCATCCATGCGGTAGAAGACAGTGAAGTCAAAAAAATCTTGTTGAAAGCTTACATAGATGAAAACGGAAAAATTATAATCGAGGTAACTGATTCTGGAAAGGGAATAGAGGAGGAGGCCCTAAGCAAAATATTTATCCCATTTTTTACTACCAAAAAGAAAGGTTCCGGAATCGGCCTAAGCCTTTCCAAACAAATACTCAGAAGACATAAAGGAAACATTCAGGTGAAGTCGAAAATTGATGAAGGCACAACATTTAAACTCATTTTCAATGCCTAGCACGGATTTTTAACCCTAACATAACAGTTTCTTAATTTCCGCTGATATTCGGCAATCAATGGTTTTTTTTCAATAACAATCTGTTCATTATCAGTTTAAAGTAGAGTTATAAATTGCATTCAAAACAATTCTGCTTTGGAAACATATTATAAAACCATAGTCCTCTCTGACGTCCACTTGGGAACTAAAGGATCCAAGTCCAAGGAAGTAGTCCGGTTTCTAAAGCAGTACAGCTGCGATAACCTCATTTTAAATGGGGACATTATCGATGGTTGGCAGCTAAAAAAATCAGGGTCGTGGAAAAGGAAGCATACGCGCGTATTCAACCGTATGCTTAAGATGATGGATGGGGACCGCACAAAGATTTTTTACCTACGTGGCAACCATGATGATTTTTTGGACCAAATCCTGCCCTTGGAAATCGGCAACCTTTCTATCCAGAAGGATATGGTATATGAGAGTATGGGAAAAAAGTATTTCATTGCGCACGGGGATGTCTTTGACAGCATAACCACCAATCTCCGATGGATAGCCTATTTGGGGGATATTGGATACACTTTTCTATTGTGGCTAAACAGTCAGGTCAACTACTATCGCCGAAAGCGGGGCCTTCCTTACTACTCCCTTTCCCAATACCTGAAGTCAAAGGTGAAATCAGCAGTCGCCTATGTAGATGAATATGAAAGAGAATTATCCAAAATGGCCAAGGCCAAAGGATGTGATGGTATCATTTGCGGACATATTCACAAGGCAGAGATGAAATACATAGACGGAATAGCCTATTACAACTCCGGCGACTGGGTGGAAACTCTAAGTGCTTTGGCAGAGGACCATGCCGGTAACTGGCAATTGATCTATTATAATGAAATCGAAGTACCTAAAAAGAATTTTTCATTAGTTCAGCTTTCGCCGAGCAGTGCGGAACAGTCCTTCAAATCAATTTAGCCGCCACAATACATAAGCTATGCGCTTCCTATTTATCGTACAAGGAGAGGGTCGGGGACATATGACACAGGCTATGGCCATGTACCAGTTGTTAACTGTCCGGGGCCATGAGGTCTGTGACGTAGTTATTGGAACGAGTAATCGCCGAGAAATTCCCAGCTTTTTTCACCAACAAATTCACTGCCCTATCCATCGTATCCACAGTCCTAATTTTGTTACTGACAGCAAACAAAAGTCTATTCGGCTTTGGGCCACGATCAGTCAAAATATCCGACAAACTCCCACTTTCTACGGCAGCTTACTTAGTTTAAAAGAACTTGTAGAAAAGCGCAAGCCAGAAATAATTCTCAATTATTACGATATTCTTGCCGGGCTTTACAACGGTATCTTTCGTCCAAAAGCTTATTTTATGACCATTGGACACCAATACCTGATTGCACACCCTGATTATCCTTTCGCCCCAGGTGCGGCTATTTCCAAATTTCTTTTCAAATTCGCCACTAAACTAACCGCTTGGGGTGCTAGGGATCAAATTGCCCTTTCCTTTAGGCCGTATACAGAGGGAAAAACCACGCCAACTATTCGTATTTGGCCGCCGTTACTCCGCACAAAAATCAAAAGTATACTTCCTTCAAACGGAGATTTTTTCCTTACCTACCTAGTGAATCCCGGCTATGCCGATGAGGTGAAATCATGGGCTGAATCCAACCCTGAATCAAAAATAGAAGCTTTTTGGGATCAAAAAGGCCAACTAGAACCCTACCGTCCTTCGGCAAACTTATGCTTTTACCCGTTAAACGAATCGTTATTTCTGGAAAAAATGGCGGCATGCAAAGCGGTGGCGTGTACTGCCGGATTCGAATCGGTATGCGAAGCCATGTACTTTGGCAAATCTGTCATGTTGGTCCCAGTGGCTGGGCAGTACGAACAAGCATGTAATGCGGTGGATGCGGTAATTTCCGGTGCAGGTATGGCATCGGGTTTCTTCGACTTTGCTGGATTCACAACGTTTTTGATGGAGAACCAAAATAAATTGGCTTTTGAATCTACTTTTCACGACTGGATGCAAAAGCAAGATACACTTTTTGATTCCTGGCTGGATTCATTGAAAAATCAAATTGATAAAGTAAATCAAAAACCGCTAACGGCACTTTCGAACACCTCTAATACTTCAATACGTCATTGATTTTAAGTGTCTTTGACCCATAAATTTACAGTTTACACTCAATTACAGGTATTTATTTAAGCACAATAACATTCTTTCCCCACATTATTTCCGAAAGATGGCGTGTTAGATATCGGAGTCTTCGATAAAACCCGTAAATTCGGTGTTTATTACAGACGGAAATCACGCAAATGACCATAGAAAATATAAGGCTTAAGGAAGACAAAGAAAGGGTACGTCATTGGAAAAAATGGGGACCTTATCTTGGAGACAGGCAATGGGGTACGGTCAGAGAAGATTATAGTCCAGACGGCGCAGCATGGGAAAATGTGACGCACGAAGATGCGCGAAGCAAAGCCTACCGATGGGGCGAGGAAGGAATAGGTGGTATTTCAGACCACAAGCAGAAACTATGTATTGCTTGGGCATTTTGGAATGGAAAAGATCCCCTGATTAAAGAAAGGTACTTCGGATTGACAGGAAATCAGGGTAACCATGGAGAAGATGTCAAGGAGCTATACTATTATCTGGACTCATCTCCTACCCACAGCTATATGAAAATGCTGTACAAATATCCCCAGAATGAATTTCCCTATCAACAGTTATACGATGAAAATCTTCGGCGGGGAAAGAAAGACCGGGAATATGAACTCATCGACACCGGAGTTTTTGATGATGACGCCTATTTCGATATTTTTATTGAATATGCCAAAGAGAACGATGAGGATATAGTTGGAAAAGTAACCATTCACAACCGCGGCAAGGAGGATGCGGATCTTTGTGTTATGCCAACGATTTGGTTTAGAAAAACATGGTTTACCGGTGATGAGCCATTTATGCCTAACCTTTCTCTAATAAGCGAAAATCGGCTTAAAGCTTATTCCCCTAAATCTGGAAACTACATTTTTTCGTTTAACGAGCAACCAAAAATCGTTTTCTGTGACAATGAAACCAACCGTGAACGTCTTTACCATATAGGAAACCAAAAGAAATACCTAAAAGATGCCATCAATGATTATGTGGTACATGGAGACGAAAAACATCTAAATCCCAACCTAACCGGCACCAAAGCCGCCGCGGTCTATAGGCTTCAGGTTCCTACGGGAGGAAGCGTCGAAGTTGTTTTTCGCATGCAGCATTTTGAAACTGAAAACCCGCTTGAAGGAGCAGAAGAAATCCTCAACAACCGCATACACGATACGGATGAGTTCTATGCTGAAATACAGAGCGGGGTCAAAAATGAGGAACTGAAATTGATCCAACGCCAAGCATATGCCGGGATGATGTGGACCAAGCAGTTTTATTACTACAACGTGGAACGCTGGTTGGAAGGGGATCCAGGAAGGTATCAACCTCCTCAAGAGAGAAAAAGAGGCAGAAACAGTAATTGGCGGCACTTACAAAATTACGACATCATATCCATGCCTGATAAATGGGAGTATCCATGGTACGCTGCATGGGATTTGGCATTTCACTGCATACCTCTCGCCCGGCTGGATTCCGGATTTGCAAAAGATCAACTCCTGCTTTTGCTAAATGACTGGTACATGCATCCCAATGGACAAATACCGGCCTATGAGTGGAACTTCAATGACGTAAACCCACCCGTACATGCCTACGCCGTTCAGCGAGTATATCAAATTGACAAGAAACGTCACGACGGACAGGGTGACCAAGAATATCTTGAGAGAGCTTTTCACAAGCTTATGCTTAATTTTACCTGGTGGGTAAACCAAAAAGACGACGAGGGGAAAAATATCTTCGAAGGAGGGTTTTTGGGTCTTGACAATATCAGCGTATTCGACAGGAGCCATGCAGATAAGCTATTCGGTAAGCTGGAGCAGGCCGATGCCACTTCCTGGATGGCCATGTTTTGTCTAAACATGCTACGAATATCTCTTGATTTATGTGAATTTAATAAAGTCTATCAATATACGGCAACCAAATTTATGGAGCACTTTCTCTATATTGCGGGAGCCATGAACAATATTTCGGGGGAAAATATCAGCCTTTGGAATGAAGAGGACCAGTTTTTCTATGACGTCCTCCACCTCTCTGGAAAGCATCCAAAGGTTATGAAAGTGAAATCCATCGTGGGTATTATTCCGCTGTTTGCGGTAGAACCCATCCGGGAAGACCTTTTCGAAAACCTGCCGGAGTTCAAGAAAAGGCTGGAGTTTTTCTTCAAAGAAAAACCAAAATTAGCTGCCTTGGTGTCAAATTGGATACATCCTGGATACGATAAAAGACGATTGTTTTCCCTGCTGCGAGGACACCGAATGAAAAGCGTGCTTAAAAAAATGCTGGATGAATCGGAATTTTTATCCCCTTACGGCATACGATCCATGTCCAAAGACCACGAAAACAATCCCTATTCAATCAAATTAAATGGGAACGTATTTTCAGTGAAATATGCCCCGGGAGAATCTGAAACCACCATGTTTGGAGGTAACTCCAACTGGCGGGGCCCCATATGGTTTCCAATCAACTATCTGATTATCGAATCGCTCAAAAAATTCGATTTCTATTATGGTGGCAATTTCTCCATCGAATACCCGACAGGATCCGGTAATTTTCTAACTTTGGACCTAATAGCAAAGGAGCTTTCTCTCCGCTGTATCCGGCTGTTTTTGAAAGACAAATCTGGGAAGCGGCCCATTTACGAAAACTGCGATAAATTGCAGCATGATCCCCATTTTCAGGATCTAATTCTATTTTATGAATATTTTCACGGTGACAATGGACGTGGTCTAGGAGCTTCACACCAAACCGGTTGGACAGGATTGGTAGCGGAAATGATCCATAAAGTCTCCAAGGAAACAACCCATGCCTCCAATGTTAATACCTTATTTAGAAGCTGACAGAATAGAAGCAGGATGTGATGAAGTAGGAAGGGGGTGCCTGTGCGGACCGGTTGTCGCCGCAGCGGTTATTCTACCTACTTCTTATGCCAACGAATGGATTAATGATTCGAAGAAGGTGACAAAACTAACTAGACAAAACCTAGTCGAAGAAATAAAAGAAGCTTCGGTGAGTTGGGCGATAGGAGAAGCAAGCGTAGCTGAAATTGACCGCATAAACATCCTGAACGCATCCTTTCTCGCAATGAATCGGGCTATCGCTTCACTTCAAGTACCCCCTGATCACCTGCTGGTGGATGGAAACCGTTTTAAAACTAACCTTAATACACCATTTACATGCATCGTCAAAGGGGACGCGAAAATTGCCAGCATAGCAGCAGCTTCAATTCTGGCCAAGGTGTATCGCGACGATCTGATGGAGAAATTAGCTGAAACTTATCCCGGATATGGCTGGGAAAGAAATGTAGGGTATCCGACACGCCTTCACCGGGAAGGCATTCGAAGACTTGGCCCCACTCCAATCCATCGGAAAGGATTTAAACTACTTCCCGATCAACTGGAAATCGACTTTGCTGAGCCTACAAATCAATAAAGGAGGAGATACTTTGTTTTCTTCTATTACCCATAAACGGCGGAAAGTTAATTGATCCTTTATTGGTTTTATTCTATCAGAGAGAAAATAAGATCGAGCAATAAGCTACCGGAATAAATGAAGATTCGGAACAACAACTACTTATTGCCTACTAAATGAATCAATTCAATTTGAAACGGGGGAAAAAAATAGTACCTTGACTCCAACCCTTATTTAAAAATTTTAGTTGTTTACCTATGAAAAAGGTTCTATTCATTTCTATTGCATTTCTGTTCAAATGTTTCCTGACAAATGCCCAAGAGGAAGTCCGCCAAGCACAACCCATAATCGGCGAAGTTCCCCAAAAAGTATCGGATGAATACCTACCCATAATAGATGGCGTTACAGTAGAAGTATGGGTGGACAGTTTGACCATACCATGGAGTCTTCGCTTTCTGCCAAACGGAGACGCTCTGGTTGCTCAACGAACCGGAACTATTGTCCGCATCCCCGAGGGCACCAATGAGCAGGTCCCCTACTTGCAAGTACCCGATGCGGTACATGAGGTAGACGCAGGCTTGATGGGAATGGATTTACATCCGGATTTTGAAACGAACCAATGGGTGTATATCATGCATGCGTATAGAAATCAGGAAAATGAACTGTTTAGTAGGGTTTTACGCTTGAAGCATGAAGGAGAAACTGCACTAGTGGAGAGCGTTATTTTAGACAATATCCCTGCCTATGCCATCCATCTGGGTGGAAGGATTGCTTTTGGTCCGGATGGGATGCTTTATATAGGCACAGGAGACATGTCCCAGCCCTATATCGCTCAGGACCTAAACTCCATGGCATCTAAAATCCTTCGGATTACTCCGGAGGGAGATATTCCCTCCGACAATCCTTTTCCTAATTCCCCTGTTTATTCCTATGGGCATAGAGTGGTTCAGGGCTTTGCTTGGGATCCCGAAACCGGTGCTCTTTTCAATTCAGAACATGGCCCCTCCGGTGCGGCAGTGGAAGGTGATGTACGTTACCGAGACGAAGTGAACCTAGTCAAAAAGGGAGGGAACCATGGTTGGCCCATTGTAGTCGGAGCACCACAAATAGCTGATTATCAGGACCCTTTGGTAAGTTGGAATCTCGCCGCTGTCCCTCCTGCAGGGATGACGTTTTATAAGGGGGATCTTTTTGTTGCCTCCCTAGGCGGCCAGGCATTGATCCGGTTGGTATTGGACAGGGAGAAGGATTATGAAGTCAAAAAAGTACAGCGTTGGTTCTCTTACGCTCCTTCCCGAGGCATCTATGGACGCATGAGGGACGTGACCATTGGACCTGACGGACACCTGTATGTGACAACAAGCAATACTGACGGCAGGGCCGAACTTCGAATCCATGATGACAAAATTCTACGAATAAAGGTAGCCTGGTAAGAATCGAATATTGGTTGATGGGTAGTTTGGTTATTGAGTTAATAGTTATTAGGTTATTGAGTTATTGGTTGATAGGTTGATGAGTTGATGGGCTTATAGCTTTGACCTTTGGGAGTTTTCTTCGTCTCTAAGTCCCTAAGTCTTCACCTCTCTTCGTCTCCAAATCTTCGGTCTTCCGTCTCTGAGTTATTGGTTATTTATATTGGTTTCGTAATTTTTAATTCGTTCGTAATTACTAACCTAGGTTGACTTACCCCTACCTTCCACAATGCGGAAAAAAAGAATATGCGCCATCTTACGGGCGTGTTCTTTGGCGTAGTCTGCATTTTCTCCCTCAAAAATTTCATCAATTGTACTGAACCAAAGCTCGAGCCAATTTCCAAAATGGCGCTGTTCAATACTTTGATTGACCTGTTTGTCTACAGCCTTATGCACGGGTACAGGGCTGAACTTTCCAGCCCCAGGACCTGAATTCAGAAGGACCATTTCCCAAAAATCGGTTAACCGCTCCTAGTGAACCTCCCAGTCTGTGATGATTCCGTTGAAGATCGGTCCCAATTCAGCATGTACCCTCACTTTGGAATAAAAGGTTCTCACCAGTATAGAAACCTCCAATCTGCTGGTTATTTGTTTTCGTAAAAGTTCGTTATTGGTATTATGCATCTCCTATCTTCTTTTTACCGGGCTATTTAGGTGGTCAACAGGATTCATGAGCAGCTTGGTTCAATAACTACAGGAATTCTATCAAACTAGTAGATCATAATCTCGTAGCTCACTGCATAACTTTCCCCTGCTTCCAATAAATTAATACCCCACTTTGTCACCAACTGCTGATCATGGTCGACGGTATCAGCTATTCCGTTCCAGGGTTCTATACAAATAAATCCCGTTCCCACTGCCTTCGTCCAAATGCCAAGCCACCTAAAATCCGAATAGCTCATCGCTACTCCTTTGCCTGATTTTTTGCTGCGGATACTGACTTTGGCTGGAGTATCGACATCCATAATAAGGGCATCATTGTCAAATAACTCCCCCCTAAGACCCAGTTTTCCGTTGCTGATAGGAAGAGATTGTTTTTCCTTACTCACGTATCCCCCCACCAAGGGATATAAATCAATGGATTGAAGCGCTACATCATAAAAATCAATCTCATAATCCTCAAAGCGTTCGCTTGCGTTTAAGGGGAAATTAAAACCCGGATGTGCGCCTATGCTGAACCAAATGGGATTTTCGGGCTGTGTATTGCGCACCTTGTAACCAACCTGTATCCCGTTGGGCTGCATGGTGTAGGTAACTTCTAATTCAAAATCAAAGGGGTAAACCGCTTTGATTAGATCATCGGATCGTAGTAGCAAACTGACTGAGATATCGCTTTGATTTACAATGGCAAATTCCCTGTCCCTCGCAAAGCCATGCTGGCCCATAGCGTAT
>DATHWC010000219.1:0-2916 GCA_035460985.1 Lunatimonas sp.
CAGGGGACGGTTTCGGCGGAGGAGTTTATCGTAAGTGCCACTAGAGCCTCGTCGACTACACCTACAACCTTTAAGGTTATCTCAAAAGAGGAACTCAACAAAAATAATTTGGGACAAGATATCCCTTTCCTGCTGAACTTCACACCCTCTGTCGTTAGCCATTCCGATGCTGGGGCTGGAGTAGGGTATACTGGTCTACGTATACGGGGCTCCGATCAAACCCGGATCAACGTTACTGTAAACGGCATACCGCTAAATGATTCCGAATCTCACGGGGTGTTCTGGGTCAACATGCCTGATTTTGCGTCCTCTGTGGATAATATTCAAATTCAGCGGGGTGTAGGCACATCAACAAACGGGGCAGCTACTTTCGGCGCAAGTATGAACATTCAAACCGACACCAAACGGGAGGAAGCTTACGCCGAGACGGACCATTCCGTAGGATCTTTTAATACCAGAAGGCATACCGTCAGAGCGGGAACGGGGCTGATTGACGATAAATGGGCGGTGGATGCCCGCCTTTCCCAGATTACATCGGACGGGTATATTGACCGGGCCTTTTCCGACCTTCGTTCCTATTTTGTGTCGGGAGGATATTATGGCGACAACCACGTTTTCAAGGTTAACATTTTCTCAGGCGCAGAGCAGACCTACCAGGCTTGGAATGGCGTGCCTGAACACCTGCTGGAAAGCAACCGCACCTTTAACAGCTATACCTACGATAATGAAACGGATAATTATCAACAAGATCATTATCAGTTTATCTATGCGGGCAATATAGGAAGCAATTGGAAAGCGAATGCGGCCATGCACTATACCTATGGCAGAGGCTATTACGAACAGTTTCGGCCAAATGACCGCTTGGAGAGAAATTATGGCATTGCGCCCATCCAAATTGGGGATGCACTGATAGGCCGTACCGATATTATCCGTAGAAGATGGTTGGACAATGATTTCTTTGGGGGTGTTTTTTCCCTTAACTATGTGTCGGACGACGGGCGTACTGACCTGCTGTTCGGTGGAGGTGCCAACCGATATGATGGGGATCACTTTGGGGAGATTATTTGGATGGGGGTAGCTGGCAACACTTCGATCCGTGACAGGTATTACGATAACGTGGCGGTCAAAGATGACCGAAATCTTTATCTCAAAGCAACCCATGAAGTGCGTGATAACCTGTATTTGTTTGGGGACTTGCAGTATCGTAGCATTGATTACCGTTTTGAGGGGACGAATAACGACCTCAGAAATATTTCGGGAAACCAGTCCTTTGGATTTTTCAATCCAAAGGTCGGCCTATCTTATGAGTCATCTGCTGGAAAGACTTGGTATGCTTCGTACGCTGTGGCAAACCGGGAGCCAGTTCGAAGGGATTTTACCGATTCTCCAATTAGGGAAATACCGAGGCCGGAAAACTTGCAAAATATTGAAGCAGGTATCCGGGTACAAAGGGGAAATTTCCAGTATAACGTTAACGGTTATTATATGGGATATAGGGATCAGCTCGTCCTTACTGGGCAGTTGAATGATGTGGGAGCTTATATTCGTGAAAATGTGGCCAGTAGTTACCGTGCAGGTTTGGAACTGGACGGCGCATATAGGGTAAATGATCAGTGGACCCTTGGAGGCAATATTGCTTTCAGCAGAAACAAAATCGCCGATTTTATTGCCTATGACGACATCTACGATGAAAATTGGGATTTAGCAGGTCAGGAAGCCACGGAGTACTCGGATACGGATATCGCCTTTTCTCCCAATGTCGTTGCTTCTGCTGTGATTGATTACAGTCCGGTTAAAAATTTGGGTCTTAGCCTAATGAATAAATATGTCGGTGACCAATATCTCGACAATACCCAAAACGACAACCGCAAACTGGATGCCTTTTGGACCACAGATGTCCGTCTTTCTTACAGTGTTTTCCCGCAATTTGTAAAACAGATGGACTTTAATGTGATTGTATACAATGTCTTTAACCGTCTGTACGAACCTAATGGGTATACGTTCAGCTACTTAGTTCCTGCTGAGCAGGCAGGAGGTAGGGAGTTGGTCACGGAAAACTTCTATTACCCCATGGCAGGGACTAACATTATGGCCGGTGTAAGTGTCAAATTTTGATAGGTATGGTGGCGATGAACTTTTCCAAAGTTTTATAACTTTGGAAAAGTTTTTTAACGCAAACCGATAAACGCTTCAAAATTGGATCTTGAGATCACTGAAGTTTCATGTTCTGGATAAGCTTGGAGAAAGGAGGCCGGGAACCTGACTTTTTGATCTTTCCATTTGAATTCATAGGCGTGAAGGATCCCATCTGCTTCTTCGATATAGTCTATTTCCGCCCGGTCATGAGTTCGCCAAAAATAGGCGTTGACAAATCTGCGGTCATAGTGATTGAATTTTAGTCTTTCTGAGATTAAAAAATTTTCCCAGAGGGCACCTTTATCCAGCCTCATTTCAGGAATGGTAAAATTGCTAATCAGCACATTTCTGATTCCATTATCAAAGAAATAGTATTTTTTGCCTTTTTTGATTTCGTTCCGAAGATTTCTATTGAAGGCCGGAAGCTTATAAATGACGAATGCTTTTTCCAGCAGGTCAAGATACTTTTCTACGGTCGCCGTATCGATGTTCCCTACTGTCTGCGCAAGTTCATGATAGTTGACTTCACTTCCAACCTGAAAGGCCAACGCTTTGAGTAATTTATCAATATGGCTTGGCTTGCGGATATTGTCTATTTGCAGGACATCTTTATAGAGATAACTCTGGGTAATTTCCACCAATATTTCCTTTTCATTTCCGGGATTATTTACCACCTCCGGATAAGAACCATAGATCAACCGGGTGTCCAGAAGTCTCTTCGCTTCAAGTAAAGAAGTGTTCTCAGCGAGTTCCCTAAAACTCAGGGGAAATAATTGATAC
>DATHWC010000220.1:0-31397 GCA_035460985.1 Lunatimonas sp.
GCTCTTTCCCATGGCAAAGTGGCTGGCACTTGGGTTGAAAATTAAATCAACTTGTCGGTCCTTGAGTCGAAATCCAGGACGCTGATCTCCTCTCCATGCATCCTCGCAAATTTCAAATCCATAGCGGAAACCCTTTTTCTCAAAAACAATATCTCCCAAAGGAACCTCTTTTCCAAAAAAATCGAAAGGTATGGTTTTACCTGCTGTCCAGGGAGTGAACCAGCGGCTTTCATAATGTACACCATCTATTGCCAAAAATTGTTTGGCGACAATTCCTGTCAGTTCCTGATTCTCGATGATGGCAACACAGTTGTAGGTTTTGTTTTCAAAGCGAATGGGTAGACCTACACAGGCGGTCATTTCTTCTACCAGCGGAATCAGTTTCTGTAGGTAGGTCAATGCTTTTCGGGGATACCAAATACTTAAAAACAAATCCTCACTCCCATATCCGGTAATGCATAGCTCAGGAAAGCAAAGGATATCAACGTTTGCTTTCCTAGCTTCAGCCAGGGCATTGGTCAGATTTTGGAAATTACCTTCCCAATCGAGCGGTGTTTGGTTTACAGTAGCACCCCCAATGATAAGTGTGGACATGGTGAGTTGATTTTCAGTTAGATTGCCAGTCGAAGCTGCTCACAGGCAAATTTTGCGGCTTCCTGTTCTGCTTTTTTTTTGGTACTGCCTTTCCCTTCAGTGAGGATTTGACCATCGATATGCAATTCAACAATAAACTCCTTAAATCGTTGGGTGCCCGTGACGGACTTTAGGATAAAATCGATGTTGTGGTTGTCTTTTTGAGACCACTCAATAATCTTACTCTTGAAATTGGTCGTCGTACTGATGATATCATCCAAGTCAAAATAGGGCATAATCAGCCGTTTGCTGACGAAACTTCTACAAAATCGATAGCCTCTATCCAAGTAAATGGCACCAATCAATGCCTCTAGGGTATCCCCATAGATTGATTTATAGGAAAAGGGGCTTTTCACACCCAGCTCATGCTCCACTATATTTGAAAGACCGATTTTGAGACCGACCTGATTGAGTGATTCCCGATTGACGATCCTTGATCTAGTCTCAGTCAAAAACCCCTCATCCCTGTATGGGAATTTCATAAAAAGGTATTCGGCAACAATGGTACCCAAGACTGCATCGCCCAAGTATTCCAAACGTTCGTTGGATATTTTAATGCCGTTTTTTGTCTCTTGGGCTACTGAAGAATGCTTAAGTGCAAGTTTGTAAAGGGATAAATTCAAAGGCTTGCTACCCACTATCATTTTGACAGCGAGAGCAAGCCTTTTGTCTTGTCGGGAATACGCAAGCTCTTGAAATCTGAGTAAACGTAGAATTTTCACATTTACCCGTTTAATTTTTTGAATATGATGGAACAGTTATGCCCTCCAAATCCAAAGGTATTGCTCAGCGCGGCATTGATTTCTTTCTTTTGCGCCTTGTTGAAAGTCAGGTTCAGGGAATTATCCAGTTCCTCGTCATCGGTGAAATGGTTGATGGTCGGTGGCACCAGACTGTTATTCATGGCTAGGATACAGGCAATCGCCTCAACAGCGCCTGCGGCACCCAACAGGTGTCCGGTCATGGACTTGGTACTGCTTATGTTCATGTTATAGGCATGGGAACCAAAGACCTTCTGTATGGCCTGTATTTCACTGTAATCTCCCAAAGGAGTGGAGGTACCGTGCACGTTGATATAATCTATATCTTCCGGATTCATTTCCGCATCCTCCAACGCGAAACGCATCACATTTGCCGCTCCCCTACCTTCTGGATGTGGGGCTGTCATGTGATAGGCGTCTCCGGTCATACCGCCGCCTACAAGTTCAGCGTAGATTTTGGCTCCGCGTGCTTTCGCATGTTCATATTCTTCCAGTATTAAGGCTCCAGCGCCTTCACCCAGTACAAATCCGTCTCTGTCCTTGTCAAAAGGCCTGGAGGCGGTCTCCGGTGAATCATTTCGCTGAGAGAGTGCTTTCAGCGCGTTGAACCCTCCGACCCCTGCTTCGGAGACAGCGGCCTCAGAACCACCTGTGATAAACAGGTTTGCCTTTCCCAAGCGAATATAATTAAACGCATCGATCAAAGCATTGGTAGCAGAAGCACATGCCGAAACGGTCGCAAAATTGGGTCCCTGAAAACCATATTTGATGGAAATAAATCCAGCGGCAATATCCGCTATCATCTTTGGTATAAAATACGGATTAAACCTTGGCGTACCGTCCCCAGTGGCAAAAGCGGTTACTTCATCCTGAAATGTTCGCAACCCACCGATTCCCGAACCCCAGATAACTCCAGCCCTTACCAGATCAATCTTTTCCAGATCAATACCCGAATCCTTCATTGCTTCCTCTACGGCTATCATGGCGTATTGGGCATACGGGTCGATTTTTCTGGCTTCTTTCCGATCTAGGTATTGCTCTACATTGAAATCTTTGATTTCGCAGGCAAATTGGGTCTTGAAAAGAGAAGCATCAAATCGGGTAATAGGTGCAGCACCACTTACACCTGCCGAAAGACCCTCCCAGAATTCCGGGACGGTTTTACCGATAGGTGTAAGGGCGCCTAAACCTGTTACAACTACTCTTCTTAAATTCATAAAATGATTTTAAGTATGGGATTATTTAACGTTAGCCTCCAAATAGCTAACCGCCTGACCCACCGTTCCGATTTGCTCAGCCTGGTCGTCCGGGATGGAAATGTTGAATTCTTTTTCGAATTCCATGATAAGTTCGACGGTATCCAAAGAATCCGCTCCCAAATCATTGGTGAAGCTAGCCTCAGGAGTAACTTCAGATTCTTCTACGCCTAATTTATCTACGATAATGGCTTTTACTTTTTGTGCAATTTCAGACATTTTGTGATCAGTTTAGTTTAAACACTCCGCAAAGAAAATTATTTAAAACCTTAATGTCAAAAAAAATGCCATACTAAATTTAAGAACTTCCTTTCAAAGGCAGAAGTTGGGATATTATTTTTACCTTTGTTTTTTTAAATTCTTCCTAAATGAAGAAAAATAAACTCCTCGTTGAGTCATCCTATGATTTTGATCTTTTAGGCCTGGTAGCCCCTTTAAAGGACTATAAACTGGCCTGGCTGATCAATTCATGCCTTGATTTTGACCTCAAAAAAGGAGTGGATTTCAGGATGGAATTTACCAATCAACCGGCTTTGATTATTTCTCAATATATTTTGGAAAAAGAATACGGGTTTATCCAATTATTGAGAAATAGGTCCTACCCGGTCGCGGGTCGGACGGGTTATTTGGTTCCCGAACTTAAAATAATGGATTACTTTTTACTGTTTCAGGATTATACTCTTGAAATAAATATAAATACGTATATTGAAAATCTTTCTAAAATGAAGGAAATACAGAATGTAGTAAAACTTGATGTGATAAAATTAAAGTCGAGGGATAACCTATTAACATATTAAAAACTAAAAATTAAAAAATGAGAGTACCTATCTTTAATAAGACAAAGATTTTGGCCACGGTTGGCCCAGCAAGTAACAGTGATGAGACCTTAATCGAGCTGGTGATGGCCGGCGCGGATATATTCAGGCTTAACTTCTCCCATGGAGACCATGAAGGCCATGCCACGGTCCTTAAAAAAATCAGAAAAATAAACAATGATTATAAATTAAATATCGGTATTCTACAAGATCTTCAAGGACCCAAAATCCGGGTAGGAGAAGTCGAAAACAACGGCGTTCTGATCAATCCCGGCGACGCTATCACCATCACCAACGACCCCGTCATAGGCACAGCTTCGCTGGTCAGTACAGTGTATCAAAATCTCCCCAATGACGTAGTACCGGGAGACCGAATTCTAATCGATGATGGCAACTTGGAACTCATCGTTCTGAATACAGACGGAAAGAACGTAAACTGCACTGTGATCCACGGAGGAATATTAAAATCGCGAAAAGGTATCAATCTGCCCAACACCCGGGTATCCGCGCCATCCCTGACTGAAAAAGATTTGATTGACTTGGAATTTGGCTTGGCCAATGAGGTTGATTGGATTGCATTGTCCTTTGTACGGACTGCGGAAGACATCACTGACCTTCGGGAACGCATTAATAAATCCGGGAAATCCTGCAAAATCGTCGCAAAGATAGAAAAGCCGGAGGCTTTGGAAAATATTGATGCGATCATCGCGGAAACTGATGCCATCATGGTAGCACGAGGAGACCTGGGCGTGGAAGTCCCCATGGAGGTGGTGCCCCTTTGGCAAAAGAAAATGGTGGAAAAGTGTAAAATTGCCAGCAAGCCTGTTATCATCGCCACTCAGATGATGGAGAGTATGATCGTCAATCCCCGGCCAACAAGGGCGGAAACCAATGATGTCGCTACAGCAGTCCTGGACGGTGCGGACGCAGTCATGCTGTCTGCTGAGACTGCTTCCGGAAAGTACCCCGTTGCATCGGTAAAGGCCATGTCAAGTGTCATTGGCTATATTGAGAAGAATGGGGAAATTTACCACAATTTGTATAAAATTCCTGAGGATACAGAAAGCTTCTTGAGCAACAACCTCCTTCTTATGGCAAGTAGGTTGTCCAGAAATGTAAAAGCAGCAGCTATCGTCGGGATCACTTACTCAGGATTTACGGGATTCAGACTTTCTTCCCATCGCCCTTCTGCAAATATTTTTATCTTCACCAAAAATAAAAAATTGATTACCCAGCTTAGCCTCGTTTGGGGAGTTAGGGCATTTTTTTATGACAAGCAGATATCCACAGATGCTACTTTTCAGGACATCGAGGAGCTACTGAAGACTGAAAATCACGTAAAAGAAGGCGATATTATCATTAATACCGCAAGCATGCCCCTCAAATCTCAGGGGAAAACAAACATGTTAAAAATCCATGTTGTAGGGTAATCAACCTTTACACCCATTTTTCTAAATGTATCATCCACCGCCCCCGCGTATCAAATCCATATGTGTGAGCGGTGGATTTTATTTTGTTTCGCCCTCAGGTCCAACGGGATGTACCATCAGGATGCTTTCCTTATCCACCATGACTGCTCCGGGAGCGGATCCCTTTACTTTACGGACAAATTTGACGGGGGTGTATATCACCGCACAGAGGCTTTCATTTCTGTTCTTGGAATAATATCCGGCCAGTTCACCTGCCCGTTCCAAGACGGATTTGGGAAAGGTCAAGCCTGACTTGTATTTGATTAACACATGGGACCCGGAAACGTCTTTGGCATGAAGCCACATGTCCTCCTTCCAGGCAAATTTCCGGAGTAACTCATCATTTGCTCTGGCTGATTTACCTACCAGAATATCAAATCCTTCGGCTTCAAACCGTTTATACGGAGTCGTTTCCGGAATTTCCTTAGAGGCTGATGACAAGCCTTGCTCTTTGGTAAAAGCGCGTAGCTCTCGGAAATGTGTCAGTCCGGCAACTTCCTCTTTTTGTGCTAGGAGAATTTCTGCGTGCTTTTCCTTTTCACCAATGTTTTTTTCCAGTTGTGCGATTTCCTTTTTTCGGTTTTTCGCTTTACGGTAGAGGTTCTCGGCAAATTTCTGGGGACTAAGCTCCCGCTTAAGAGTGACTGGCAGCATTTGATCCCGATAAAAATCATAAAGCGTTATCTGTTCGGTACCTGTCGGAATCTGATGCAAGTTGGCCATAATAATATCTGCCAGTTGACCAGGGGAGGTTGCGGTCTCCAATTCTTCCAGTTTTTGATAGCTCTTAGTAATATAGGCATGGGTCTTTTTAAGCTGGTCGGACAGCAACTTAGTCAGTTGGGACTTCTCCTTGTCAAACCCCTGCCGGATGACAGCATACTTATAATAGGCATTTGCCGCTAGCAAGGGATCGGCAGAGGTGAATATTGCCGTAGTGGATGGAAGGAGTGTAAGCAAATACTGTCCGTCTTCCTGTACTATGGAAAAGAAAGAGCTATCCAACAAATCCATGACCTCCTGTATGAGGCTATACCTCGTATCCAGGTCCGCTTCCAGATAACCGGCCTTCTTTAGCCAAGCTCGGGGTAATTTACCAAGTGTGGGGAGAAACTGGGATGCATTACCCTCCAGCGCAATAAAACGTTCCTTTCCAAGATCTAGGGGATTGTCCAATTCCTCCGGCGTGAGTTTCCAATCATCCTGCAATTCGTTTCGGAAGATCAGATCGGGTGCGGACGCTTCCGCATCGAAATACAGGACATTACTACGGCTTCCATGCATTTTAAATAGCAACTGCTTGCCGGATTCAAATTGAAATGAAAACGCCCGCTCATAGGCAAAGAGACGGATCTTGCCAATTTTTTCACCCAAAATATCGGGGAATAGGGTTACGTTGTTCTTTTTACTTCTTTTGAAATCACTAGGAAAATACAGGCACGGTGCGGCCGGGAGCAGATGGGCGACGACGAAGAAAGGTTCTCCATTTTCCCGATCCACCTCAAATACCAACTCATCCTTACTTTGCGAAAAACATGCTGTAATCACCCCCGAGGCGATCTTTCTTGCCAGAGCTGGACATAGAAACCGAAAATAATGGTAATTGAGGTGCATGGTTCAAAGTTGGACTTTTAGTCCGTCATAGCCCAGAGAGACATGTATGGGGAGCGCATTTTCGATTTCCTGGCTTCGTCCCAGCCGATGGCTAATGTGTGTGAAATAGGCCCTTTCCGGCTGTATCCGATCTACCATCTCCAAGGCTTCGCTCAAATTAAAATGAGAAATGTGTGAATTTATTTGAAGGGCGTTAAGAACCAGTACCCGTGTTCCCCTGATTTTTTCTATTTCCTCCTCGGCTATGTGATTGGCGTCGGTGATGTAGGTAAAGTCTGCAATTCTATATCCAAAAACAGGCAACTTGTGATGATACACTTGAATGGGTATGACCTTTATGCCATTGATCTCAAAGGGAGTATTGCTGATCTCGTTCACCTCCACTCCCGGGGCTCCCGGATACTTATTGTCTGAGAACACGTATGCAAATTCGGCTTTAAGCTGATTGATGACAGGTGGCGTCCCGTAAATCGGTATATCCTTATTTTGCAGAAAATTAAAAGGCCGAATATCGTCCATTCCCGCCGTGTGGTCTTTATGCTCATGGGTGAAAATCAAAGCATCCAACCTGACAATGCCCTCCCGTAACATCTGCGACCTAAAATCTGGTCCCGAATCAATCACAAAACTTTGACCTTCGATTTCAATGTGAATGGAAGTCCGAAGACGCTTATCCCTAAAATCTAGCGATTTGCACACCTTGCATTTACAGCCTATTACCGGTATGCCCTGAGATGTCCCTGTACCTAGAAAAGTAACTCTCAAAGTTTTAATTCTGTTTGTTGGAGTTCTGCCAAAAACTCCTGTGCCTTTTTGTTTTCGAATGACATTGGGTTTAGCTGCAATTCTTTCAAAATATCCAACAAGGCATTTATTTTACCCTCTAGGGTAAAATATTTATTAACAATGATCACTTTGTTATTCTTCAAAATACAATACCCACTTTTAAAACTTCCCTTTTCGTACCTGAGGTGATAGGCCGTTTCTGAAAAAAGAAGCTCTATTTTCTCCAGGTAGGTTTTGGTATACTTGACAGCCATTACCTATTTACCTATTTATAGGCATGTTTTTTTACAGTGGATAAAAGCAAATCATAATCCAGGGGTTTCTGAACATAATCGTCCAGTCCATGCTGAATAAAGTCATCCAGCGTAAAATTCTTATAGTTCCCCGTTATGGCAATGATTGGTATTTTGGATTTTTTCTTATCCGGCAGGGCCCGAATCGCCTGTGTGCATGTAATCCCATCCATCACAGGCATATTGATGTCCATAAGGATTATGTCAAAGTCTTCGTTCTGAAGTTTTTCCAGCACTTGTTTACCATTTTTTACTGAAGTAATCTTAAAGTTGTCAAACAACAACACATTTTTAGTTAGGTTAATGATCACCGAACTATCCTCCGCTACTAATACTTTTTTAGATTCATTCATACTTTTCAAATAATTTATTATTGTTCATATTTGCGCGAAAATCTACCAGGCACTGCTCCAGTTGCGAATAATACTCATCGGAATGCGCAAAATTATCATTTTTTAGGTCTGTCTCAAACTTTGAAGACACGATGAAAATATTAGAAATGCCTAGCGTTCCGGAATTCCCTTTTATGATATGCAATTTCTCACTTATTTCTTCAAATTTCTCTAAATTTAACAAAATTTTTATTTCATTAACCAAATTTTCTGCTTCTTCCAAAAAATCATGATAAACTGACTTGATATTATCAAGGGTATGATACTTCATTAACTGCAATATAACGCTTTCGTCGAAAATAACATCGTTTACACTTGATTGCGTCTCTTCAGTTCTGTGTCCACTTTTTTCCAAATGAAAACGGATGGTTTCTAAAAGGTCTCTGGGTTTTACGGGTTTCGCAATAAAATCGTCAAAACCGGTGGATAAAAAATATTCCCGGTCAGTCTGATTAGAGTATGCGGAAACAGCGATTATGGGTGAAGCGGTCAAATTATCTTCCTTTATAATTCTAAGAGCTGAAATACCATCCAGTTTTGGCATTTGAATGTCCATAAGAATCAAATCAAATTCCATTGATTTAATCTTTTCTATTGCCTCCTCTCCATCCTTGGCGGAATCATAAGAATAATTGTTCATCAGGATATTTTCAAATACTCTTCTATTCAGTGCATTGTCGTCGACAATCAGGACTTTGTTGTTTTTCATGTTCAAAATTCATTATTTTTGCTAACGCTCACCAAACCCCATTAATCTCACTTTTGACCAGTAAAAAAAACACGCTTTTAGTTATTTCCGGTCCTACGGCAGTAGGTAAAACCGATTTATGCATAAATTTAGCCAAAAAATTTAATACATCCATAGTATCGGCTGATAGTAGACAATTTTATAGGGAAATGAATATAGGAACAGCGAAACCCTCAGCCACCGAACTGCGGGAAATCCCGCATCATTTTATCAACTCCCTATCCATCCATGAGGATTATGATGTACGGAAATTTGAAGATAATGCTCTCCAGACTATTGACCGACTTTTCCTACACCAAAATCCTGTCATCCTAACCGGAGGCTCAGGCCTCTATATTGACGTCCTCACAAATGGCCTTGACGATATCCCCCAGGTAAATGCGGGAATACGACAAGAACTAACAGAAACCTACAACCAATTCGGGATCGGTGAGCTTCAGTCACAACTCAAGATCTTAGATCCGACATATTACGGACAAGTAGACCTTCAAAATCCACAACGCCTGATGCGCGCGTTGGAGGTCTGCATAGGAACTGGTAAACCATTCAGCAGCTTTAGGCTAAAAAGAAAAACGAACCGCCCCTTTGACGTGATCAAAATCGCCCTAGAAAGAGACCGGGAGGAACTTTACAGCCGAATCAACCGACGGATGGATCAGATGATAGCAGAGGGTCTGTTTGAAGAAGCCTCACTCCTATTTCCATATCGAAATCTCAACGCCCTTCAAACAGTAGGTTATAAAGAAATTTTCGACTACATGGAGGGTAATTATGACCGGGAAGAAGCTATACGCCTGTTGAAACGGAATTCACGCAGATATGCAAAACGACAGATGACCTGGTTGAAAAAAGACAACGAATATATCTGGTTTCACCCGTCAGAATTAGACAGGATCACCGAATTCATCACCGATCAAATGTCAGCATGACCAAAAAGTTTGGCCACAAAAAAATAGGGTTTAGTTTCCTTAAGTTGTTGGTATTGAAACCTAGCCATTTTGCAAGCAACAAACTGGGAGTCAATTTTAATATCTACAGAAGCATCATTGGAGGATTTGGACTGCTTCTTTGCCTCCCTGAACTGATGTTCTAATGCTTTCAGTTCCATGTCATCTCCTATAGGTTGTGCAGGATAGGCTTCAGTTACCATTTTCCTTAAGGATTCCAACTGGATAAAATACGATTTCTTTTTACTGTTGAGATTGTAGTTTACAAGCATGGTAAACAAAAAAACAAATCCCCCCAAGCTGATGAAAATTGGTATAAATCCCATAATCTGTCGGTTTAAATACTTAAAATTTCCTGTAGTCTGAGATAGTCCTCTTTCAAGGGCTTTTCTTTGGTGATACAATCTTCAAAGGAAGTATACACAACACGGTCATGTATTACTCCAGCCATGCAGTTAGATTCTCCTTTTAAGAGCCCTTCTACGGCGGCCATTCCTGTCCTACTGCCTAATATCCTGTCTTTGGCAGTTGGACTGCCACCACGTTGTATATGACCCAGCGTTGTTACTTTAAACTCTTTGTCTTCATGTTTGAATTGGGCCTTTACCTTCTCCATAACTTCTGATGCTCCACCTGCTTCATCGCCTTCAGCGACGATAATGATGCTGGATGTCTTTGATTTCCTAAGTCCCTTCAGAGACCGTACAACGTCGTCTATATTGGTCTTTGTTTCAGGTACCATCACCAATTCAGCTCCGCCGCCTATGCCGCATTCAATGCCAATATAGCCGGAGTCTCTGCCCATGACCTCTATAAAAAATATCCTGTCGTGGGCAGCTGCGGTGTCCCGTATTTTATCAATAGCCTCCAATGCCGTATTGACTGCGGTATCAAAACCAATGGTGAAGTCCGTCCCATAAATATCGTTGTCAATGGTGCCAGGGCAACCTACTGTAGGTATGCCGTATTCCTCATAAAAGACCTTAGCACCAGTAAATGTTCCATCACCACCGATAGCCACCAAACCTTCAATACCATGGTTAACAAGCTGATCATATGCTTTTTTCCGGCCTTCCTTTGTCTGAAAATTTTCGCTTCGGGCAGACTTCAAGATGGTACCTCCTCGTTGAAGAATATTGCTGACAGAATGGGCTTGCATTTTTTTGATTTCTCCCCGAATCATACCATCGTACCCATACATTATACTATATACATCAAGTCCGTGGTATATACCTGTACGGACAACAGCCCTAATACAGGCATTCATACCTGGAGAATCTCCGCCTGAAGTAAATACAGCTATCTTTTTCATGTGTTTATAATTTGTCTTTCAGAGGTCACATGGAATCTCGCATTGATAATCATCGTTTTGCGTTACGTTCTCGTTAAGCTCGATTTCATGATCAAACTATTCTTAAAATCGGTTAGCTAAACAATTTATCCGTTGGTTCCCCAAAAAAAAGGATGATTGTTAAATCATCCTTTCCGAGGGTTAAAGTGCTTGTTGCTCTTTTGATTTTCGGTTTCGCTCATTTTCCTCCAGATAAATTTTCCTCATCCGAATGCTTTTGGGCGTTATTTCAAGGTATTCGTCCTTCTGAATATATTCCATGGCTTCTTCCAAGGAAAACTTTTTCGCAGGAGCAATTTTAGTATTATCATCCGAACCTGAAGCTCTCATGTTGGTAAGCTTTTTACCTTTTTGAACGTTGACAACGATATCGTTGTCACGGCTGTGCTCGCCAATTACCTGGCCACCGTAAAGTTCCTCGCCCGGATCCACGAAGAAGAAGCCCCTATCCTGCAACTTGTCAATGGCATAAGCGGTACATTGACCTCCTTCCATGGAGATAAGAGAACCGTTTATCCTTCCAGGAATGGACCCTTTGAAAGGTTCATATGCTGTGAATCGGTGATTCATAATCGCCTCACCTTGGGTGGCAGTAAGTACATTGTTTCTAAGTCCAATCAGTCCCCGAGAAGGAATCTTAAATTCCAAATGCTGCAAATCCCCCTTCGGTTCCATTACAAGCAATTCTCCTTTACGCTGGGTGGCAAGCTCGATGACTTTCCCTGCAGTAGTCTCAGGTACATCAACGTATAGCGTCTCGATAGGTTCATGACGCATACCGTCAATAATTTTGTAAATCACCTGTGGTTGACCCACTTGCAATTCATAGCCTTCCCTTCTCATGGTTTCGATCAGGATGGACAAGTGAAGAATCCCACGGCCATACACTAAAAATTTATCTTCGTTATCTGTAGTTTCCACCTTCAAAGCAAGGTTTTTCTCCGTTTCCTTGAATAGACGGTCCCTCAGGTGTCTTGAAGTTACAAACTTCCCTTCTTTACCAAAAAACGGGGAGTTGTTGATAGTGAAGAGCATATTCATAGTAGGCTCGTCTATGGAAATTCTTGGCAATACTTCAGGATTTTCCAGGTCGGCAAGTGTATCGCCAATCTCAAAATCTTCTATGCCGGTAACGGCACATATATCTCCGGCGAGTACTTCTGCCACCTTATTTTTTCCCAATCCCTCGAAAACGTGTAGTTCTTTTACTTTCACTTTCTTGATAACCCCGTCAGCTTTGCAGAGGGACAGTTGGCTACCTTCTTTGATGGTACCACGCTTCACCCTACCAATGGCGATTCTCCCTACAAAGTTGGAATAATCCAGCGATGTGATCTGCATTTGAAGCGTTCCCTGATCGATTTTTGGTTCGGGAATATATTCGATGATGGCATCGAGAAGGGGGAAAATGGAGTCATTTGGGTTTTTCCAATCCGGGCCCATCCAGTTGTTTTTGGCAGATCCGTATAGCGTAAAAAATTCCAATTGTTCCTCTGTTGCGTCAAGATTAAACATGAGGTCAAATACTGCTTCATGTACTTCGTCCGGCCGGCAGTTTTCTTTGTCAACCTTATTGATAACTACGATGGGTGTTAAACCCAATGCTAGTGCCTTGCCCAACACAAACCGGGTCTGTGGCATCGGACCTTCAAAGGCATCTACCAGGAGAATTACCCCGTCGGCCATTTTGAGCACCCTTTCCACTTCACCTCCGAAGTCGGCGTGACCGGGAGTGTCAATGATATTTATTTTGTGGTCTCTATAGCGGACAGACACGTTTTTGGAGAGAATGGTGATTCCCCGTTCTCTTTCCAAGTCGTTGTTGTCCAAGATAAGGTCTTCAAATTGTTGGTTCTCCCGAAAGATTTTGGAGGCATGTATGATCTTGTCTACCAGCGTAGTCTTGCCGTGATCTACGTGTGCGATGATCGCGATATTTCGGATACTCTGCATGTTTCATTTAAATTAAGGTGCAAAAGTAAACATAAAATTCCGAAAATTAATTGAACTATGAATTCTTTAACAGTTTAATAATGAAATAACTTTGGTTTGAAGAATATATGATGGATTAGGAAATATTCCCAATAAAAAGAGTTTACAGGCAGTTGGAACAGTTGTGGTATGTCCTACAATCAGCTATTTTTGCTCCATGGAAGCTGTTACTATCAGGGAATTTCAGGATTATTTAGCACCACATTTCCTTTCAATCAATAAAGAATGGATCGAAAAATTCTTTTCTATTGAAGCGTTTGACCGCGAGCAGCTGGAGAAGCCCCGGCAAAACATTGTGGACAAGGGAGGGCAGGTGTGGTTTGCCGAGTACGGGGGACAGATCGTAGGCACTGCCGCCATAAGGAAGGTAGAAGAGGGCGTGTATGAGTTGATCAAAATGGGGGTTATTCCCCAAGCTCAGGGGAGGTCTATAGGTCAACTGCTTGCCAAAAGTGCCATACAGTGGGCCAAAGGTCAAGGTGCAAAACGGGTCGTACTATACAGTAACACCCGCCTCTCCCCGGCGATACGCCTTTACCATCGACTTGGATTTGTGGAAGTGCCTATCGAATCAGGGAAATACCAGCGCTGTGATATAAAGATGGAAATAGTGTTTTAGTTTTTAGCATAGACCTTGCACGATCGGCATTTACTTTCTACTTTTGCAAACCTTTCCACTGCGCACGTGGTGAAACTGGTAGACACGCCACTTTGAGGGGGTGGTGCCTTCGGGTGTGGAAGTTCGAATCTTCTCGTGCGCACTTAGCCTTTCTTCGTTGAGGAGAAAGGCTTTTTTTATGCTTAGATGTATGGCAAAAGCAATTGAATGGGCGCGTAATCCCTATTCAAAACATATCCGACCTGTAGATTTACCGCTCCAGCATCCCTTCCATTAGTCGGTTGGCCGTCGCGACGGCTTTTGCTCTGATAAAATCCCTGGGAGTATTGTCACCGACTTCGTAGGTCAGTGCTTCGGCCCCATGGGTATGGAAAAAGTAACTGTTTGACGTCACACTGTTACCGGAACCCGGACTTGGTCGTACGTTAGGATCATAGCCAGGCAGATCCCTGCCCGATGCGGCAATCATCTCGGGGATAATGCCCGGCATATTTCCCAGTAGCTTCGGATTGACTGTATAATAGATGTCCTCCCAAGTGGAGTGGAAATCAATTGCAACATAGAACTTTGCTCCGTTTTCGCTTTCAAAATCCTGCATATAGGCTTGGATAGCCTGTATTTCCGGTTGGTTAACGTTTTGCCAATCCCGGTTGATGTCCACTCCTCCTCTATTGTGCCGCCAGTGACCGTGTGCCACCCCATCAGGATTAACCATCGGTACCACCATCGTGGTGTAGGACTTCCGAAACCTCCTTGCCAACTCACTGTCTCCTGCCACCGTTTCCACAAAAGCCTGCATTGCCATATACCCGGGTATTTCTGGAGGATGCTGCAACCCCATGATCATCAATAGCTTTTTGGAGTCTGGATCTCCGATTCGTAATAAATCCAAGTCCCTGCCCTCGTGACTTTGTCCAATCACTTGTCTTTTTATATGGGTTTTTTCCGCCAATTTGGATGTCCATTCCCTAATCGGCCCAGTGCCTACCGATTCTTGGGCTGCAACCCATAAGGTGTCGGGGCCGAGGTTTAGCCGTAGCAGCGCGGCGATCGGCCGGGCCGTGCTGTCCTCGGGAAGAATGAGAGTATAGGCCGCTGAATCGAGGTTTGCCCAGTTCTTGCCGTCCCGACTGACTTTAGGGTAATAGCGGTGAAAGCTTCCGGGGGAATAAGTTAATTTCAAGGTTATTTTTTCCTCCTCAGGAGCTACCAAAGAAAACGCATACCAGGGACTGGGATTGATGGGTGCGTTTTCCGGACTAATCAATACCGTCAGCAGGGTATCCCTTGTCAGGGCAACCCCGTTCATTCGCGCACCTTCAAATGTATTGGAAACTACGATTCCTCTTCCTATGTCAAAATGATCTTTAAGCTGTAACTGTATCGGGAGTGTCTCAGTAGGCACGACGCTTATGGGAGCCTGACCTTGCCATACCGTGGATTTCTGTTGGCATGAGGGAATTAATAACAGTATAGCCACCAGAACAGGAAAAAAATGATTATGGAAATATTTGAGCATGGGATAAGTGGTTTTTGTGAATGGTATTTTTTTGGCATTCGAATTAAATTGAAATATAGGGGAAATAAGACCTATGGCCGAAATATGGGGGAAATATTATTAAAATCGGAGCATATCGGAGATCCCGCGGAGAGTAGCGGATGCAGGTGTTTAAATTAACTTTTATACTATGGTTGGTTGTAAAAATATAGTGGAAATAAGGTTAACTCTATCTGGCCAGCAGGCAGGTATGGCCTACGTCCGAAATAGGTGGAAAATCCATCAGACAGATCATACTTAATAGTTGTTGGGTGATGGTTTTTTTTAAGGTTAATGGTTATGGGTCATGAATTATGAAGTGATGAGTTGAATTTTCAATTCGTAATTCGTGACTTGTAATTCAGTCAGTCGGTAGTGCATTATAGGCATCCGAAATTTTTGCGGCGATTCCCTTCATTACCTCTTCGGTAAGCTTCAGCTTGGGGCGGCTAAAATCAATATCACCCATACTGCGCAAAGGGATTAGGTGAATATGTACATGCGGGACTTCCAATCCGATCACAGCCACGCCTATTCGGGTACAGGAGATGACGGATTCCATCGCTTTCCCAACTTTTTTGGCAAATAGGAGTAGGTTGGAATAGTCCTCATCGTCCAAATCAAAAATATAATCCACTTCCTTTTTGGGGACAACCAATAAATGCCCCTTTACCAACGGCATAATATCCAAAAAAGCAATGCTGTGCTCATCTTCCGCCACAATGTAGGCAGGTATTTCACGGTTGATGATTTTGGTAAAGATGGTTGACATGATTTGGTCGTTTTGGTCACAAAAAATCCCGATCAGAACCTAACCGGGAAAAGTAATTTAGTCATGGGATATATCCAATACTTCGAACTCCACCATACCTGCGGGTGCTTGGATTTGCGCAATCTCGCCTTTTTTCTTACCCAATAACCCCTTTCCAAAAGGAGATGCCAGGGAAATTTTATTGGCCTTCAGATCGGCTTCTTCTTCCGACACGAGCGTATATGTAACGGTCATACCGTTTTTAACATTTTTAATTTTCACTGTACTCAAAATGCCTACTTTCGAAGTGTCCAGCTTGGAGTTGTCCAATACCCTGGCATTGCCCACAACATTTTCAAGTTTGGCAATTTTTAGCTCCAGATGGCCTTGAGCATCTTTGGCGGCATCATATTCAGCATTTTCGCTCAAGTCACCTTTATCCCTCGCTTCCGCGATTTGCTTTGCAATGTCTGTTCTACCCTTTGTCTTCAATTCCTGAAGCTCGTCTTTGAGTTTTTTCAGACCTTCTTCGGTGTAATACTGTATGTTTCCCATATTCGTTGGATTGACTCCTAATAAACAAAATAACGGCCTCAATACTGAGACCGTCTCTTTTACCTATTCGGATATTTGTAACTACAAAGATAACGTAAGAATTCCAATTTTACAATTTAACCACCTAAAATATGGTGATCTCAACCGCTCCACTTCCCAGAAATCTTAGCTACCAGCACCTGATTTATTTTTTCGTAAGACTCAAATGTCCAGCCAGCTACGTGCGGAGAAAACAACACATTGGGCCGCTGAGCCAAGCTCCTGAAGGAAACCTGCTGACTGGGGCTCAAGGCATTGATCCGTTCATTTTCCAACACATCCAAGCAGGCGCCTTTCAGGATGTTCCGGGAAAGTGCCTCATTAAGCGTGTCGAAAGAAATCACCTCTCCCCTGCCTGTGTTGATCAGGTAAAAGGGCTTGGAAAACTGCTCCAATACCTCCACCGTGAAAAAGTACCGGGTTTCCTCCGTCAACGGCACATGGATACTTAAGATGTCGGCTTCCTCCTGAATCTCCTGAAAGGTAGCCTCCGTAACATAGTCATCTCCAAAACCACCCACATATTTGTCATAGGCCAGTATCCGCACGTCAAAGCCGCGAAGCCTCTTGGCAAATGCCCTGCCCATGTTACCATATCCGAAGATGCCGACCGTTTTTCCCGCAAGTTCTACCCCCCGGTTAGCCTCCCTATCCCAAATTCCGCTCCGTATTTGCCTATCTGACTGCAAAAACTTATTAAACAAAGCCAGTATCATCCCAACGGCATGTTCACCGACCGCATCCCGGTTACCTTCGGGCGCATGATAGAGGGCTATTTGATGCGATTCCAAGTAATCCAAATCAATATTATCCAATCCTGCCCCAGCTCTGGCCACAAATTTCAATTGCTTCGCCCGCTCAAGGAGTGGGCGGTCAATTGGTGTCTTGGACCGGATGACTAGACCTGTGTAAGACCCAATGGTAGCGAGGATTTCCTCCCTCGAGATCTTCGGTCTGTAATCCACTGTATATCCTTCCCGCTCCAGGAGTGGAATGATGCTTGGATGCATCAAATCTATTATTAAGACATGCATAGTTTAATTTGGTTTACATTTTTAGCAGCAGCATTGCTACCGAAAAATATACCGCCAAGCCCAACAAATCGTTTGCGGTAGTAATAAATGGGCCTGAGGCCATGGCCGGATTGATGCCTACTTTGTCCAAAAGAATGGGAGTTAGCGTACCCATGAATGATGCCAATAAAACGACGCTAAACAAGGCAATCGAAACCACCAACCCAAATTCAATCGGCTGCCCATAGGCAAAGACCACCGTAAGCAACACAAATGAAGCCAATACCAGCCCGTTCAACAGCGCGACTACCAGCACCTTCACCAGCCGCTTGAACAAGGAATCCTCAAATACTGACTTGTTTGCCAAAGATTGTACGACCAAGGTGGAGGACTGTATTCCAACATTGCCGCCCGTAGCAGTAATCAGAGGTATAAAAAAAGCCAAAGCGGTCACGGCATTAAGCCCCTCTTCGAAAAAACCGATAAAACCGGCGCCGAGCAGACCTCCGACCATCCCGATCAGCAGCCAAGGCAAACGGGCTCTTGACAGGCGATATACCGAATCGGATTCCTCCACATCATCGGAAATACCGGTCATGGCCTGAATGTCCTCCTCCGCCTGTTCCCGGATCAAATCCAGGATGTCATCGACGGTAATCCTTCCCACCAGCTTGTTCTTTACGTTCACTACTGGAACAGCCTCCAGGTCATATCTCCGCATGATTTCGGCAACTTCTTCTCCGTCCATATGTGTGGGCACGGAAATAATGTTGTCCTCATAAAGATCGGAAATCTTAGTATCTGCCGCCGCCAGAATTATTTTCTTCAAAGCTACCCTGCCCATCAGTTTCTCCTGATTATCTACGACATATATTGAGAAGATTTTATCTACATTCTCGGCTTGCCTGCGGATCTCATCAATCGTTTGAACCACAGACCAGTTTTGATTTGCCTTGATAATTTCCTTGGCCATCAATCCACCCGCACTGTCTTCGTCGTAGCGGAGCAGTTCCAGGATATGCAGGGATTTTTCCTTTTTCTCCAGCTGTCGGATTACCTCTTCCCTGTCCTTGACGACCAATTGATTCAGTACATCCACCGCATCATCCGACTCCATCTCATCGATAAGGCTTGCCAACTCAGATGGCTCCATCTCCTTGATAACCTTATACTGCGGATCTTCATCCAGCTCTATCAGCACATCGGCAGAAAACGAAGGGTCCAGATTCCGTAGGACAAATAGTGCCTCCTCCATGGTCAGTTCGTCCAATAAAGCAGCAATATCCGCCTTATTGGCATTCTCCATCGATGCCTGTATAAATGCGACATCTTCTACAGCAATGCCTTCACGCAAGCTTTCCAGGTATTCCTTCGAAAGTTCAAATATTCTTATGGATTCCACGACGCCTGTATTTTATGAGTAAGGGAAACAAATTCTTCAACTCCAAGCTGCTCTGCCCTCAGATCGAGCATGGGGTCTTCCTTTAGTTGCTCGGACAGGCCCATGGGTTTGAGAGCATTTCGGAGCGTCTTTCTCCGAGTACTAAATGCCTGCTTTACCACCCTGAAGAACAACTTTTCATCACAGGTAAGCTGCTCTACCTGGTTTCTGCGGACCCGGATTACCGCAGAGTTGACTTTAGGGGGGGGGTCAAACACATGGGGAGGAACATCAAATAGTAATTCTACATCATAAAACGCCTGTAGTAGCACACTTAATATGCCATAGGTCCTGTTGCCCTTTTTAGAGGCTAGTCGGTCAGCGACTTCCTTTTGAAGCATACCCACTACTTCCATGACCTGCCCTTTGTTTTCCAGTACCTTGAAAAATATCTGCGAAGAAATATTATAGGGAAAGTTACCCACAATTGCGCAAGGGTGTGTGGTCAACTCCCGGAGATTCACTTTCAGAAAGTCGGCATGAATGGTCTTTTTTTGGAGGTCAGGATATTTTTTCGCCAAGTATGCGATGGACTCTTTATCTATTTCTATGAGGTGAAGGTCCCAAGGTTGGGTCAGCAGAAAATCCGTGAGTACTCCCATACCGGGCCCAATCTCCAGTACCGTTTGGACATTACGGTGTCCGGTAACAGCCATGGCTGTTTGCTCGGCAATTTGCAAATCCTTTAGAAAATGCTGACCCAAATACTTTTTTGCCCGTACCTTGTCCATAATTGCTCCTGGGTTTTCAGAGGGCAAAAGTAAAACAATATTATGTAACCTTTCTACTATTTCCCTAGACTTATCGGAATGTTGGAAGAAAGAAAAACGGTTTTCCTTTTTTAAAAACCCAAATCGTTAAATTACCCATTGTCGGCAGGAAGTTGGATGATAATGCGGGGAATTTACTAAATTGCCAGACGTAATTGTACAGACAAATTCGCATTTCGAACCAAGTAGACATATGAACATCAGAAAAAGTAAGCCCGTCATAGGAATCAGCATCGGAGACATCAATGGCGTAGGCGCCGAAGTCACGATAAAGGCCCTGCAGGACAGCCGACTACACAAGATCATCACGCCGGTGATCTATGGACATGGCAAAGTGCTTACATTTTACAAAAAAAACCTGGGACTGGAAGAATTCAACTTCATGCAAATCAGAAACATTTCCGAGGTACACCATAAAAAAATAAATGTCATCAACGTCCTTCCGGAGAGCCCGGAGATCATACCCGGCGTAGAAACCGCAGAAGGCGGCAAGATGGCTTTGGCCGCACTCAGCCAGGCGGTTGCTGATCTAAAAGATAACCACCTGAATGCCCTGGTCACAGCCCCGCTTAATAAAAACAACATTCATACACCTGAAAACAACTTCATTGGCCATACAGAATACCTCACAGAGGCCTTTGAATCCAAAAAAAGCATGATGTTTATGGTCTCCGAAGACATGCGTGTGGGTTTGGTAACTGCCCATGTTCCTATCCGGGCAGTAGCGGATCTCATCACACCTCAGCTCCTTCGCGAAAAGCTGAACATCATGATCCAATCATTGAAAGATGATTTTGGCATCTCCAAACCAAGGATTGCGGTATTGGGGCTAAATGCGCATGCGGGAGAGGACGGGCTCTTGGGCAATGAAGAAATTGATATTATTCAGCCGCTAATCCGTGATTATAAAGATAAAGGAGCGCTTGTATTTGGCCCGTATCCTGCCGATGGTTTCTTCGGCATGTTGCATCACCGCAAATTTGACGGTATCTTGGCGATGTACCACGATCAGGGCTTGATTCCCTTTAAAACTATTTCCTTTGAAACTGGCGTAAACTTTACGGCAGGTCTTCCTATCACCCGGACAAGCCCCGACCACGGCACCGCCTACGACATTGCAGGGAAAAACATGGCCAACGAGGGATCCATGAGAGCGGCCCTGTTTCAGGCGTATGAAATTATCTGCCGAAAAGGGAATTGGGAAGAGGAGTGAAATAATTAGAGGCTACGTTTCATATATAAAATAAAATTGCCTAAATTTGCGGTCTTAATTTAGCAAAAGGAGGGAACAGTGAAATTCTTACAGTCATTTGATATTGATATCATACGTCTAAAAGAAGGGGAGCATGTATTTCCTTTTGAGATCGGCGGGGAGTTTTTGAGCTATTTTGAAGGCAATGAGATTGCTCCGAACGGCTCACTCCAAGTGAAAGTAACCTTATTGAAACAGGCTTCGGTCATCGAGGCTTGGTTTGACATATCAGGGACAGTAGAGTTGACTTGTGACAGAAGCTTGGAAAAATACGATGAGCCCCTACACGTAAAAGAACGTGTACTGTACAAGTACGGACCGGAGGAAAAGGAGCTAAGTGATGAGATTTTCATCATCACCAATGATACAGCTACAATTAATGTGGCGCAGCTCATTTATGAGTTCATTCTGCTCGCAGTCCCTTTCAAGCGCATTCATCCCAACTATAGGGAAAATGAGGAGGAGGAGGAATCCGGCGAAGACGGTAAGCTTGTCTACATCAGCGAGGATCCTGAGGGGGAAGAGGACAGCGAACCGAAAAACAACCCCTTGTGGGAAGAATTGAAAAAACTTAAGAATAAAAAATAATTTTAATAAAATAAGAAATGGCACATCCTAAACGGAAAATTTCGAAAACCAGAAGAGATAAAAGGAGAACACATTACAAGTTAACAGCTCCAGGTCTTTCTCAATGTCCTACCACCGGAGAAATCCACTTAAGACACAGGGCATTTTGGCTTGATGGCAAACTGTACTACAAAGGACAGGTCATCATGGAAAAAGAAGTAATGGCCTAAAAAGGCTACATTCTTGCAAATATACAATACCAACCTGTACCCAGGTTGGTTTTTGTGTTTATACCCCAGCCATATTTTACACCGATTACTTTTCGATGGCTTTCATTTTTTCACGGAACTTCTCCTGTATGATCTCCTGCACTGAGCGGTTTTCAATCTTACTTTCAAGCCAAGAGACGATATCCAGGTATAGAAAGGCCCGTTTTTCATAGGGGTGGGATTCAAAGGGTTTGAGCTTTTCCCGCAGATCGATAAATGCCATTTTCAACTGATAATCAAAAATCTGACCCAGCTGGCGAATAAAGGAAATCATCTCCTTTTGTACCTGGTGTAAATCATCCATTTTGACCAAAACCTTATATACATTCCTGATTTGTATGTCAAGATTCTCATCCAATCCGGCTTCATAGCTGGAGATCAATTTTAGGATGTGGGCAAAACATTGCAGGTCCTCACTAAGACCAACCCCCGTTCGCTTTATCACTTTATCCAAATACCCAATAGCCTGCAGATTTTCGCCCGCTCCGAAATAAAGGCAGGCAATTTTATAGTGTAGGACTGCCTGATGGTGGACATCCAGTTTGTTCTCCAGCTTTCGCATTTCCTTGATGAGCTGTGGCATAATTTCGTTGACTCCTTTGGAAAACTCTCCCCGCATAAAGTGAATATTCAACGTGTTGGAATACACATATAAAAAGGCAAGTAAGCGGCAATTATCGTCCATTTGAAAATCTGCGGCAGCCAGATTGTCCTTAAACAACTGGAGCACCTCGGTAAATTTCTCATAATGCCCCAGGTAAAACAGCGTATCTAAAAGGTAATGGTAGGATTTCAGGTAATTGCCCGTAGCTACCTTGCGCATATATGGGTACTCATCGAACAAATCCACCCACCGCTGAGATGCCCGGAAGCAGAGCGGGAAATCCTGGGTGATGTGATAAAACCAAACTTGGGCCTGGAAAAGGTAGAGCTTTTCATAAAACCCCAATTGTTGCATGTCGAATTCGGGCATGTTACTGTAATAAAACGCCTCCACACGTTTCTTTCCCACCTCGTCCTTAACATAGCCGGTTTTTAGGTACAGGCCATAGAGCTGAAGGGATAGATTGCTGAAAGTGTTTTTCTTGGTCACATGAACTACCAGCTCATCTGCCTGACTGCTGAGTATCTCCGCGCGGTTACGCATACTTCGGGTGATGTGCTGAGATTCAATGACTTTTTCCAACTCTACCACCCGCAGGACTATGGTATCCAAAAAATATTGGTTTGCCGTATGTTTTGCCTTTTCCAACAATTTCAAGCTCTGCATATACAACCCCTTGTTGTAGAGAATCCGGGCAAAATCGATCTGTTCATTAAGTTGAAGTTCCACATTTCGGTCGGCGTAAATTAACCTCAAACTTACTAGAACTTGCTTATATAGATGGGATTTCATATTGGCGAGTTGCTTCCTAGTCACGGGTGCTTTGTCAAGCAATGCTTCCTCATCATAGGTTTCCAACTTCTCCATTACATCAAATAATTGGATAAATTTCGCCTCCTGATTGGCTTCCAACCGATTGGCAAAAAGCTTAAAACTACGCTTTTCGGCGGGTGACAGGTTTTTTATCAATTCAAATAAAAAATCTTTTTTAAATGTGGGTATCATAATTATAAAATGATTAACTAATTGATTTTTAATATATTAAATATTTATATAATACTTTGGGTATCGGAACAATAAAGATATATCAATTTAGCAAGAACCCATAAGGTTTTACATTAGATGTTCTAAAAACAAACGGTAAATTATGGATACAGGTCACGTATTAATTTTTGACACCACCCTAAGAGATGGGGAACAAGTCCCCGGTTGTAAGCTTAACACACCACAAAAAATTGAAATTGCGGAACACCTTGAGATGCTTGGGGTAGATGTGATTGAAGCCGGATTCCCAATCTCAAGCCCGGGAGATTTCAATTCGGTGGTCGAGATTTCTAAGAACGTATTCGAACCTATTGTTTGTGCCCTGTCCAGGGGAGTGAAAAAAGACATTGAAGTAGCGGCAGATGCGCTCAGGTATGCCAGACGACCTAGAATCCATACAGGTCTTGGCACCTCTGACTCTCACATAAAATATAAATTCCAAAGTACCAGGGAAAGAATACTGGAATGGGCCGGGGAAGCTGTGGCTCATGCCAAAAAATATGTGGAGGATGTCGAGTTTTATGCGGAAGATGCCGGAAGAACCGAAAACGAATATCTGGCCAGGGTCTGCGAGGCCGCTATTAAGGCTGGGGCCACAGTACTCAATATCCCTGACACCACCGGATACTGCCTCCCCGATGAGTATGGTGCGAAAATCAAATACCTGGTGGACAATGTCCGCGGGATTGAAAACGTGATCATTTCGGCACATTGCCACAATGACCTAGGGGTAGCTACCGCAAATGCCATATCTGCCGTCATGAACGGTGCCCGGCAGGTAGAATGTACCATTAACGGTATTGGGGAAAGAGCCGGAAACACATCCTTAGAAGAAGTGGCCATGATCATCAAGCAGCATCCTCGGCTGAATGTAACTAACCGAATTAACTCAAAACTGTTAAACCCCATCAGCCGCCTTGTGGCCGAACGGATGGGCATGCTGGTGCAGCCCAACAAAGCCATCGTAGGTTCTAATGCCTTTGCGCATTCTTCGGGGATCCACCAAGACGGTGTCATCAAACACCGGGAAACCTACGAAATCATTGACCCGGTGGATGTAGGTGTGGATGAATCCATGATAGTCCTTACGGCACGAAGCGGGCGGGCTGCCCTCGCCTTTCGCCTACACAAAATTGGATATCCCATTAACAAAGTGGAACTTGACATGGTCTATGAGTTATTTTTGGAGCATGCCGATCTAAAGAAAGAAATCATAGATGAAGACCTGCATAGTATCATGTCCGAGTCCAAGGTCACTTGTAAAGTAGAAGTTTAATGCCGGCTTCATAACTGGTACCATCAACATTACGCCTACTCGACCGACTTGATACATAAAAAAACGTCCAATCTCAAAATATTTGGAAAAGGCAATCCGTACCATGGATTTGTCCTTTCCTACATCTTGGACAAAAGAGGCATCCTTTAGTTTCTTCACTACATAGCACAATCAGGAGTGATTAATATTTGAAATTAAACTGTTGACAGGTAACTAATTGCGAATCCTCCCATTGACCCTTATTCCATTAATTACTTTGATCCAGCGAGGAAATTAATTGGTTTTTCTCTATCGTCTAAGTTCAAATAAGTTTGTAAAATCCCATTTGCTTTAGTTGAAATAAAGACTTCAAAACCGATTTTTATTCCATCAACTTTGAAAAATCTTTGGTGGACACCTACATTTTAAATAATTTTGCCATTCCTTTTAAATAAAGGAAAACAAAGATGCTGGTTTTGAACCGATTCCTTGCCTACCCAAAGAGGCGGCTACTGGAATATAGGCAAGCGGTCAAAGCTACATCCAAAAGAGAACATTCCATGAGAAAAACCAGAGCTGTCATCACTGGAGTACACGGTTGGGTACCTGACTATGTGCTGACCAATAAGGAACTTGAAACGTTAGTAGATACCAATGATGAATGGATTACCAGCCGTACCGGCATTAAAGAAAGACGAATTTTAAAGGGAGACCATCAGGGTACTTCCGTCATAGCCACTCAGGCAGTAAAAGGTTTACTTGAAAAAACCAACACTTCACCTGATGAAATTGACCTGATTATTTGTGCTACCGTCACCCCGGACATGTTTTTCCCCTCTACAGCCAATTTGGTAGCAGCCAATGTTGGGGCCAATAAGAGCTATGGATTTGACATCTCTGCCGCATGTTCAGGCTTTCTATATGGCCTGACCGTGGGAAGCCAGTTTATCGAAACGGGTTTTCACAAAAAAGTAATCGTAATTGGTGCGGATAAGATGTCTGCTATTGTGAATTATGAAGACAGGTCTACCTGTATCATATTCGGAGACGGTGGGGGAGCTGTGTTATTGGAGCCTACTACGGAAGAATTGGGAATAATGGATTCCATATTGCATTCAGATGGAGGGGGAGCCGATTACCTGCACATGAAAGCAGGTGGTAGTCTTCGCCCAGCTAGTTTGGAAACTATTGCCAGAAAAGAACATTACATTTTCCAAGAAGGATCTACGGTATATAAATTCGCCGTCACCAACATGGCGGAAGTGAGTGCCGAAATCATGGTCAAGAACAACCTGACCGGAGACGATGTCGACTGGCTTGTCCCGCATCAGGCAAACAAACGAATCATTGACGCCACGGCTAGCCGAATGGGTATCGGTCCGGAAAAGGTCATGTTAAATATCGAAAAATATGGAAACACCACCGCAGGCACCATACCCCTTTGTTTATGGGACTATGAATCCCGTCTGAAAAAAGGAGACAACTTAATCCTTGCGGCCTTTGGTGGTGGTTTTACCTGGGGCTCCATCTACCTCAAATGGGGCTATGACACCAAATAAGCTCTTAACCAATTACTTAAACAAATCAACCAATGGCAAGCACCGCAGACTTTAAGAATGGGTTATGTTTGGAATTCAACCACGACATCATGACCATTGTCGAATTTCAACATGTAAAACCGGGAAAAGGTCCGGCTTTTGTAAGGACCAAATTAAAAAGCCTAACGACCGGAAAGGTGTTGGACAAGACGTTTAATTCCGGGGAAAAAGTCACCACTGCCCGCGTGGAAAAACGGCCCCACCAATTCATCTACGCTGATGACATGGGCTATCATTTCATGGATTCGGAGACTTTTGAACAAATACCCATTGAAGAATCTCTTATAGAGCGTCCGAAATTATTGAAGGAAGGCCAAATGGTCGACATCCTTATCCATGCTGAAACTGAAAAACCATTGGGTGTAGAATTACCTGCATTTGTGGAACTGATGATTACCTATACAGAACCTGGTATCAAGGGAGACACCGCAACCAACACCCTGAAGCCCGCTACCCTGGAAACCGGAGCAGTGGTTATGGTCCCTCTTTTCGTCAACCAGGACATCCTGATTAAAGTGGATACCCGGGACGGCTCTTATTCAGAAAGAGTGAAATAAAAACAAAAACCTTCAGTAAATATTATTACATTAGTGGGCTTGAAGAGTTTAAAGACCTATAATTCTGCCCCATTGTGTTACAGTTGATCCTATAGCACCTACCAAATAAATGAATTATGAAAGCCAAAGAAATACAAGAGTTGATTGACTTTATTTCCCATTCAGGCCTAGCCGAAGTAAAAATAGAGACGGATGAGTTTAAGCTCTCCATAAAAAAAAGTGCTGATGCACCAGCTGCAGTTCGCATGGTTGAAACGCCAGCCCAGGTAGTAACCTCCCACAATAGTGCTCCCAGTCTACAATCTCCCCCTCCATCAAACAGTACGTCGGCAGATGAACCCAATATCCGCCACAAAGAAATTAAATCTCCCATGATAGGCACCTTTTACCGGTCTTCCAATCCGGAATCAGGACCGTTTGTCAGTGTGGGGGACACCATTCAGGCCGGCCAAACGGTTGGAATCATCGAAGCCATGAAGCTTTTCAACGAAATTGATTCTGAAATTTCGGGGAAAATCGTAAAAGTATTGGTAGAAAATTCTTCTCCCGTTGAATTCGACCAGCCTTTGTTTTTAATTGAGGTGGCAGAATAAATTGATTACCCAAAAAACTGAATCAGAAAAAGTGTTCAAAAAGATACTAATAGCCAACAGAGGAGAAATAGCTCTACGAATCATTCGAACCTGCAAAGAGATGGGCATCAAGACGGTGGCCGTCTATTCCACTGCCGACAAGGACAGTCTTCACGTTAGATTTGCTGATGAGGCCGTTTGTATCGGTGCCGCACCCAGTAAGGATTCTTACCTAAACATCCCCCGAATCATTGCTGCTGCCGAAATCACCAATGCCGATGCCATCCATCCCGGTTACGGATTTCTTTCGGAGAACGCGGAATTTTCCAGGATCTGTGAAGAGTATGGAATAAAATTCATCGGTGCCAGCCCCGAAATGATCAACCAAATGGGTGATAAAGCCACGGCAAAAGCAACCATGGCCAAAGCCGGCGTTCCCACGATCCCCGGATCGGAAGGGTTGCTGAAGGACGTTGAACAGGGATTGAAAATTGCCGATGAAATTGGCTATCCAATCATCCTCAAGGCAACAGCGGGAGGCGGAGGCCGTGGAATGCGGATTGTGAAGGAGCCTGCCGAATTTAAGAAAGCTTGGGATGATGCCAGGCAGGAATCCGCTGCCGCTTTTGGCAATGACGGCCTCTATTTGGAAAAATTTGTGGAAGAACCCCGCCATATTGAAATTCAGATCATCGGTGACAGCCGTGGACGCGCCTGCCACCTATCTGAAAGGGACTGCTCTATCCAGCGCCGCCATCAGAAACTCGTGGAAGAGACCCCCTCCCCTTTTATTACCGACGAATTACGCAATCAGATGGGCCTAGCGGCCATCAAAGGAGCGGAAGCCATCGCTTATGAAGGCGCTGGAACAGTAGAATTTTTGGTTGATAAACACCGGAATTTCTACTTTATGGAAATGAATACCCGTATTCAGGTGGAGCATCCCATCACCGAAGAGGTGACGGATTTCGATTTGATTAAAGAACAAATTAAAGTAGCCGAAGGAGAACCCATCAGTGGAAAGAATTATTATCCTAAGCTATTTGCCATGGAATGTCGCATCAATGCGGAGGATCCTTCCAACGGATTCCGACCCAGCCCGGGGAAAATTATAAACCTCCATCTTCCCGGTGGAAGGGGGGTAAGGATAGACAGCCACGTATATGCGGGATATATCATCCCCCCAAATTATGATTCGATGATTGCTAAACTGATCGTCAGTGGACAATCCCGAGAAGAGGTCATCGTCAGGATGAAACGGGCTTTGGAAGAATTTGTCATTGATGGGATCAAAACAACCATCCCTTTCCATCTCGCCTTATTGGAAGACAAGGAATTTAAGGCAGGAAATTTTACGACAAAGTTTTTGGAAACATTTGATTTTGGAAATATCAAAAAAGTATAAGTACTTAAAGGCTGCCCAAGAGCAGCCTTTTTTATGCCCTTTCTGAAACGGCATCCAAACTAAACCCTTATTTTTTTTGTTTCCTGTATGGTATGCCTTTAAAAAGTTGACAGGACAGCACCTCTCCCGGATCCCGGAACTAATCCAATCCCATTGTCAATTGCCTGCTACAAAATATCAATCCAACCTATAAAATAAATTCCTTTGGTTTTTGTTGGAAAAATAATCAAATTTGAGATTAAGGAATAGAATTAACAACCCAAAAAAATGCTTAAACGCTTTGTTTACCTAATTCTGATATTTGTCCTCTTCTGGACAGCCGCATGTGATCAAAAAGGAGAAAATCCCTCCTCCTTTGTCGACAGTGACCAACTCAGCTACAACTTCCATATCCGTCCGATACTGTCCGACAACTGTTTTGCCTGCCACGGCCCAGACGCCAACAAGCGCGAGGCTGGCCTGAGGCTTGATACGGAAGAGGGTGCATACGCCGCCCTGAAGGAAAACCCTTCCGCCCACGCCATCGTTCCCGGTGACGTCCGTGCCTCCGAGGTGGTAAACCGCCTCTTCGCAACAGACGAAAACGAGAAGATGCCTCCCCCGGAATCCAACCTCAAGCTTAGCGAAGAAGAAAAGGAAACCATCCGGAAATGGGTCGCCCAAGGCGCCAAATATGAACCCCATTGGGCTTTTGTACCCCCCGTAAAGGCGCAACTTCCCAAAGCAGGTTCCGGTGAATGGGCCAAAAATGAAATAGACGCATTCGTGCTTGCCGCCTTGGAGCGGCGCGGGATGCAACCCAACGATCCGGCAACTAACGCACACCTACTCAAGCGGCTAAGTTTTGACCTGACAGGACTTCCCCCCTCACCGGAGATGGTCCGTGAGTATGTTGAAGATGACAGCCCGGAAGCCACTGATAAAATAATTGACAGACTCCTGTCAGACACCGCCTTTGGGGAGCGGATGGCAGTACTCTGGATGGATATCTCCCGCTACTCAGACTCTTACGGCTACCAGGATGACAACATCAGAACCCAATGGCCCTACCGCGACTGGGTTATTCATGCCTTTAACAAAAACCTGCCCTACGACACATTTATCACCTGGCAGCTTGCCGGGGACCTTCTCCCGGATGCCAACAAAGAACAAATCCTCGCGACGGCTTTTAACCGCAACCACAAGTATACCGAGGAGGGTGGTGTCATCGAGGAAGAATACCGCATAGAATACATTTTGGACAAGACCAATACGTTCACCAAAGCTATACTGGGACTCACCGTCGAGTGTGCCCAGTGTCACGACCACAAATATGACCCCATCTCGCAGGAGAACTATTTCCAGCTTTTCTCCTTCTTCAACAACACACCGGAAAAGGGTTATGAGGGCGACGTGAGCGTGTCCAAGCCTGCCAAGACACCCATCATGTGGGTGGAAAATGAGGATTTAACCGGGGTACTGGACTTTATCAACCACAAGGACAGCAGCCGGATCATGGTTTCGGTGATGGAGGATTTCTCCGATACCGTCCGCACCACCTACATCTTGGACAGGGGAATATATGATGCCCCCACCACAGCCGTGACCCCTTCCACCCCGGAGAAAATATTCGCGTTCAACGACTCCAAATATTCCAAAAACAGGTTGGGCCTCGCCGAGTGGACCTTCGATGAGGAAAACCCCCTTACCGCCCGTGTTTTCGTAAACTTGATCTGGCAGGAACTGTTTGGCAGCGGCATCGTGAAATCCGCCGGCGACTACGGCATGCAGGGCGACTTGCCATCACATCCTGAACTGTTGGACTGGCTTGCCGTGGACTTCCGGGAAAGCGGCTGGGACGTCAAGTACCTTGTCAAAAAAATCGTGTCTTCGGCTTCCTACCAGCAGTCAGCCGAAGTTAACCGGAGCAACTTGGAACGCGATCCGGAAAATATTTATCTTTCCAGGGCTCCCCGGCTTAGGCTGAATGCGGAACACATCCGGGACCACGTACTGGCCAGCAGTGGATTGCTGGTCCGGGAAGTCGGCGGACCCAGTGTGAAGCCCTACCAGCCCGAAGGGTTGTGGGAGGCCTCCACCTCCGGGAGGGGCGAACTGGCCGTATACCGGCAGGACCGAGGAGATGCCCTCTACCGCAGGGGACTATACACGTTTATCAAACTTACATCACCCCCACCGAAACCCATTATCTTTGACGGAAGTAACAGAGACCTGTGTGAAGTTACACGAAGCCGTACAAACACCCCGTTACAGGCTTTAGCCATGTTGAATGACCCGCTGGTGCTGGAAGCAGCCCGCACGCTGGCCTCCTCACTGGCTGACAAACATGGTGCGGATGCGGAAGCAGCCATCTCGGAGGCCTTCGTGCGAATCGTCTGCAGGGAACCGAAAGACGAAGAAATATCCCTGCTTGCCGGCTACTACGCCGAGGAAATGGGCAGGTTTGAAACCCGTCCGGAGGAACTGCTCAAATCAGTGTCCGTCGGGAAATT